>JAUVLG010000012.1 GCA_030595835.1 Candidatus Eiseniibacteriota bacterium | reverse complement strand
AGGATCTGTCTCATTGCCGTCATCGGCAGGCAGCCCGCGCAGGCACGATGCCCTCCGGCCATCAGTTCCTCGCGCTCGGCCAGTTGCTTGAGACCTGGCATGCTACACTCCTCCCTCGCCCCTCAGTCCGAGGAACCGAATATTGTCGTCTGGCGTTCCCTCGCGTGCCACCTTCTCGAGTCCGGCGAAGGCCGTCTTGATGTCGTTCACCGACATGTCGCGTCCACCGAGGCCGTAGATGTAGTTGACGATCCCGATCTCACGACCCGTCCCGTAGAGGGCCGCCTTGATCTCCTTGTGGACGGGACCACCCGGTGCGCCGAACGATATAGACCTGTCGAGTACCCCTATCGCCTTGGCGTTCCCAAGGGCCTCTGCTATCTCGGCTTCGGGGAACGGCCGGAACGAGCGGATCTTCAGGAGCCCGGCCTTTGTGCCCTGCTCCCTCAACTCGTCCACGACCACCTTCGTAGTGCCGCACGTCGAACCCAGCGCCACTACCGCAAACTCGGCGTCCTCAAGTCTGTATGCTTCGAAGAGGTCGTAGGACCTCCCGGACAGCTCGCCGTACGCACGCCCGATATCTCTGATGACGGCGGGTGCGTGCCGCATTCCCTCGACCTGCTGCCGCTTGTGCTCGAAGTAGTAGTCCTGGAGATCGAGCGGGCCCATCGTCACGGGGTCGTCCGTATTCAGGATCGAGTACTTCGCCTCGTACGTCCCGATCCAGTCCTTGACCTCCGCGTCCTCCAACCCCTCGAGGATCTCGGCCGTGTGGCTGAGGATGAACCCGTCGAACGTCACCATCACCGGCAAGAGAACGTCCGGGTGCTCAGCTATCCTCAAGGCCTGGATGGTGTTGTCGTACGCTTCCTGCGCGTTCTCGGAGTAGAGCTGTATCCACCCCGTGTCCCTGCATCCCATTGTGTCGCTATGATCACAGTGAATGTTGATGGGCCCCGACAACGCGCGGTTCACCACCGGCATGACGATGGGCAGCCTGTAGGAAGCCGCGATGTAGACTATCTCCCACATCAGCGCCAGTCCGTTCGCCGCCGTTGCCGTCATTGCTCTCGCCCCGGCCGCAGCCGCCCCCACCGCCGCACTCATCGCGCTGTGCTCCGACTCAACGAGCACGAGCTCGGTGTCCACGTCTCCATCAGCCACGTGCTCCGCGAACTTGTGCATCAACTCGGTCTGCGGGGTGATGGGAAAACAGGTGACCACATCGGGAGCGATCTGCCGCATCGCCTCCGCGGTCGCATCGTTGCCCGTCAGGATCAGTCTCCTCGCCACTCTCAAATCTCCCTTCTGATTCGCTTGAGTTGGGCCCGGTCGACCCGAGCCTACTCCTTGGCGATGTCGGTCTCGAGCTTCATCTGTATCGCCTTGGGGTCTACCGGACACTCGAAGCTGCAGATCCCGCACCCCTTGCAATGGTCGTAGTCTATGCCCGTGACCTTGCCGTCGGCGATCTCGATGGACGAATCGGGGCACGCCACCCAACACCTCAGACAGTGAATGCACGTCTCGCTGTCCCACACTGGCCGATAGGTGCGCCAGGAACCTGTCTCATAGGCGACGGCGTTGCCAGCCTCCTCGATGATGCCTCCTGGCGGTATCTCAGTCCAGCCTCTCTCTTTCATTCCGCGACCACCTCCTCGTAGGCTCTCTGGATCGCCCGGAGGTTGCCTTCGAGAACCTCTGGCTTGAAACCGTGAGAGAATTTCTTCGTCAGCTGGTCCTTGACGGTGTCAAGCGACAGCAGGCCCGAGACCTTGATCAGTGCCCCGAGCATCGGCGCGTTTGGAATGGGTCGTCCGATCTCGTTGATGGCGATGCCGGTCGCGTCGATCGTGAAGATCTTGCGGCCCTCGAGCTTCAGTTCCCTTCGCACGTCCGCCCCGCTCTTCAGCGTGTTGACGACTATCAAGCCGCCGTCCACCGGCGTGCCGGAAACGACGTCCACCATACTGAGCAGCGTGTCGTCCAACACCACCACCATCTCAGGCTCAGAGATCGCGCAGTGCAAACGAATCGGCTCGTCGCTGATTCTCGTGAACCCTCGCATGGGCGCGCCCATACGCTCGGGCCCGTAATCCGGGAACCCCTGACTGTACTTCCCCTCCATCGCCGCTGCCTGTGCGAGAAGCAGGGAACCAGTCTTCGCTCCCTGGCCTCCCCTTGCATGCCAGCGGATCTCCGTCATCTGCGGCATCCGTCCGCCTCCTTCAGGTGTTCGCCTCGTTTCCCGATAGCGCAGACAAATCGAATAATCACGCTAGCACCGCTTCCGGGGCGGGTCAAGCTCAAAGGGATGCTTTTCCGGGTCGTGTGGGGGGCGTGCCCTGCTGATGTCGCCGGGCCGGAGACCACCCGGGAAGAGAATGGAGGACTCACGCGTCAGAGCTCTCTTCGCTCGTCCAGCGCCGTTCCAAGGGTCAGCTCGTCTGCCAGGTCCAGGTCTCCTCCGACCGGTATACCACTGGCGAGCTTGGTGACCCGAACACCAGTTACGGTCAGCAGTCGCGCGAGGTAGAGTGACGTGGCCTCGCCTTCGGCCGTGGGGTTCAGCGCCAGGATGATCTCGGAGATATCGTCCCCTCGTGCCCGCGCGACCAGGGAGTCCAGCCTGAGGTCCTCGGGCCCGACGCCATCAAGCGGAGACAGGAGCCCACCCAAAACGTGGTACCTCCCCCGGAACCGGCTGGTTCGCTCCAAGGCAATGACGTCGCTCGGCCGCTCGACGACACAGATGACGCTGCTTTCGCGCCGGGGATCCGCGCATATGCCACAGGGGTCACACTCCGTGAGGGCGCCGCAGATCGAACAACCGATGGTCCTCTCACTGGCCTCGACTATGACCCTGGCCAGTTCCCTGCAGTCGGTCTCGGATGAGGCCACTAGCTTCAGTGCTATCCTCGTCGCGGACTTCCTACCGATGCCCGGCAGCCGGGCCAGGATCAGAACCAATCGCTCGAGAGAGGGCGGGAAGAGTGACAAAGCGCTGCTCCGGTTCGTATCTACAGAAGCTCCGTGGGGAATCCTGGGGCCGTCACCTTAGCCATCTCCGCGGAGGCCAGTTCGTCCGACTTCTGCTTCGCGTCGCGCACTGCGGAGAGAAACAGATCCTCGAGCATCTCGGCATCGCCGTCCTCGAACACACCAGGGCTCACCGACACCTTTAGCACATCGCGCTGACCGTTCATGATAACGCTCACCGCACCGCCCCCCGAGCTGCCCTCGACCGTCGTCTCCCCGAGCTTCTTCCGAACCTCAGCGAGACGCTTCTCCAGCTTCTGCGCCTCCTTCATCATCTTCGCGAGTCCGCCTGTCATCTTCGCTACTGCTCCTCTCTTCGCGCCCCTCGTATCTCGCCGCCGAACATGTCGAGGACCTTCCGAACCACCGGATCCTCGGCCGTCTCCTCGCTGATGCTGACCTCGCCGCGGCGTGACGAGTTCCTCTCCTGTGGCGCGTCACCAAACGTGAAGGCGAACTTCACCCGTCCGCCGAAGATCTCACCCGCTGCCCTCTCCATCAGGCGCATGTTCCCACGGTCCTTGAGTTGATCCTTGTGGAACCGGGATCCGTTCGGAACCGCCAGCTCCAGCACGGCGCCCTCGCCCGCCGCCGGCACCGCTTCGTTCAGGAACGCGGCGAGAGCAGGCTTCTGGCGCCTGATCTCCTCGAGCACATCGGGCCAGAGCGCGGGTTCGACGTCACCCGCGGGTGCATCCCCCACGGCGACCGTCGCCGCCGCCGACGTCGCGCCACCTCCCGCCTCCGCCACCGCGACCGTGGCCGACGACGACGTCACGCCACCCGGCGCGAAGCCCGCGGGCTTCGCGCTCTTCTTGAGATTGCCGCCTCCGGTCCTTCCGGCCTCGCCGCCGGTCGATCCCGTGGTTCCGCCAGATCGCGCGGGGCTCCCACCGTCCGCAAACGCCTTGAGCACGTCCGCAATGTCCACGCTGCTCGTCAGCCTTGCCATTCTGACCAGCGCAAGCTCAACGATCAGCGCCGGCTGGGTGCTCCACTTCACCGACGCCTGAGCCTCGATACCGATCCGGAGCAGTCGAACGAGATCCTCTTCGCCGATAGTCGATGAAGCGCCCTCGTGCTTCTCGTAGTCGGCGATCCTGCCGACCAGCCGTTCCGGCGAGGGCGTCGCCTGGAGCAGCAGCAGATTCCGAAGGTGTTCCACAAGACCATCGACCAGATCCCTCGCGTCGAAGCCCGCGTCCATGGCGGCCTCGAGCGCCGACAGCGTGGCCGACGTGTCATGCGAGGCGATGCCATCGCTCAGACTGAAGAACACCTCAATATCCGGGATGCCAAGGACGCGTGCCACGTCGTCGACCGTAACGCTGTCCGCGCCCACGGACGCCAACTGGTCGAGCAGGCTCACCGCGTCACGCATGCTCCCGTCGGCGCGCGACGCCACCAGCTTGAGCGCACCCTCCTCTATATCAAGCCCCTCGGCACCCGAGATCTGCGACAGCCGCGCTCCTATCTCAGTGGACGAGATTCTGTGGAAATCGAACCGCTGGCAGCGCGAGACTATCGTTTCGGGGATCTTCCCCGGCTCCGTGGTAGCCATGATGAAAACCACATGAGGAGGTGGCTCCTCCAGCGTCTTGAGAAGCGCGTTGAACGCCTCGCGCGTGAGCATGTGGGCCTCGTCGATGATGTAGATCTTCATCCGACCCGAAAGAGGCGCGTACTGCACCGTCTCCCGTATGCCGCGCGCGTCCTCGATCTTCCTGTTCGACGCCCCGTCGATCTCGATGACGTCCAGGCTCTTCCCCGATGCGATCTCGCGACACGAGAGGCACTCGCCGCACGGCTCGGCGGTCGGGCCCTTCTCGCAATTGAGCGCCTTGGCGAGTATCCGCGCGATGGTCGTCTTACCCACTCCGCGCGGTCCGGCGAAGAGATAGGCGTGCGCCGTGCGCTCGGTTCGCACCGCCGCCTCAAGGGTCAACACGACGTGCTTCTGCCCGACGACGTCCGAGAACGACTCGGGCCTCCACTTCCTGGCCAATACGAGGTAGGACATCTTGCCCCCGCGTTTGTTGACGGGTTCGGGAAAGGGACTCCGCTCTGGCACGCGTCCGACTCGACCCCCCCACCCGACGGGAACGGGAGCTGGGAGGCTCCGGCCAAGCGCCCCCGCGGCACATCGAGTGACCAGCTTACGGCTGCTGCCTTCCGGCTCTGACCGGATTCACCGGGCTCGATTGCGCGGGACCTGGCCCTCAACACCGCCTGACTCCTGTCGCGAACGGGAATCAGAGGGCCTCGTTCAGATGTTCGACCCCGCTGTAGCGGATTGCGGGTCACAGGGCACCGCTAGTTCCCCATCTAGCGTGCCAGAGCGGAAGGACTCCATGGGGCTTCCAACCACGAAAGCCCGCCCCTTCAAACCCGAGCGGGCTTTCGCGTCGTGTTGGTGGAGATGAGCGGGCTCGAACCGCCGGCCTCTGCCTTGCGAAGGCAGCGCTCTCCCAGCTGAGCTACATCCCCGTTGTGAACTACAGAACTTCCTATTGTGGCGGAGAGGGAGGGATTCGAACCCTCGGTAGGCTATAAACCTACACACGATTTCCAATCGTGCACCTTAAACCACTCAGTCACCTCTCCTCTACGACTGGCGGTGGGGGTGGGATTCGAACCCACGGTACCATAAGGTACAACGGTTTTCGAGACCGCCACGATCGACCAACTCCGCCACCCCACCGGAATCCGTCACGCCGACGACACGCGCCCTAGGTCGTGCTGCGCCTGCGCAGCTCCGCGAAGAAGCGCGACAACAGCAACGCGCACTCCTCTTCGAGAACGCCGGACCTCACTGGAACGCTGTGATTGAGGGCCGGATCGTCGACGATGTTCCCGAGTGATCCGCAGTACCCCGATTTCGGGTCGGGACAGCCATAGGTCAGACGACTCAGTCTTCCCATCACAATGGCTCCCGCGCACATTGGACAAGGCTCCATCGTAACGTAGATCTCAGCGTCCGTCAAGCGCGCCGCGTTCAGAGATCGAGAAGCGGCACCAATCGCGAGGATCTCCGCGTGCGCGGTAGCGTCGACGAGACCCTCCACCTGGTTGTGGCCACGACCAACCACACGCTCGCCCGCCACCACCACGGCGCCGACGGGCACTTCGCCTTCTTCGTACGCCTTCCGGGCCTCCACGAGAGCGGCCCGCATCCACAGTTCGTCCCTGTCGCCCTGGGCGCTCGTAGGTGGCCTCCCCTCTCACGCTCGTCCACGGAGCTACAACCTAGCAGCGGCCCCCGTGCGTGTCAACCCACCCCCACGAGTTCGGCCCCCGGAAGCACCTCTTGGCGCTTGGGGGCCGTCCACGATCTTCCTGAACCCTGGCAGACAGCGCTAGTTCACTCTCTCCTCACCGAACACGACGACCCGATTCTTGCCCAGGCCCTTCGCCCTGTACAACGCCTGGTCGGCGTGCTCGACCAGCTCGCTCTTGCTGGACGCCTGCATGGGGAACGTGGCAATGCCCACGCTGATGGTCAACCGCCCGCCCAACATGACGTCCTCGCCTTCGAACTCGGCGTCCTCTATCAGCTTCAGGAGTCTCTCGGCCATCCGCCTTGCCGAGTCCGCGCTGACCTCCGGCACGATGATGGCAAACTCCTCTCCTCCATACCGGGCCACGAAGTCACAGCTGCGTGATCCCTGCTTGAGCAGCTGCGCGAGCCTGCGGAGCGCGATGTCACCCGCGGGGTGCCCGTGCGAATCGTTGTAGCTCTTGAAATCATCGATGTCTATCATCAGCAGGTTCACGACCCTGTCGTAGCGTTCGCCGCGTGAGACCTCGGTCTCCAGTAGCTGATGAAAGAAGCGGTGGTTGTAGAGTTCCGTCAGGCCGTCCTTTCTCGACAGCTCCTTGTAGAACTCCCCCTCCGCGGCGCGCTCCTTGAGCACGCGCTCCTTGACCGCGTTCCTGACGATGATCCTTATCTGATCGATGTTGAAGGGCTTGGTGATGTAGTCCGCCGCTCCGAGCTTCATGGACTCGACGGCCGTCTCCATGGAAGCGTATCCCGTCATCACGATGACGCTCGGGTCGTAAGGCAGGTCCTTCGTCGCGGCAACGACACCGAGCCCGTCAAGTTCGGGCATGACAACGTCCGTGAGGACGATGTCGTACTCCGAGGCGTTCATCTGCCGGAGCGCGTCCTTGCCCGACACGGCGAGGTCTATCACGTAGCCCTCGTCCTTCAGAACCTCGTTGAGGAACTCCCGCATGATCTCCTCATCGTCCACGATGAGCAGGCGAACGGGGGTCTTCTCCTCGGACCGGCTCTCTTCCTCGGTGCTACCGTCGATTTCCTCCGGAACATTCAGCTGATCCACTAGGCCCTTCCCTCAAGCAGGTTCTCGCTGCCGTCGCCCCCAGCGAGTGGCAGGAGAACAGTGAAGGTTGATCCTACTCCGACCTTGCTCTCTACGTCTATGTTGCCGCCATGATCCTTCACGATGCCGTAGCTGACGGACAGGCCCAGCCCGCTGCCCTCGCCCACCTCTCCGGTCGAGAAGAACGGTTCGAAGACCCGTACCAGGTCCTTCTCTGGTATCCCACAACCCGTGTCACCGAAACTGATCGCGACGGAATCATTCCCGCCCTTCTCGTGAGGAATCCGTGCGCTCGCGACCGACAAGCGTCCACCCGACCTCATCGCTTTCCGAGCGTTCATCACTATGTTCGTGAAGACCTGCTGCAGCTGTCTCGGATCACCAACCACCTCCAGGCCCCCCTCCTCGAGATCGATCTTGAGCTCTATCCCTCTACTGGCAAACTCGCGACTCGTGAACCCGAGCGTCTCTTCTACGAGTTCGTTCACGTTCACGTCGGTCGATGCGCAGCGAGAGGTCTCCGAGAAGCGTAGCAGGCTCTCAACGATCTCCGCGCACCTCTGAGCACCGCTCTCGATGAACGTCAGGTGCTCCACAACTCTCTCCATGGCGGTCCCTGACAGGGACTCCGCACCCTTCAGCTTCTCGAGGTCGTACTGGGCGTATCCCAGAATCCCACCAAGAGGGTTGTTCAGCTCGTGCGCCACGCCCGCCGCCAGCTCTCCCACGGCGGCCAGTCGACCAGACTCCACGATCTTCGTCTGCATGTCCCTCAGTTCCTTGGTCCTCTTCTCGACTCGCTGCTCAAGATCCTCGTTGAGAGACTCCAGTTCCTCCCTCGCCTCGGTCAGTTCTCCGGTCCGCTCATTCACCTTATGCTCGAGTTCCTTGCTCCAACTCTCGGCCGCCCGCTGGGCCACCTCAAGTTCCCCGTATAGCCGCGCAGTGTTCACGACCTTCCCCACCTGAGTTCCGATCGTCGTCAGAAGCTCCAGGGTGGGCTCGTCGAATGCCCTCACACGTTCGCTCATGATGGACAGCACTCCCACGAGTTCGTTCTCTGCGATGAGAGGGACACCCAGCCATGAGCGGACCTCCAGGTGCTTGTTCCCCACGCACTCGGCCACCGGCGGGGCCAGTGCCCGGCCCTCGTCCTTCACCATGTCCTGAACATATAGAACCTCTTTGTGCGCGGCGACCCAGTCAGTGTACGAGCCCCCGGCCTCACTGGTCACTGAGGCTATCTCGCAGTCGTCCCGGATGCAGATCTTGAACTCCAGGGTGTCCTGTTCGGCGTCCTTGAGCGCGACCGAAACCGCGTCGGCCGAAAGCTGGCTCATCGTGTGACGGTGAACCAGTCGGACGAGGTCATCAAGCCTGACCGCGCATGTCAGCGCATCGCCGACCGAGTTCAGTGTCTTGAGCTCGCTCACTCTCTCGAGCAGCTTCTGCTGTGTCTCCCAGAGCTTCTGTCCAGCCGCACTCGAGATGATGAGCACCAAGGCCAGGAGCGGGAATGTCGCCGGCTCACCCGGGATGTACGACGCGACGAGAAGGAGCGACAGTGGGAGCATTGCCAGCTCGATCACGACACCCCGTTCGGAAAACCACCTTGTGTAGCGTTCGAACCTATCGCCTTCCGAGCCCTCGAGTGACGCCTCGAGAACACCGCTGATTACCGCGTAGGTAGCGAACATCAGGATGAACCTGGCTACGACCGCGAGGGACAGTCCGGCAGGATCCACGACACCACCGACGCCCATGTAGACGCCGGACGCCGCGACCACCGCTATGACACGGATGCTGACCCTGGCGAACGCGGGCTTCTCACCTCGGCTCAATCGCACGAGTTCAAGCAGCACACAGCATACCGCCGTCACCCAGACGGCCACCAATGCGCCGAAGAGCGCTACCGAACCCATGAACACTGCGGGACCGAAGGTCACAGAGTGCTTCTCGTCCATCTGGAACGAGAAGAGGCTCGTCGCTATGCCCACGGCGCTCATGATGCCCACCGCACCCCATGTCAACCCATCCATGCGCGCGCCCGCCATGATGAGCATGGCAAGTGCAGCAGCTCCGAAGCCCCAGACCCGTGCCTCCCTGGATACCCGCGCTCTTCCCCACGTCGACTTCGCCCTCTTCACGTGCATCATGCAACCCCCAACGATGAGCCGCGTTGAGCCCCCGAACCAGGTGCTCGGGCAGCCCAGCGTACCGTCACCGCAGAACTACAAGAATCGCGCTCTCAGCGGCTGCAAACCCGCCTGACGGGTGCTCCGCCGTCCTGCTGAACATGTGGTCCAAATGCAAGAGCTGTGCCACGCTGAAGGCCCTGGGACGCTCTCTGTGAGGGCCGTACGACCGGTTCTCGCGGTATCACCCCCCCGGAGTGGCGATCCGAGTGCCCCAGCTGAGTCAAGGAATGCAGGAACGGGGCCCAACAAGTGGGCCCCGCATCTGAATGTCCATCGACTCCACAAGAAACCGCGCGGCGTGCCTACTCAGCCTCGTCCACCGGGGCGGCAAGCACAACAACAAGCTCTGCTGCTCCACCCAACTCCGCAGACAGACCGGTCAGCCGCAGCACGTTGTCGCCTGGTGCGAGGGGCCATGGGCCGAAGCGGCCGTCCGCGTCCAGAGACTCGGGACCCGTTGTAGCGCTGCCGGAAGCGAGCACGGCGGAGACCGCCGCAGCGGGGATCCCATCCACGGTCACACGACACGTCAGTGAGGCCGCCCGCCCGTCGGAGCGCACTACCCCCTCCACCACCGATCCCCCCGCTCCCCTCCAGTGGAGTCTCACCCCCCCATCTGACGATCTGCTCGTCGCCAGCGCCAGCTCACCCACGAACGTGGGCACACGACCCGCGCCACTGGTCCACGATGACGCGAAGTCTCTCACGAGCTCGATCGAGCGCTCTGCCCAACACAGCACCGCGGTCCGCGAATCGCTCTTCAGACCTGCAAGTACTCGGGCAACTACTGCGTCCGGCGCGTCGTGCCCGCCAGCTCCGGACATGGCCCAGAGATCCGCGACCAGGCGCAGGCACGTGCCACACAACACAACGTGTTTCTCCACGTCGCGCGCCCGATCTCCTTCCAGTGTTCCGTCGACGTAGCCGGCGACGGTTGCCGCGTCCGGGCACGTATCCGACTGCGAGGCACCTGTCTCCGATCCTGCCCTCCGCAGCGCGGACGTCAGTGCACGCAGACTCCTCACCGTCTCCGCGCACACCTCACAACCGGCTACGTGCGAGGCGACCTCCTCGCCGGCGCGGCCGTTCAGCTCGCCCTCGGCGTGGAGCAGGAGTCTCTCCTTATCCGGACACCTCCGTCTCATGCTCCGCCTACCTCTCTTCCCAGTAGCGTGCCACACCGCCCTCGGTCCGCAGCTTCGCCAGAGCTCGGTAGACCAGGCCACTCACGGCGCCGACCGTCAATCCCAGGCGCTCACCAATCTCCCGATATGTGAAGCCCTCGAAGTAGATCAGCTTCACGGCCAGTGCCTCTCGGGTCGTCAGCGCGCGGTCGATAGCCTGCTCCAGCGATATCCTGAGATCCTTGTTCTCTCTCCTGGACGCCGCCCCATCTCCCGCACCGGCTGCGGCACTCCTGTCCTCCACCAGCTCCGCAACCTCTCCGCGCCGTCCCTCTTTTCGCATCCGATCGATGCATACATTCCTGACGATCCGATAGATCCACGTTTCCAGCTTGCACTGGCCCTTCCAGGACTTGAGGGCACGCCCGTTGTTCCTCAACAGCTTGTAGAGAGCTTCCTCGAACAGCTCGTCCAGGGCGGTCTCATCCCATTCCCCTCCGTAGCGCCCGTTCACCCGGTGAATGGCGCTGTAGATGAGCCGCCTGTACCGCTCTATGAACTCCGACCACGCGTCAGAGTCCCCTGCACAAAGCCTGGCTATCATGCGCTTGATTCGCGGATCAGTGTCGTCTCGAGCCGTCAATCCGGTCCGCTTCCTTCCTGTCATCAGTCGCTTGAGAACGCTGGCTTCTTCGCCGGGGGGTGTGCGGTGGAACCACCGCACAGGATCAGTGCCGGGTCGCCGTACAGCACGTAGTTGGCCCAGGTGATCGGGTGCCTGCCAAGAAGCGCGGTTCTGGCCGCCGTCACCGCGCTGCCGAGGGTGCCTCCACCGAGGACCGCTCTGTAGAAGGCGCCGCTGAAGGCTGCGCTGCCGGCGTCATGTAGTTCTGCAATGGTACACAGGTAGGCGGGGACGCCTGCCAGCATGAGACCACGCGCCGCGTCGGCAACGCTCTCTCCAGGCGTGGACGGATTCGAGCTGCAGGCGTTCGCGAAGACCAGGGTCGGCACATGCACCCCGTCGGAGAAGAGCTCCGCCGGGCTGATGGCGTTACCATCGCCGAGCACCCACCCCCGCTCCAGCCCCGTCGCGTCGCCCGTGTGACCGGCGAAGTGGAGGACGTCGAACCCCTCCGTCAGCAGCTGACGCAGCTCGTCCGCCGACCGCGGCGACTTCCTCACAACTCGCAGCAGATCCGGCCTCGATGCCCCGAGCTCGAGCAGATCCGCCGCCTCACGCTCAACGGCCTCAAGCTCCCTGCCGGACCCGCCGGCCGCGGGGTTCGCAATCAGGAGCAGCCGGCACCCGCCGCCGTGCCTCACGGGGCCGGGTCTCACACCGGCACTGTCACGAAGCTGACGCGTAACAGAGAACAGCTGCCAGAGATACTCGCCGCCCTTCCGCGCTACCAGAAGCTCCCAGGGGATCCCCGAGAGCTCGCTCTGTACCCCAACCTGCAGGTGGTCACCCGGCAGATCGACCAGAGCATCGGCAACCTCGCCGGACCCACCCAGGAGAGCACTCCCGATCGCCAGCCCTAGAGCGTAGAGCTCCCTCTGTGCGTCCTCTATCTCTGCGCGGCTCCATCCGCCGCTCTCGTTCGCCGCGGCAAACGAGCTACTCCTCTGCGCGAGAGCGTGGAAGGCCCCCACAACGCGCGCCTCCTCAAGCTGATTCCGCACGACGACCCAATCCCTCGCCGCGGCGTCCCGCGAGCCCGCGACCACCACGGAGATCATCCCCCGAGGTTCGGCCCTGAGTTGCACAGCGGGAGCCACCGACGCCGGCACGACCAGCGGAGCTGAGCGCCTTCGCGCTGCAGCAAAAAGGAACGCGGCGACGGCAAGCAGGAACACGACCCACACCGGGTGCAGGAACCCTTCGGCGCCACGGGCAACGGTCCCATAGACCACCACCCTGACGCTACCGTAGTCGAGAGACCGGAGAACAATCCAGAGGACCGCGAGTGCCAGCGATACCCACGCGAAAACGAGGGCCGGGAGCCGCTTCGCGCGACGCGTCAGCTGTGAGGGCGCGGCCGCATTAGGCCACTGAACGGACGCACCGAATCGCTCGCCGCACGAGCGACACCGGAACGAGCGTTCCACCGTCCCTTCGGCCTTGCTCCAGCTCTCGCCCTCAACATCGAGGCGCCCGCCGCATCGCGGGCATCGTTCGCGCTTCACGCGCTCCCCCTCGGGTGTACGCACGCGACTACTCGCCGCCTCCGAAGAAGCGCGAGTGTCGCATGCAGGTTGACCGGATCGAACGTGCCCTGCGTCCTACGCTCCTGGGAGCAGCACCAGCGAATCAGCGAACTCGCTGCCGTACCCTTCACAGGTGAAGAGCAGGACCTGCCTCTTGGCAGAGATCTCGTCGAGAAGCTCCAACGTGGCTGAACGCCTGTTGGGATCCCAGTGGACGAGGGCATCGTCGAGTATAAGCGGTGAGCCATCTCCGGGGGAAAGGAATTCCAGAAGTGCGTATCTGACGGCGAAGTAGAGCTGGTCCAGCGTACCTTTGCTCAGATCAGACGTTTCCAGACTGGCCGGCGCCGAGCGGGTGCCCGAGGGCGTCGAGACCGACAGATTGAGGTCGTCGGCCATCATCACCCGCGAGTACCGTCCCAGCGTGGACCGCGAGAGAACGCGGCCGATGATGGGCTCGAGCACCGTGGCTGCCTCTTCGTTGGCGCTCGCCATCGCCTTCAGCAGCGAGTCCTTCGTCAGTGCCAGTATTCTGATGTGCCGCTCGAGTCCGGCCATCTCGCCTGTGACACGCTCGATCTCCGCCTCCAGGTCAGGCAGCGTCTCATCGGTCTCCATACCTTCCAGCTGAGCCTCGCGACGCTTGATGCTTTCTCTCAGCTCGTTCACGCTGTCTGAGAGCTGCTCGCGTTCCGAGCGGAGCTTCGACACATCGACCGCCGTCACAACCCCGCCGCTGGTCGCGGCCTCTCTCACGCCACCCTCCATATCGAGGATCCGACCCTCGAGCGACGCAACCTCTGTCTGCAGCTCCTTCTCCACGGTCTCGGGATCGTTCCCCTCGCATACCTCGTAGAGGGTTGCGTTCCAGATGTCCACGTTCCGCCTCGCCTCGTCCTGTTTCGCGGCGTACTCCTCAAGCCCCCCGTAGGTACGAATGCCCAGTTTCAGCAGAGCCGCGCTCAGCACCGTTTCTCGCTTCTTCCTCTCCTGGAGCACGTTCCTGATCTCCTGCGCGGCGCTCCAGACATGCGCGGCCTTGCGCATCAGGAAGATCGCCCAGACAGCCAGCCCCACGCCGCCTGCCACCAGACCCCACTTGAGCACGGCCCCCATCTCCACAATGAAGGGAGCGCCGGCGACAGCGACCGCCCCTACGCCGACCAACGCAACACCGACGCCGGGTCGCAGTTCCAGCGGGCTCTTGACTCCGGGCACGAGCCCTTTCAGTGTCTCAACCCTGTCGTCCAGGGCATCCAGCGCGGCCTTCGCGGCGATCGCTTCTTTCTCCTGATCGCGCGAACCCTGCACCAGTGCATCCCAGGCATCGGCAACGTCGCTCCGGAGCTTCCGGATGCGGTTGATCTTGACCGCGCGCTCGTCGAACCCGACCCGCAGCCGCTTCAGTTCTTCCTCCTGACCTCGCCTGGTCTCCTCGTTGAGGAACGCCTCGTCGAGGCTCTGCAGCTCCTGCGAAGCAACCGTCAGCTCCTCACGATCGCGCGCCATTCCACTCCTCACGCGCTGCATCGCGTCCCAACGCTTGCGAATGACCGCCGCTCTCGGCAGCAGTTCCTCTCGTCTATCCTGAAGCCGCTTGAGCGGACCAGCGTGCTTCGCCGGCTTGTGCAGTCCGACCTTCAGCCGATCGATCCTGTTGCTGATGGTATCGATGACCCGTGTGGCATCGACTCTACCACTCGAGCTCGTCATCTTCCGCTCGATAAGCGGGACCAGAGCGCCGCGCCGCGCGTGCCCACCACGTCCCTCGAGCCCCGCGAGATCGTCCTGATGCACCGAGGCTATGGACTCGAACGCGTCACGCGTCTCGAACCCGACCACGCCGGCGATGAGGCGGTCAATCTCGCCGCGATCCGTGATCACGTCGCCCTCGGTCCGGCGTGCAAGTTCCGCCGTGCCGGCCCCGAAGTCCTTCGTCAACTTGTAGCTGTTCTCTCCCTGCTCGAAATCGAGTTCCAGCTTCATCCCACCGCTTCCGCCCCACCTCTCGAGAGATCTCACGGACGCCGCCATGGAGGTCGGATCGGCAAAGAGCACGGTCGAAAGAGCCTCGGCAATGCTGCTCTTTCCGGACTCGTTCGGTCCGACAATGAGGTTGAGTCCTGGCTCCAGCGCGACCTCGTGGTCGGCGAAGCGCTTGAAGTTGACCAGTCTCAGGCGTTGGATTCTCATTCTATGACGTCCTTTCCCTGAAGGAGCGCCACGCCAAGCTGAAGGGCGTCCTCGATCTCCCGACGCTCCTCCTCACTCCCAGCCTCCTCGAGCCTCGATCTCATGTGCCTCGCGAATCGCCCGACCACGAGCCGCTCGGGCAGCTGGACGAGATCCTGGTCGCTCACCCTGATGTGGTAATCCCTGACGGGAGGGCAGACGAAGAAGTAGTCGCCGGCAAGCTCCTCGATCAGGTCCCAGTCGTCGATCCCCGCCTCGGCCGACGTCAACCCTGTCAACACCAACCGCAGAACGGCGTTCGGATTCGAATGCGCCTGCTGCCGGACACGCTCCGCGATCGAGAACGAGTCCGAGGTGTCCGTCACCTCCACTCTCGCCTCGATGACGCTCCTGGCCCCGACTCGCACCTTCGAGACGATCGCGCCGCTCGCTCTCAGCTCAACTCGTGCAACGTGTCCCTGCCCCTCTCCCTCCACGGCCACCAGCTCAGGGGACCCCGGGTAGACCGCCGGCCCGTCCGACCCCTCGATCTCGTGCCACGACCGCAGGTGCCCGAGCGCGTAGTAGGACCAACCCGGCCCCGGGAGATCCGCCACTGAGAAGGGGGCGCCGACCTCACAAGCATCTCCCTCAGCGGAGCCGTGCAACATCGCTACATTGAACGCGAAACTGTCGTCGGGAGCCAACGCCGTGGCGTACCGGTCTTGGCCATTGCCACGAGGAGGGCTGCCGTGGATCCTGAGTCCCGCGTTCTCAAGAGCGATCGAACTCAGACCGTCGAGACCAAGCACCGAGACGCGCTCGAGCTTGCCGAACTCGGACCGGTAGCTCGTGTAGACCGACTCGATACCCAGTGAGTCGTGTGAACCCGGCAGCAGCACCACGCTCGCGCTCGACTCGCTCGTCAGCCTCGCGAACTCCCTGAGCACGAAGCGGACGGTTGCCCCCGATGGGTTGTTGGAATGGAACAGGTCGCCGGCGACCACGAGGGCGTCCGCGTGCTGGTCTATCACCAGGTCGACGATCTTGCTCAACGTTCGCCGGAGTTCCTCTCGCTGTTCAGCCGCACGCGGCCCAAGCCAGCCGAGCGGATTGCCGAGATCAACGTCGGACGTGTGGATTATGATAGGCACGGAACCTCCAGCGATGGAGCCATCAGCGCTTTCCGAAATCGTCTGCTCGGGGATTTCCCCGCATTGAAGGTTAAGCAGAGTCCGTGCCTGAAATGCGTTACCGGTGCAATTCAATCTGCATTTCCGGGGGCCAATTCCCCCGATTTCGGCCGCTCCGGCCCACAAACGAGCAGGGCGCGGACATTGTGCAACGTCCGCGCCCCAGAACGCACTGGAATGGCTGACCCCACGTTCACGATCCCGGCCGGCCCTCCGTCCGTCTGTCTGTCAGTCCAGCCCTACTCCTACTGCCCGTCCAGCCACTCGAAGATCTCGTCCCATTCCACGTTGGTCATGTCCGCTGTGATGTTGCTGAATGTCGGGTCCGGGAAGTCCACGGGCCTCGTCACATCCATGGTCATGGAATCGGACCACGTGTGCGCCGGGAAGTAGTCCGTGATGGGGTCGAGCGGGTCGTTGAAGAACTCCCACAGATCGACGAGGATGTCCATGTCCGGAGCGCCTTCTTCGATGTCGTCCGCCGGATTGATGCTCGCGCCGTTCTCCAGACCATCGTATATGTCCTCAGCGATCGAGGACAGGCTGTCAGCAAAACCGGCGCCGAGCGGAACCCACCCCTCGTCATCGGTGTTCGTGAACACGTCCGTGTCCTGAGGGTCGGTCTCGTGCGCCATGCTCCACGCGCAGTCGCTCAGGTGCTCCTGCATCTCGAAGAGCTCCGTGTAGGCGGACGGCATGTGATCGCCGGGCCTCAGGCTCAGGAAGTTCGGATCCTCGTCGATGAGTTCGTCCCAGTCCTGTCCGTCGTCTGTCTCGACGTTGTAGCTCACGGAGACGTGGAACACGGCCTGCAGAGCGTCGAGCGATGTGTGCAGGAGGAAGACGTCAGTGGCATCGATCTCGATCTCGATAGTCTCGCGCTTCTCCTCCACGTCGAAATAGAGGACCACGACACCGTCCAGGTCCTCGAACTGCGTCAGCTTGTCGTCCGCATATTCCAGAGCGGGCAGCACCTCCGCCGCGATGAAGTCCTGAAGCTCAGAGAACGCGAAGTCATCCCTGGAGAACGCCCTGAGGCGCATCGCCGCCGCGTAGACGTCCGGCCTTCTGAACACTCGGAAGAGGAAGTCCCCGGGGCCGCTCGGGCCGCGTCCATCGTCGGGGAACAGCTCATCGAGGACATCACCGAGGTCGGGATCCCCAACCACCATCACGAGCCTCGTTATCGCCGCCATCACAAGCGCCCCGCAGTGGTCGGGGTCAGCATCCAGGGCGTCTTCGAAGCAGCCGTTGGCCTCCTCCGTATCGACGTCCCACTCCCAGGGCGGTTCCTCCATGTTTGCGTCAGCCATCGAGTCCTCAACGTACACCATACCATCAGAGAACAGCTCCTCGGCGGTCGCCCCGCTGTCGGCGCTGTTGTCCTCCGAGCAACCGGCCAGCACCAGAGCAATGCCTCCGATGACGACCAGCACGACCAGTGTGCTTAGCGTCTTCATCTCAACCCTCCACATGTCCCCGACTGCACCGTGGACGACTCTTCTCAACCACTCTTTGATAGCAGACGGAGAGATGAGGCGCAAGCCCCAAACCCGGACCAACGGGCGCCGCGCCGCGCCCACCATCCCTGCATGTAAGCCCGTTTCCTGTGGCGTACGTGAGACGCGCCCCCTCTCGCGGTGGAGAGGAGGCGCTCTTGGTACGCCCAGGAGGACTCGAACCCCCAACCTTCTGGTCCGTAGCCAGACGCTCTATCCAATTGAGCTATGGGCGCTTCTCTTATCTGGCGGAGAGGGAGGGATTCGAACCCTCGGTACAGTTACCCGTACAACTGCTTAGCAGGCAGCTCCCTTCAGCCACTCGGGCACCTCTCCTCACGTGGTTTCCAGTTGTCAAGCAAACAGAATGGCGGAGGGCGAGGGACTCGAACCCCCAAGGGCGTGAGCCCGGCGGTTTTCAAGACCGCTGCCTTACCAATTAGGACTAGCCCTCCAACCTCCCCTCGGCAGTATAGCAACGCCTCCACCGGGAGTCAAATCGAATCACCTCTCAACGGTCCGACAACACGGAGCGCGTCCTCGCGCTGGGTCGTCACCTCGTCTAGTTCCAGCCGGAGTCAGAGCCGCGACCCCGTTGAAGCCCGCCGTTCGAACGCCGGCTCTCCTCCGCCTCCCACTCTCTGAGCAGCCGGCGCGACCGGGCAATACGCACCGCGCCCCCTATCAAGGCGAACAGCGTCACCACCCCGAACATCACGTTCCAACGCGTGAGGAACACTCCCCAGCCGAAACGCCCTTCGAACGAGGCCAGCGCGTCACGCTCGAAGTCCTCAAGCGTTCGTCCCGAGAGTATCCTGAGACCCGCCTCGAAGCTCCCGGCCACCGCGATCGCGGACAAGATCTCGGCCGGGGTCGCCGGACCCGCCTCCTCCATGAGGAATCGAAGAGCGTAGAAACTCTCCGAATAGGCCAGCATCGCGTCGGCGGCACCGGGCGGAAACACCACCGCGAGCTCGCCCAGAGGGATGAGATCCCCACTGGCGGACGCACCAACCAGGGCCGATGAACGGGGCAGCCGCCACTCCCCCGCCAGTGTCATCGCTATGCCCTCGTGGAACCAACGCGGGACGTGCACGCGTTTCAGGACGCGTCCGGCGGCGATGTGACCGAGTTCATGTACGATCACGTCCTCCATGCGGAGGGGATCGGGCGCGGCCGCCGGGTTCCTCAGGACGACGACGCCACGTTCCGGAAACGCGCACCCCGCACCCCAGTCCGGAACACCCCCGTAGGTCAGCGCTCGGAACTCCTCGTCCGTCGACGCCACGTAGATGACCACTGGCCCAAGCTCGGGGAGACCGGCCTGGCGCGCTGCCGCACTGCCCCGCGATGCGGCCACTTCGAGAACACGCGTGGCCACGCGGGCGTCCCCGGCGCGATAGACCACGGTGATGTCGCCCTCGTTCATGCGCTCCCGCACGGTGGCGTCGGCCTCCGTCGTAGCGGCGCCTGCCCCCGTCGCAAGAAGAAGCACCGCGGCGATGCAGAGCGCCGCGAGCACCTGATTACACACCGTGATCATCCCTTCCGGTGATAGAGCGGTGAGATGGCTCGCAGGCGCTCGACGATGCCTGGAAGCACATCGAGAACCCTGTCGACGTCGGCCCGCGTCGTCGAGCGTCCGAGACCGAATCTGACCGAGCCCTGCGCGACGTTTGCGGAGATGCCCATCGCGGAGAGCACGTGTGAAGGCTCCGCCGAGTCCGTTGTGCAGGCCGAGCCCGTGGAAACGGCAATGCCCTCCATATCCAGTGCGAGAACCACGCTCTCTCCCTCTATATAGTGAAGAGAGACATTCAGCGTACCGGGAAGCCTGTCCGTCGGGTGTCCGTTGACGGACGTCTCCGGTATCCTCTCGGCGATGCCCTGTTCCAGGTGGGCGGTCAGACTCTGCAGACGCACGCTCTCCTCCCGCATCCCCTCTACGGCAAGCTGCAAGGCCGTGGCGAGACCCACGATGCCCGGCACGTTCTCTGTTCCGGCACGCACGCTCCATTCGTGGCTCCCTCCGTGGGACAGAGGATCGAAGCGCACGCCCCTCCGCACGTAGAGGAACCCAACGCCCTTTGGTCCGTAGATCTTGTGTGATGACATGGAGAGGAGGTCAACACCGAGTTCGCCCACGTCGATGGGGACCTTCCCAACCGCCTGCACGGCGTCCGTATGAACAACGATGCCGCGCTTCCTGACGACGGCTGAGATCTCACGCACCGGCTGCACGGTTCCAACCTCGTTGTTCGCGAGCATCACAGAGACAAGAACCGTGTCCCCTCGACAGGCACGCTCCACCTCCGCCGGGTCGACCATCCCGGTGCCGTCGACTCCCACCGACGTTACGTCGAAACCAAATCTGCTCTTCAGGTACGCGACTGTGTGCATAACGGCGTGGTGCTCGATGGACGTTGTGACAATGTGGCCACGGCGCTCGAGATTGGCGAACGCAACACCCTTGAGGGCCATGTTGTCGGACTCCGTACCCCCGCTGGTGAAAACTATCTCTCGGGGTGCGCACCGGATCGCCGACGCCACCGTCTCCCTGGCTTCCTCCACGGCGCGACGTGTACGCTGGGACAGCTCGTAGGGACTTGACGGGTTCCCATAATTCTCACCGAAGTACGGCAACATCGCTTCCACTACCCGAGGGTCCGTGGGCGTCGTCGCGTTATGATCCATGTAGACGACACTCACCGTACCACCCCCTTCGCGTCAGACGCGAAATGCGGCCGGCCCGCGGTGGGGCCGGCCGCCTGTTTTCCTCTGTCGATGGAACCTGACGTTCGCGCCTCTCAGATGCACGCCATCCCGAAACAGACCACCTGCTGCTAGCCCTCTTCCCAGATGCCCCTGAGCTTGGCCTGCTGCGCGATATCGATGAGCTTCTCCTGTCGCGCGATCTCGTTATTGGCGTGGCTCTTCCACTTGGGGTCCATTCGCGCCTGCTCAAGCTGCTTCATGGCCTGACCGAAGAGCGCTATCGCCCCATCGAAGTCGCTGTTTGCCTCGGCCGCCCTGGTCCCCTTCTTCTCCAGGGCCTTGGCCCACGTAACGTACGCGCTGCCGTTGCCCTGCGAGACCTGCAGCATCCGCCGCGCGGTCGCTATGGCAGAGTCGAATCTGCCGATGTCGTTGTAGGCGTCCGCAAGCGCGCCCAGGAAGTCCGGATTCGAGGGCTGGGTCTCGACGAGCGCCTCATACTGCTCGACGGCCTTCGCGAACTCCCCCGTCGACCTGTAGACACTCGCCAGGTTCGCGCGGCTGCCGAAGTCCCCGGGCTCCTTCTGCAGCACCGTGAGAAACAGCGTCTCGGCCTCGTCGAGCCTGCCGACCTTCATGTAAAGAAAGCCCAGCGTCTTCAGCGTGTACTGGCTGGCCGCCCCGTGGGCGCGCACCTTCCCGTACGCGGAGATGGCCTGGTCGAAGAGGCCGAGACCGTAGTATATGTGTGCCAGCTGCTGCGCTGCGCGCGGGTCCCTCGGAGAGAGCTCGAAGGCCCTTCGATACGCGTTCAGAGCCGCCAGATCCATCGACATCTTCTCGTACGCGTACCCAAGATTGAGGAAGATGTCGGCGTCCTCCGACTGCATCTGAACCGCTGCAACGTACTCGTTCACCGATTCCTGGTAGTTCCCCATGACCGAATGCGCGTAGGCGAGCGACGTCCTGGTGTACGGCTCATCCGGAGCAAGATCACGTGCCGCCTCGTACATCTGGAGCGTCTTGTCGAACTCCTGTGTCTCAACCAGGTAGATCCTACCAAGGCCCAGATACGCCTCGACGAGTTCCGGGTCGAGAGCGATCGCCCTCTCGTAGTTCTCTATGGCCTTCCCGACCTCACGGACCCGGTAGAACTCGGCAGCGTTCTGCGACGCCTTCTCCGCGGCGGTCAGCTCCACCACCGGCGCTGCCTGCCCCGCTTCCCCCGAGCCCCGAATGGTCATCAGGGTCTGCCCTTCGTCCTCGGGCATTGTGCCGACACAACCCGACAGCGCTGCCACCGCCGCAACCATCAGGAGCGACACCCACACGAGCGGCGAATTGAATTTCATCATGGAACCGCCTCTCTTCTTCCTGTCGCCGGGGAGCGTTCGCTACTTCCCCCCACGGAAATCGTTTATCATGTCAATGTTGTCCCGGCAGATCTGCGCTATGGCTCCCTTCGGATCCAACTCGATCACCTTCTGCCACTCCCTGACGGCCTCCTCGAAGATCTGCGCGTCCGCGAACGCGACCGCCATGTTGAAGTGGGCCTCCACGCTGTCCGGATCGACGACGAGGGCCTGCCTGTACATCTCAACGGCCTCGTAGTACTTCCTGCCAGCGTAGTAGTTCGTCCCGAGATTGGTGTATACCATCGCGTTCTCTGGATCCAACGCGAGCGCCCTCCGGAGCCGCTCCTCAGCGCTGTCGAACTTCCCCATGTCGGTGTAGAGGGACCCGAGGTTTGTCAGTGCCCCCACGTGAGTCGAGTCCAGCTCCACTACCGCCAGATAGGTCGCCAGAGCCTCGGTCTCCATCCCCGCCTCATAGTAGAGATTGCCCAGGTCAATGAGGAGACCAACGTCGTCGGGGTTCTTCGCGGCGTCTCTCGCGAGCGCTTCGATCGCGGCCACGCGCTCGTCCAGGGCCTCGCCATCGTCCTGCGCAAGTGCCACGGGCACCGCCACCAGGGCCAGGAGCGCCGGCAGGATGATCGCGGCGATCCGCGGTCCAGTCAACATGCCATCTGTCCTTCCGTTAGACCTAAGTGAGGACCACCCTACTCCTCGGGAGCGGTCTCTACCGGTGCGGTCTCTACCGCCACACTCTCAACAGTCAGCTTGACGATCTTGTCCGGCTTCAGGACCGTGCCGCTCTTGCCCTCGCCCTTCTCGAGCGAATCGATCACGTCCATGCCCTCGATGACCTTCCCAAACGCGGCGTAGCTGCCGTCGAGGTGCGATGCGCTCGCGAACATGATGAAGAACTGGCTGCCACCGGAATCGGGCTCCGAAGACCGTGCCATCGAGACCACACCCCTTACGTGACTCAGGTCGGCGTTGAACTCCGCCGGGATGGCGTAGCCCGGACCACCCGTGCCCTTCTTCATCTCCACGTCACCCGTCTGTGCCATGAAGCCGTCTATTACGCGATGGAACTCGACTCCGTCGTAGCGGCCGGAGTTAGCCAGACTGACGAAGTTGACAACCGTATTGGGAGCCTTGTCTTCCCAGAGCTCGATCGTGACGATTCCCTTGCTCGTTTCCATCGTGGCGATCTTGCGTCCCTCCGGAAGGTACGGGACGTCCTTGGTCTGCGTGCCATTCTTGATGTAGGTCAGTGTCGCGGTCACCGGCTTCGCCTCCTCAGTCGCGGCCTTGGCCTCCTCTTCCTTCATCTCGACGGGCACCTTGTCGTCCGTTACCGGCTCCGCCGCCCCCTCCCCTTCCGCAAGCGCGACCGAGGCCACCATTACCAAAGAGACCGCAATCAGGGTCGCAAGGAACGCTCCGTTCAGACGCATGTGCTCCTCCTATCAGACTCCGCACGGAAATGACGATATCCCACCTCTACAGACTCAATCTAACCGAGTGGGATTCCGGGTGTCAAGCTGGTTTTCCCGGCCCCCGGCACGCAAACTGCTAGTGTGTTTGACCGGGAACGCTGAATGCGCTAAATTTGAGATTAGAGGTTCAGGGGCGCCGCCCTCGCGGCGTCACCTCCATGCCTCACCCGACATCGAGGGCGACGCCGTAAGGGCTGCGCCCTCTCTCTGGCTCCGGGACCCGCGACATCGCGTCCGACCACATCGTCCGCCCGTCGTCTGCCCCGGTGCAAACACAATACGAGGACCAACCATGGTGGGGCTACAGGAACTTGCGCGCAGACTACGTGAGGCGAAGAGCACCGAGGAGTTCATTGAGCTGATACGTTCGGGAGACGTCGACTTCATCGATCTCCGGTTCGTCGACCTGCCCGGCCGTTGGCACCACGTCACCATTCCCACTACGCGTCTCTCAGCGGCTCTCTTCACGAGGGGCACGGGATTCGACGGCTCCAGCATCCCGGGATTCACCTCCGTCGAAAGCGGTGACATGGTTCTCCTTCCGATTCGATCCACCGCAACCGGTGAGGAATACGGCGACAACCAGATCGTTGCCATGATAGCGACCGCCGCGGATGCCGACTCCAAGGAGCCGTTCGCGCTCGATCCGAGGGTCATAGCGGGACGCGCTGAGGACGCGCTTCGACGGTCCGGCCACGCAAGCGAGAGTCTCTGGAGCCCCGAGCTGGAGTTCTACCTCTTCTCCGGCGTATCCTTCGGCGAGGCCCCGAACGGAGCGCACTACCGGGTGAGTTCGGTCGAGGCCGGCTGGCCGGACCCCGGTTCCAACGAGCCGGACCTCGGCTACCACATCAGACCACGCTCCGGTTATCACGTGACCCCGCCCTCCGACTCCCACTTCGAGATACGAAACGAGATCGCCGCTCGCATGGAAGAAACGGGCATCCCCGTCAAATATCACCACCACGAGAACGGCGCTCCCGGTCAGCTCGAGATCGAGGTCGAGGGCGAACCGCTCGTCCAGGCGGCCGATCACGTGATGTGGAGCAAGTACATCGTGCGCAACACCGCCCTCGACTGGGACCTCTCCGCCACGTTCATGCCTAAGCCGCTCCCCTGGGAGCCTGGCAGCGGGCTCCATTTCCACATCAAGCTGATGCAGGACGGCAATCCCGTCTTCCACGCGGAGAACGGCTACGCAGGGCTCTCTGAGAAGGCGCTCTTCTTCATCGGCGGCATTCTCCAGCACGGCCGCGCTCTCGCTGCCGTGACCAGTCCGAGCACCAACTCCTATCGCAGACTACGGCCGGGCTACGAAGCGCCCACCAACTTGTTCTTCTCGGCGGCGAACAGGAGCGCGGCCATCCGGATCCCGAAGTACGCGAACGAGCCTTTGACCAAGACCATCGAGTACCGTCCTTCCGATGCGTCCGGGAACCCCTACCTGACCATGGCGGCCCTTCTCGCCGCCGGCCTGGACGGTATGGAAAATCGGATGGACCCGCGGCAGAACGGCTTCGGTCCCATCGACAGGAACATCCACGACCTGCCCGTAGCAGAGCGGGACAAGATAGTGCCGCTACCCGTCACCCTTGAAGAAGCACTGTCTGAGCTGGCCCGCGATGGCGCCTTCCTGTCGAGCACGGGCATCTTCCCGGAGAGGTTCGTGCCGGCCTGGATCGATCTCAAGCGACGTGAGAGTGAGGAGATCGGGGCCCGGCCGCATCCCGCGGAGTACGGCCTCTATTTCGGCTGCTGATGATGACAGAGCCGCAACGACAAGCGGCGCCCGGCCAATCGCCGGAGCGCCGCTCTCTCTTGCAGGTACCTCAGACCACAGGGCAGGCCATACCGCGTCAGGGCCTCATCCGATTTAGCATTCTCGGAAACGGGATGCTCTCGCGGATGTGGGGAATCCCGCAGATCCACGTGACGACGCGCTCTATCCCAAGCCCGAACCCCCCGTGTGGCACTGCCCCGTACCTCCTGGTATCGAGGTACCACTGGTAGTCGTCTATGGGCACGCCGTCCTCGCGCATGCGCGCTTCCAGCTCCGTCGCGTCCATCATCCTCTGGCCGCCTCCGACGATCTCGCCGTAACCCTCGGGAGCCAGCATATCGACCGACAGTGTGACCCGGTCGTCGTCGGGGTCGTTCTCCATGTAGAAGGGCTTCACCGCTCGCGGGTAACGCGTCACCATTGCCGGCCTGTCGAACTCGCGTGAGAGTACCGTCTCGTCCTCGGCGCCGAAGTCGCCGCCCCACTCGAAGCTGTGTCCGGCCTTGTTCAGGAGCTCCACGGCCTCCGAGTACGTGATCCGCGGGAACGGCGCCTTCACCCGCTCGAGCGCGTCGATGTCTCTCTCCAGAATAGCAAGCTCGGGACCTCTCTCCGAAAGAACCGTCGCTACCATCTCTGCAACGAGTTCCTCCTGAATATCCATGATGTCGTCAAGGTCCGCGAACGCAACCTCCGGCTCGATCTGCCAGAACTCGATCAGGTGTCTCCTCGTCTTGCTCTTCTCGGCCCGGAAGGCGGGGCCCAGACAGTAGACCTTCCCGAACGCCATGGCGGTCGCCTCGTTGTAGAGCTGGCCGCTCTGTGACAGATACGCGCTCTCCTCGAAGTAGTTGGTCTCGAACAGGGTCGTCGTGCCCTCGCACGCCGTGGGCGTGAGGATCGGCGTGTCGAGCTGAACGTAGCCTCTCGAATCGAAGTAGTTCTTCGCGGCCCGAATCGCGGTCGTCCTGATCCTCAGGATGGCAAACTGACGCGAGGAACGGATCCACAGATGGCGGTGGTCCATCAGGAAGGGCACACCGTGCTCCTTCCGCGTGATCGGGTACTCCAGAGCAGCGGCGGAGACAACCTCGGCTCCGACAATAGACACCTCGAACCCTCCCGGCGCACGGGAGTCGGCCGCGACACACCCGGTCACTCTGAGCGACGACTCCATGGGCAGCGCCGACAGCTCCTCGAAGATCTCATCGTCCACGTCGCCCCGGCCCACCACACACTGTATGAAGCCGGTCCCATCCCGCACCTGCAGAAACAGGATCTTGCCACTCGACCTTCTTCCAGCGAGCCACCCCTCGAGCGTCACTTCCTGCCCGTCGTAGTCCCCGATATCACCGATGTAGTAGCGCTGTCTCATCGCTTTCCCCGCGTTGAAGCTGTCCCAAAACACACAAGAAAACGCCCGCGGACCCCGCTCCGGCACGACACGCCCGAGATGGTCCCGCAGGCGCGGTCCTAGTCGTTGTCCCCCGACGCCAGCCGTTCGATGGCCTCGTCCGGTCCGTCCACCACAAGAACGTCGCCCTCCTCGATGACCTCTTCCGGGTCGGGCAGCATGGTTGCCGCACCGCCCTGGCCATCTGCGCAGCTCTTGATGACCGCCACAACGTTCAGTCCATAGCGCTGCCTGAACTTCAGCGAAGCCAGCGTCTTCCCAAGCATCTCGGGCGCCGCCTCTATCTTCGCCAGGCTCATGCCCGGAGTCAGCTCGATCATCTCGACGAGGCTGGGGCTCATCAGGCGGGTCGTCAGCCTCCTCGCGACCATCTCCTCGACGAGCACGACCTCGTCCGCGTTCACCAGCCGCAGTATGCGCGCCTCCTCCACCGTTCCCGCACGCGAGATCACGCGTTCGATCCCGAACTCCTTGAGGAGCGCCGTCGTCAGTACCGCGGCCTGGAAATTCTGGCCTATGGCGACCAGCGCGGCGTCGACCTGATCGATACCCTGCTGCTTCAGCGCTTCCCGGTTGGTCGAGTCGAGCCGAACAGCCAGAGGCACTTCCTCCGCCACCGACTGGACCAGCTGCTGGTTCACATCGACGGCTATGACCTCCGCCCCCCGTCCGGCCAACTCCCGTGCGACACTCCTGCCCAGAAGTCCCAGCCCGATCACTGCGTAGCGCTTCATTCGAACCTCCGACGTGTGCTCCGATCGGTTCGCGAGCCTGCTCCGATACACGCCCCGTTCCGCTGTCCCCGTGGCCACCCGCTCGACACGCGTTGTTCCTCGACCGTTACCCGATGATGACCCGCTCCTCCGCGTAATCATAGAGCGGCTTGTCACGGCGCTGGGCCAGCGCCAACGCCAGCGTCAGCGGACCCACGCGCCCAGCGAGCATGATGAGGACGAGAGACAACTTGCCGATGACCGAGAGCGACGACGTGATCCCGGTAGAAAGCCCAACGGTTCCGAACGCCGAGACTACCTCAAAGAGCACCTCTCTCAAAGTCAAATCCTCGACGACAAGGAGCACGAGAGTGCCTCCCACAACAACCAGTATTCCCACCGAAACGACGACCAGCGCCTCTCTGACCAGCCAGTCCGGCACACGGCGTTTGAAGAACTCCACCCTGTCCGTCCCGCGGAACATCGAACGGATCGAGGCCAGCACCAGACCCACGGTGACGGTCTTCACGCCTCCGGCCGTCCCTCCGGGCGAGCCCCCGATGAACATCAGCGCCGCCATCAGGAAGAGCGTCGGCAGCGCCAGTGAGGCCGTTCGCACGGTGTTGAATCCCGCGGTCCTCGCGGTAACGGAACCGAAGTACGACGCCAGGAGCTTCGCTCCCAACGGCTTGTCCGCAAGCGTACCATTCCACTCGAGAGCGAGGAACGAGAGCGTTCCCAGAACAAGTAGCGCCGCTGTCATCACCACCACCAGCCGCACGTGCAGCGGCCAGCGCCGCCCCGCGCCCGCTCCGCGCCCACTCAGGGGGTACCTGTGCACGAAGCTCATGAGCACCGGGAAGCCGAGACCTCCCACCACGATGAGCGTCGTCATTACCAGGTTCACCGGGACGTTCGACACGTAGCGCTCGAAGCTCGTCGCGTGCAAAGAGAACCCGGCGTTGCAGAACGCGGACACAGAATGAAAGACGGAAGCTCTCACGGCCTGGGCCACCGTCCCGAAATCAGATTTCGTCGCGAGGTAGAGCAACCCGGCGCCCACGACCTCCATGAGAAACGTGATACCAATGACGTACCTCAGGGTTCGTCCTATCCGCCCGATGGTCTCGAACGTCATCATGCCTCGCAGCACGAGGCTCTCGCGAACGCCCAGTCCTCCCCTGAGGACGGTCGCGAAGAAGGTCACAAACGTGATGAGCCCCAAACCCCCTATCTGGATGAGCGTGAGGATGATCGCGTGCCCAAATCTAGTGAAATGGCTGCCCGTATCGACGACGATGAGACCGGTTACGCACACGGCGGAGGTGGCGGTGAAGAGGGAGTCCATCGGGGTCATCTGTCCCCCGACTGTCGCTCGGGGCGTCCCCAGCAACAGAGCACCCACCACGATAACGAGCATGAACGACGCGATCACCGTTCGCGCCGGTGCGATCTTGGTCGACGCGACGCTCCTGTTCGCGCGCACGGCCTCACCCAGTATCAGCAGCACGAGGTAGACCTGAAGTACGACTATGTACCCCTTCGCCAGCGAGAAGACGCCCGGTGACGACATGAAGACCGGCAGACCTCCGCGCCCCTTGAGGACGTACACGAGGAGAAGCTGGGCGACTATCAGTACCACTATACCCACAGCCGGCCAGCGCGCCTTCAGATACAGGCCCTTCCTTCGTGACATGGCGAACCGCACGACAGCGTCCAGCATGAAGACGCCGACGATAGCGACATCCAACATGCTCAGGAAGCCTCGTTCCCGCTCGCTCAGGTAGAACCCATACTGCGCAACGAGCGAGAAGGCGGCGACTCCCGCGACTACGAACATGACGCGGGACAACCACTTGAGACTTCTGTCGCGCACGGTTTCAGGCACGTCTGATCCTCCCGGAAGGTCTCAATGAACTTGCCGAGAATAGGAAGCGTGCTCGACGGATGTCAATGGAAAAGCCCGTCAGTACCATTGTGAGGGCGCTACGGGGTCCCGGCGCCGGGGTAGGACAGGCCGAAGCGCGCCCTGTAGTAGGCCCGCGACCCGAAATAGACGAAGGCGAGCAGCAGAAGCAGATACGGCGCGCGAATCGACGCGACGACCGCGAACGCGGCCACCATGACCTGGTTTGCCGCAATCCGGTGCGTTCTGTCGCGCGTCACGTGCGCCCGGACGAGAAGCGGCAGAGCGAGCACCGGCCCGAAGAAACCGAGCGGATCGCGCAGCACCGCGCCCATGATCCCGGCTGCACCCACGAGGACGAGAGTGAGAGCGCTCGCGCCCGACGCCCCGAGAACAGCCGCGGTGGTCTTCAGCCCCTCCGCTCGGTCCCCTTCCACGTCAAGCACCGTCGTCGACGCGGTCACGCCGGCGACGGCCAGAGTGTACGTCAGACCGAGCGGGATGATCGCCGGGCTCAGCGGCGCAACGCTGGCCCATCCAGCCACCGCGGAGACAAGACCGAACCCAAGCCCGTTCCACACCATGTCCCACGGACAGCTCGACTTGGCCCTGACCGGCGGCGCCGAGTAGGTTACGTTCAGGAACAGCGAGGCCGCCAGCACGACCCTGAAAGCCGGCGACAGAGGAGCGGCCAGAGCCGCCGCCAGAACCCACACGACGGCCAGCTCCACCCAGGCCGCGCGCATCGAGATGAGTCCGCGCGGCAGGAAGAAGAGCTTCTCATTGACCCGATCTGTTTCGACGTCGGAGATCTGATTGAGAAGGCACCCACCGCCGAGAGCGGCGGTCATGGCCCCGAATCCCAGCAGCAGGCCTCTGGATGAAGCGAGCAAGGGCAGGGAGCCGCCGCTCGCCCGCACCGCCAGCGCCGCACCGGCAAAGAAGAAGACCCACATGCCGACTACGACAGTGGGCCTCAGAATGAAGATGAAATCCAGACTGCGGAAAAGCGAGCGCTTGAGGCCCTCGGCACCAGGCATTCGCTCCCTCCCCTTCAGGAACCGGCGCCGCCGTGGCCGCCCGTGTGGCCGAATCCGCCCGAATCGCGCCCAGTGGACACCAGAGCCTCGCCCTCTACCCACGACACGCTGGCCACACGCCCAACGACCAGCTGAGCGACCCTGTCGCCTCGCACGATCGTGAAGGACTCCCCACCCATGTTGGCCAGGATCACACCCACTTCGCCCCGGTAGTCCGAGTCGATCGTCCCGGGACTGTTGAGCACAAAGACCCCGTGCTTCAGGGCCATGCCACTCCGCGACCGCACCTGGGCCTCGTACCCCGCAGGAACCGCGATGGCGAATCCCGTCGGGACGAGCTCGATCGCACCCGGGGCGATGGTAACAGGCTCCGCGACCGCCGCCGGCAGGTCCAGGCCCGCTGCCCCGCTGCTCATGCGGCAAGGCAACGGCAGCCCCTCGGAACCTGGAAGCCGCACTATCTCGATCTCGATCCTGTCCATCGCCGCACACACTCCGATTCGGTCCTGGGCGGGACGTCGTTCCAGGGCAGCGGCTCCGACGGCGGCCGGTCCCGGCCGCCGTCAGTCCGCCATGCGTATCTCTGTCTCGGTCGGTCTAGCGCCTGCCGCGACCGCCACCGCGTCCGCCTGACGATCTTCCGCCCGACGATCTTCCGCCGGATCTCACAGGCCTCTCGCGCTTCGGTGGCTCCACGTAGCCTTCCGGCTTCGGCATGAGCGCCTTACGCGAAAGCCTCACCTTGCCGTGGTCCTCGATGCCGATGACCTTGACCTTGACCATCTCCCCCATCTTCACCACGTCCTCAACCGAGTTGACCCGATGGTACTCGAGCTCGGAAATGTGGCAGAGTCCGTCGCGATTCGGGAGTATCTCTATGAAGGCGCCGAAATCCGTGATGCTCTTAACCGGCCCCTCGTACTCCTCGCCGACCTTGGGCTCCTTCATCATGAGCTCGATGGTCTCCCGCGCGGCCTGAACGCCGTCAGCCTTGTCACCGGAGATCTTGACGATGCCCTCGTCGTTGATGTCGATCTTCGTCTCTGTCTCTTCCTGCATCTTCCTGATGACCCTGCCGCCTGGACCGATGATCTCACCGATCTTCTCCGGCGGGACCGTCACCATGACGATTCGCGGCGCGTAGTCGGACAGCTGCGGCCTTGGCGCGGACAGCTCAGCATCCATGATATCCAGGATGTGCACGCGGGCCGTGATCGCCTTCCCCAGGGCTTCGATCAGCAGCTCCGGCGGGATGGCGCCGATCTTCGAATCGAGCTGGAAGGCCGTGATGCCCTCGCGGGTGCCGGCGACCTTGAAATCCATGTCACCGAGATGATCCTCGAGCCCGAGGATATCCGTCAGCACCGCGTAGCGGTCGCCTTCCTTGATGAGTCCCATCGCGACGCCCGCGACGCCCGTCTTGATGGGCGCGCCCGCGTCCATCAGCGCCAGTGAACCGGCACAGACCGTGGCCATGCTCGACGAGCCGTTCGACTCGAGAACATCGGACACGAGCCGGATGGTATAGGGAAAGACCTCGTCCAGCGGGATGATGGGCGTGAGAGCCCGCTCCGCCAGATTGCCGTGGCCGATCTCTCTCCGCCCCGGTCCCCTGATGGGCCTCACCTCACCGACTGAGAACGACGGGAAGTTGTAGTGCAGCATGAAGCTCCGCCAGGACTCCCCCTCGAGCGCGTCGATCTTCTGCTCGTCACGAGTCGAGCCCAGGGTCATGACCGCGAGGGCCTGCGTCTCGCCTCGAGTGAAGACGGCCGATCCGTGCGTCCGAGGCAGGACCGATGTCTCACACGTGATCGACCTGACATCGTCTATGCCGCGGCCGTCCACACGCGTGCCGTCGTCGAGGACTCTCCTGCGGATCTCGGCCTTTTCCAGGTCGTGGAGGATGCCGCCGATGACCCCTCTCTGCTCCGGATACTGCTCGTCGAGAGCGGCACGAGCCTCTTCCTTGATCGCGTCGAGGGCCTCGCCCCGCGGCAACCTCTCCTGAATGTGGACCGCCTCAACCACACGAGCGCCGTAGTCGCTCTCGATGCGCTCCGCGAGCCCAACCGGCAGCTCAGGCGCCGGGATCTCAATCTTCTTGATCTCGAGCTTCGACAGGAGCTCATTCTGAAGAGCAATGGCCTTCCTGAGCTCGGCGTGCCCGATCTCAAGCGCCTTCTGCATCTCCTCATTGGATATCTCGAGCGCGGATCCCTCGACCATCACGACCGCCTCGTCCGTGCCGGCGATGACGAGATTGAGACGGCTCTCCTCAAGCGCTTCGAACGTCGGGTTGACGAGGTACTCGCCATCCACAAGCCCGATCCGCACGGCGGCGGTCGGTCCCTCGAACGGGGCCGTCGAGATAGACAGCGCCGCGCTTGCACCGATCAAGGCCAGGATGTCAGGATCGTTCTGAGTGTCCGCCGAGAGGACGTTCACGTAGAGCTGGATCTCGTTTCTCATGTGAGACGGCAACAGCGGACGGATGGGCCGGTCGATGAGTCTCGAGCTCAGGACTTCCTTCGTCTGAGGTCTGCCCTCACGCTTGAAGAAGCCGCCCGGGATCTTGCCAGCCGCGTAGAACTTCTCCCTGTACTCACAGAAGAGAGGAAGGAAGTCCCTCGGCGTCTCGTGTTTCGAGATCGTGGCCGTGGCAAGGATGACCGTGTCGCCGTACTGAACCAGCGTGGCGCCACCGGCCTGCCTTGCGAGCCTGCCAGTCTCGATGGACAGTGTTCTTCCTGCCCACTCTATCTCTACCTTGTGCATCACTTACCTCCAAGCGCGCCTGAGTATCTAGTACAAGACCCTCCCGTAAGCTCGCGGGAGGGCCAGCAAATGGGCGGCGCGCAGTCTGCAGGTACCAATTACCTGCGCAACCCCAATTCTTTGAGCACCAACTTGTAGCTATCGGACTTCTGGTCCTTGAGGTAGTTCAGGAGGCGACGCCTCTTCCCTACCATCTTCAGTAGTCCAAGCCGTGAGTGGTTGTCCTTCTTGTGCTTCTCAAAATGCTGTGAGAGGGTCTCGATTCTTTCCGTCAGAAGCGCGATCTGCACCTCGGCGGACCCGGTGTCACCAGAGTGGGTCTCGAAGCGCTGCACGATCTCCCTCTTCTTCTCCTTGCTCAACGACAATTTCTGCTTCCTCCATCTATCGAACCTTCAGGAACCAACAATACTCCGGTCAACTTAGCACAAGACCCATGGAGTGTCAAACGGGAAAAGCCACACGCCGCCCGCGCTCACATACCGCCGCCACCCTCTGCCAGCTCTCGGGCGCGCTTCACGTCCTCCTTGATGCGCTGCCTGAGCTCCTCCCGGCTGCCGAAGCGCAATTCGCCTCTCAGGCGCCTCCGCAATCCGACACGCAGTTCCTGCCCGTAAAGGTCTCCCTCGAAGTCCAGCACGTGCACCTCGGCAACGCGCGGTCCGCCCTCCAGAGTGGGCCTGGTACCCACATACATGAGCCCCGGACGCCCTCCGAGGCTCTCGGTCGTCACGAAATAGACCCCGTCGCCTGGGATCAGTTTCTCGGCCGGAACCAGCAGATTGGCGGTCGGGCTGCCCATCCCACGACCTACGCCGCTTCCCTCAACCACACCGCCGGCAATGGAGTAGGGACGGCCAAGCATCGCTGCCGCGTCCTGCACGTCCCCTCGCCCCACGCTCTCACGAATCCTGGAGCTCGATATCGCCAGGCCATCGTGCTCGACCGCCGCGACGACATCGACACCGTATCCGAGTTCCGCGCCCATCCCCGACAGCGCGGCCAGTCCACACGCGCGCCCCCGCCCCATCTGGAAATCGTAACCCAGGACCAGATGCGACCCCCGCACTACACCGAGCCATGAGAGAAAGGTCCGCGCGTCCTCCGATGCCAGCTCGGACGTGAAATCGATCACCAGCACGACGTCGATGCCCGTATCAGCCATTGCATCGAGCTTCTCGGCCAACGGGGTCAGGAGCCGGGGCGTGCGATCCGGATGGATAATCGACAGCGGGTGCGGATCGAAAGTCACCACCACGGATGTTCCACCGCGGGCGCGCGAGCTACCCACGAGTTCGGCGATGACCGCCTGATGTCCCAGATGCAAGCCGTCGAAGTTCCCGAGAGTGAATGTCAACTGGTCGGCACTCTCGGCCGCAAGATCCGTGGGTGTCCGTGCCACTCGCATGCTCGTGTCCTGCTCCCTCTCGATGTCCTTCACCCGGCGCGCCGGCAGCGATGTCCCCTGAGCGGCCGCGCCTCCAACCTGGGCCCGGGACCGCTCCTCAGGGTCTCAGACGGGCTCCACGAACACCCGGACCGGCTGTATCCGGATCTTCCCGGGGGCGGCCGCATCGCCGCCGCTCCCGTCCGGCTGGTCTACTCTCTTGCCCACTGCCACGAGCTCCGAGCCATCCACGCTGAGCCGGAAGAAACTCCCCGCCATGTCGGCGAGCCGCTCGCTGTCGACCTCTATCGCGCCGCCTGTCGAGAGGGCTTCCTCTTCTCCCTCGGTCACGCGCACCTCGGGCATGAAAGGCAGAGCATCGTACATCGAGTATCCAACGCCCTCGCTGCTTGCCAGGGCCTCGGCCAGCTTGTCCAGGGGCGTTGCGCCGTCCACGTGGAACGACCCCACGGCGGTTCTCTCCAGCGTACCGAGGTGACCGCCGCAGCCGAGCCGCTCCCCGATGTCCGCGGCGAGCGTACGAACATACGTCCCTTTGGAGCACGTCATCTCGAATTCCACTTCCGGCATCTCGACGGAGAGCACGGTCAGTCCTCTGATCGTGATCGGCCTCGGCGCTCGCTCCACGACCTCGCCGCGTCTCGCAAGAACGTAGAGCGGGATCCCGTCGCGCTTGAGCGCGGAGACCATGGGCGGTACCTGCTCGCTCTCTCCCTCGAACGCCGCGAACGCATCCTCTATCTGCGCTCGCGTCACACCGGAAGCATCTGCGGTCGACTCAACATCCCCTTCCGCATCCTGGGTGTTCGTGGTGACGCCCAGGACAACACGCCCCCTGTAGCACTTCTCCAGATCAACGAAGAACTGGGCCAGCCTCGTGGCCTTCCCCACGAGCACGACCAGCACTCCAGTGGCGGCGGGATCGAGGGTGCCGGCGTGTCCCACCTTCTGCGTCCGCGTCATTCGACGGACGCGTGCCACAACGTCATGCGAGGTGAGACCCCTGGGCTTGTCGATGATCAGGACACGGTTCACGCATCCTCCCTGGTCATGGCCTCGGCGACCACCTCGAGCAATCGCTCCCGGGCCGACTCGATCGGCCCCTCGAGCAGTACCCCGGCCGCCGCCTTGTGTCCCCCACCACCGAGACGGCACGCGATAGCATTGACATCGACAACGCCCTTCGACCTGAGACTCGCCCGGATGCGGCCGTCCTCCTCACGCAGGAGGAGAGCAACCTCGACTCCGCGGATCAGGCGCCCGAAGGAGGCCATACCCTCTATGTCCTCCCCTGTCGATCCGGCGTCGCTCTTCATACGTTCCGTCAACACCGAGACCGCCACGCGCCCGTCGAACTCCGTCTCCGTCGTCGAGAGAACCTTCCCGAGCAGCCTCAGACGCCCCAGGGGCTGCTCGCCGTAGACGGCGTTGGCGAGGTCGCCGGGACTGGCCCCGAGGGCCACGAGATCTGCAGCCGCGCGAAGGGTGCGCGCGTCCGTGTTCCTGAATCGGAAGCCGCCCGTGTCCGTCATGGCCCCGACGTAGAGGAGCGACGAGATGTCGGCCGGCAGCTCCCCGGCGTCCGCGAGCAGTTCGTAGATGATGAGCGCCACCGACGATGCCGACGCGTCCACAAGATTGACATCGCCGTAGTTGGTGTTGTCGGGATGGTGGTCGATGTTGACCACGAGGGCGGCTCGCGCAAGCACCCCTTCCGCGAGCGCGGCTCTGGGTGCGTCGGGGGTGTCCAGGACGAAGGCTGTGCATCCGAGAATGTCAGGTGGAGTGTCCGTGAGTACGCGGTCGGCCGATGGGAGGAAGCCGAACGGATCCGGCACGCCGTCAGAGCTGACGACTTCTACCCGCTTGCCTCGCGCCTCGAGCCACAGTCCCAGCGCCAGGCCGCTCCCGAGAGCATCGCCGTCGGGCTTTCTGTGAAACGTGATCAGAAAGGGGCCCGCCCCCTCAAGGGCTTCCAGGATCTTCCTGCGGTTCTCCGCCGCTGTCTTCGTCAAGTCGTCCACCGCGTCCCTCCGAGTCCTCTTCCTGTATGTCCTTGAGCACCTCTGAGATGCGGATGTAGTTCCCCGACGACTCGTCGATCAGGAACGTGAGCTCCGGCGCAACACGAAACCTGAGCGCGTGCGCGAGTTCGCCCCTGATGAATCGACGCGCCTTGCGCAGCACCCGGAGCGACTTCTCCCGCTCATCCTCGTCGCTGAGGAAGCTGACAAAGACCTTCGCGTAGCGCAGGTCCTCGGACAGATCCACGCGCGTTACGGTCACCATCCCTACGCGCGGGTCGCTGAGCTTCCTGTCGAGGATGAAGCCCAGCTCTCTCTTGATGGCCTCGCCCACTCTGAGCACTCTCTTGTGAACCAAAAGAGATCCCTCCAGCTCTCGCGATCCTCGTGCCGTGCCCTACCGGATCTCCATCGATTGGTCGATGATCTCGGCCCGCAGATCGGAAGCGACCAGATCCAGGACCTTGGACAGGACCTGATTGACGTAGCGGCCGTCGTTCGCGACGACCGCCACACCGATAACAACCTTCTGCCACAAGTTCTGGTTCCCGATGTCCGCGACGGACACGTTGAACCTCGACCTGATCCTGTCTACCAAGCTCTTGACGACCCTCCTCCGTGACTTCAGAGAGTGACTCTCGCGAATCAGGAGGACAATCTCAAGAGTGCCAATCGTCACCGTCCAAAACCTCTGCGTGCCGGATCTAGGCGGCCGTCGGCTCGCCGAGCTTCCGGGCGATCTCCTGGATGTCGTAGATCTCGATCAGGTCGCCCTGCGTCAGGTCGTCGAATCCGGACATCCCAATGCCGCACTCGAAGCCCGTCTGGACCTCTCGCACGTCATCCTTGAAGCGTTTCAGCGAATCTATCTTGCCCTCGTACAGAACCATCTCGTCGCGTATCACACGCGACTTGGCGTTGCGCTTGACGACACCGGACAGCACGTAGCAGCCCGCGATGACGCCGCGGTTCGGCACCTTGAAGGTCTCCCGCACCTCCGCCCTTCCCGCCACGACCTCACGCCGCTCGGGCTCCAGCATGCCCTCCATCGCCGCCTTGATATCCTCCACAACCTCATAGATGACCCTGTAGAGCCGTATCTCGACGTGCTCGCGCCGTGACAGTTCGCGCACCTTGATCGTGGCGCCGATGTGGAACCCCACGATGATCGCATCGGACGCTGCGCCCAGGAGTACGTCCGTCTCCGTGACGGCGCCCACGCCCTTTCGAATGACCTCTACCTTCACTTCTTCCGTAGAGAGCTTCTCCAGAGAGTCCGCCAGCGCGCCGACCGACCCGTCGACGTCGCCCTTTATGACGATCCTGAGTTCCTTGACCGCCCCCTCCACGATCTGCTTATGGAGATCCTCGAGGGTAACGCGATGCTGGAAGCGAGTCTGGCGCTCCCACTGCTGCTGGCTGCGCTTGGCACTTATCTCCTTCGCCAGGCGGTCGTCAGAGACCACGGCCAGCACGTCACCGGCCTGCGGAACCCCGTTCAATCCCGAGATCTGCACGGGCTGCGCCGGCCTCGCGTCTTCGACATTCGCACCTCGCTCGTCGTAGAGCGCCCGGACCTTCCCGGCAACGACACCCACGACGAACGGATCTCCTACACGTAGCGTCCCGCTCTGCACGAGAACGGTAGTGACGACACCGCGCCCTCGCTCCTTCTCCACCTCGACAACCACGCCTCTCGCGGGGCTTTCGCACACCGCGCTCAGCTCGAGCAGCTCGGCCTGAACAAGGACCATCTCCAGGAGCTTGTCAATCCCCTCGCCCGTCTTGGCCGACGTCTCCACGGCAACCGTCTCACCACCCCACTCTTCAACAACCAGACCGTGGTTCGAGAGCTCCGCCTTGACCTTGTCCATGTTCGCGCCTGGAAGGTCCATCTTGTTGAGCGCTACGATGATCGGAACACCGGCGGCCCGCGCATGCTCTATCGCCTCAAGCGTCTGAGGCATCACGCCGTCATCGGCCGCTACTACGAGTACCACGATGTCCGTGATCTGGGCACCGCGCGCACGCATCGCCGTGAACGCCTCGTGACCCGGCGTGTCCAGGAACGTGAGCGACTTGTCACCGACCTGGACCTCATACGCCCCGATGTGCTGGGTGATACCACCGGACTCACCGGCGACGACGTTGCTTCTTCTGATGTAGTCCAGAAGAAGCGTCTTGCCGTGATCGACGTGCCCCATGACTACCACGACCGGTGCCCTGGGCAGTTGCTCGCCGCCCTCGACCGCCTCTTCCTCTTCACGGCCGAGGATGTCCTCCCCGTATTCCCTGACGAACTCCACGTCCTCGCCGAACTCGTCACCGAGCAGCAGGATCGTGTCCTCGTCCAACCTCTGGTTGATCGTGACCATGAGACCGATATCGAGGCACTTCTTGATTATGTCGTTCGCGGGTACCTCGAAGCTCTCGGCGAGCTCCGCCACCGACGAGAAATCCGGGACCTTCAGCTTCTGGTCCTGCTCGATCACAGTACCATCAGGCCTCTCCCGTCTGCGCCGGCGCTTGGGACGTTTGTCGCCCGCGGTCGCCGCCATCGTCCGCCGGACCGTTTCTTCCACGGTCTTCTGGTCGACGCGCGGCCGCCTGCCTCCTCTGCGACGCTTCTGTGCCGTGTCAGCGTGCACCGGCTTCGATGGCGTCGTCGCGGCAGGCGCGGCAGCAGGCTTCGCGGTAGGCGTGGCAGCAGCCTTCCCGGCAGACGCAGCAGCAGGCTTCGCGGCAGCAGGCTTCGCAGCAACAGGCTTCGCAGCAGCAGGCTTCGCGGCAGCAGGCTTCGCGGCCTTCTTCTTCCCCTCGACGGGCGGCTCCTTGGGTTTCCCTGCTTCCTTCGTCTCACCCTTCCCCACCACGGCACCCTTCGCCCGCTCGCGCGCCGCCTTCTTCAGCCTCTTGGCGAACTCGATCTTGACGGCGTCCTTCTCCTTCTCAAACTCAGCACGCGCGCTCGCGATGACGTCATCATCGATAGCGTTCATGTGAGTCTTGACGTCGTAGCCAAGCTTCCGGAGCACGCCCACCAGAGCTTCGCTGGATATGCGAAACTCCTTCGCAACTTGGTACACCCTGCGCTTTACCAAGTGATGCCTCCGTATCTTCCAGCGTCAGGTGATGCACGATCTGTCGGGGGCCTAAGGCCTCCCGCCTTCAATGTTCAAACCGAAGCGTCGCCTACTCCGACGCTCTATCTTCCTCGGTCTCTGCGTCGGTCCCGTCGCTGTCGGCGACGGCCTCTGCATCGGTGTCAGCAACGGCGTCGTCGGCGTCACCATCACTGGCCTCGTCCGTGTCGTCGCCCTCGCCGTCCTGCCCGGAGGGGTCGATCTCATCATCGGAGTCCGCCAGCGCGACTGCGTCCTCGTCGCCACCGTCTGCGGCCTCGTCGGGAACTCCCTCGTCGCCACCGTCTCCGGCCTCGTCGGGAACTGCCTCGTCCCCTTCGTCCTCCTCGACCTCTTCAGTCGCGCTCTCGGCCTCAAGACGCTCGATTCGGGCGCGCTCGAGCTCGGCACGCTCCGCCTCACGCGCTGCCGCGCGCTCCATCGCCTCCGCTCTGGCCTGCTCCTCGATCTCCTTCAGAAGGCCCTGCTTCTCCTCCTCAAGGACCTCGAGCACGGCCGCCACTGCGATGGAGATCCTCTCCGCGGTCTTCTGACCCACACCGGGCACCCGGAGGATGTCCTCGGTCGGAACACCATCCAGATCCTGGACGTGACGGTAGCCGGCCTCTTGCAGGCTGATCGCGAGCTTCGGTCCCACGCCGGGTAGCTCCCCGACCCCGATCCGCTGAGCAAGGTTGATCTCGAGCTCACGCCCGTGCTCGGTCTCCCCAACGATGTCTATCTTCCACCCCGTGAGCTTGGCCGCGAGCCGCGCGTTCTGTCCCCCCTTCCCGATCGCCAGGGAGAGCTGGTCGTCCGGCACTATGACTTTGACCTCGTGCTCGCTCTCGTTGACGATCGCCTTGGAAACCTTCGCCGGATTGAGTGCGCGAGAAACAAGAACCGACGGATCCAGGTTCCACGGGACGATGTCGATCTTCTCACCCGCCAGCTCGCGGACGATGGTCTGGATTCGCGAGCCCTTAACGCCGACGCAAGCCCCGACCGGATCGACGCGCTCGTCGTGCGAGACGACGGCGACCTTGGAACGCCCGCCGGCCTCCCTCGCTATCGTCATGATCTCCACGACTCCGTCGTATATCTCGGGAACCTCCATCTTGAAGAGCTTCTTCAGGAAGTTCGGATGCGTCCTGGACAGGATGATCTGAGGACCCTTCGTGGTCCTCTCGACAGACAGCAGGTAGGCCCTGATGCGGTCGCCCTGTCGGTAGCGCTCGCGTCGAATCTGCTCTCTCGCCGGAAGCAGAGCCTCCGTACGACCGAGGTTCACCACGATGCCGCCCCGCTCGATCTGCTGTACGTCGCCGGTGATGATATCCCCTATCCTGTCCTGGAAATCACCGTAGATCTGCTCTCTCTCGCCCTCGCGAACCCTCTGCACCACGATCTGCTTCGCGGCCTGGATCGCGTTTCTTCCGAACTCATCGAAAGGCACCTCGATCCGCACGACGTCACCTATCTCATAGATCGTATCCAGTTCCTGCGCCTCCTCGATGTCGATCTCGAGGATGTCGTCCTCGGGGGTATCCACGACGGTCTTGTTGAGGAACACACCAATCAGATCCTCTTCCGGGTCAATGGTGACCTCGATCTCCGCCGCCGCCCCGTACTTCTTCCGCGCAGCTGAAAGCAAGCCGGCCTCGAGCGCCTCCGAAAGGAGCTCTGCGTCCAGCTGCTTCTCACGCGCTATTCGTCTCATAGCTTCCAACACACCACTGTTCATCGCGACTGCTCCCGAACGGCAGCGAATCTCACCCGGTGCCGTCGAATTCCACCCCGTGCGCGGTTAGATAGACAGCCGCGCGCGAGCTATGTCAGTAAGAGGTATGGACAGCTCCTCGCCGTCCGCGGGCGCCATGCGAATTACTCCCTCATCCGCGCCCACTATCACGCCCTCGACCACATTCCGGCCTTCCACGGGGCTCCTCAGCACGAGGCGCGCCTCCCGCCCGGCGAAGTGAACGTACTCCCTCTCCTTCTTGAGACGATGGTCGAGGCCAGGAGAACTCACTTCGAGAACGTACCCGCCGTCAAACCCTGGCTCCGCATCGAGCAGATAGGCCAGCTCGCGGCTCACGCCCGCACAGTCCCCGAGACTGACGCCGCCCTCGCCGTCGATGTAGAAGCGGAATACCCTTCGCCCGTGCTCGGTAACCTCGTCCACATCCACAAGAACGAAGCCCCTGTCTTCAACGAGACCCCGGGAGAGTCCGTAGAGCTTCTCGTCCGTCCGTTCCATCCCAGTCCTCGCATCGGTCCCTAATATAGCAAAAGCGGGCCCCCTGCCCACTTCCCGAGTCACAAGGTAGCACGCCCCAACATCCGACGCAAGTGAAAAACCCGCTTGAATCCCCACGCTGCTGCAATCAAGGGAGCAATGTTCCGAGTGGCGGCTAGAAGACGAGCTCCGCCAGGACCGACCCGACCTCCTGCAGACTCTCGGGACTGCACTTGTCGGGCGTATCCTCGATGGTGTGCCAGTAGGCGTAATCGAAGTCGATGATAAGAACCGAAGGCACACCCGCCCGGATGAGAGGAATGTGATCGTCGAACATCGCCGCGCCCGACTCCTCGGTGAAGCTCGCGGCGCCGACGCGCTCGGCCGCGTCCCACACGGTTCTCACAACGGAAGGACACGCATTCATCGAGTTCGGTTCCACCGGGATGGCCAGATCGCTGTCTCCGATCATGTCCACCACCACCGCATAGATAGGTGCGTAGTCCCCCATCTGACCGGCGAAGAACGTCGAACCGACGCAGAAGCTGTCAAAGCCCCCACCGTTGCCGCCATCCTCTCCGTCGAAGAAGACCAGGTCGACACCCACGGCAGGACTGCGGTCGGACATCATCGCCGCGAGTCCCAGAAGTACGGCGACGCCGGACGCTCCATCGTTCGCGCCCAGGATCGGCGTGCCCCGATTCCCCTCGTCTGGATCCTTCTCGGCGATCCACCTCGTGTCCCAGTGCGCCCCAAACAACACTCTCTCGCGCGCGTCTAATCGGAAGGATGCGATCACGTTCGAAAGCACGACCTCGCTGCCCCCGGTATCGAGCACGGTGAACCGCTGAACGGACACCTCGTCCGCATACCCCTGCAGCACGCCGACGAGCCACTGCCCCATCTCCTCGTGCGCGTCACTTCCCGGCGGCCTCGGTCCGAAATCACACTGCTTCTCGAGAAACGAGAAGGCCAGCCCGCCGTCGTAGGTCGGGCCGCCGCAACCAGCCATCACACCTACACCGGCAAGAGCCACGATCAGGGCGACGGTCGCGCCGCGTCGCAGTCCCGCATCACGTCCAGTCACTAGAACTTGAACTCCGCTGAAAGGTGAACGCCTATCGTCCGGCGCGTCTGGTCGCGCTTCTCGTCCCGCTTCTGAGCGAAGCTAACCTTGAGCCCGCCGGACATACTCCGGGAGAAACTGTAGGTCAGGTCCGTCGTCACCGAGAAATCGCGCGTCGAAGCCGACGGGTCTACGTGAGCCAGCCCCTCGTCATCCTGTGCCGTCCTTGAGACGTTCGACGACGAGCGGAAGGTCAGCGACGTGTCCAGATTGCTCTGGAACTTGAGCTTCTGACCGAAGAACGGCAGTTTGAGCCCATGGGGCGCAGAGAACCGATAGTTGAGGCCCACGCTCATCGACCCGCTGTCGTTCTCGATCACAGACCCGCCCCCCGTGAGCTTGTAGCTCGTGGTCGTCCTCTTGTCCCACGAGAAACTGCTCGTCAGACCGTTCTTGAAGGTGGTGTCCACCGAGACCACGGGGTTCATAGAGAACGCCTTGCTGCGCGCGTTCGGTTCGCTGGCCGGACCCGAGTGGGACCGTTTGTACTCGACGCCGCTCCTGGCGCGGACGCTTGAGCACACCGTGGAGAGAGGCCCCAGCTCCTCGATCCCGTTCCAGGACAGCGAGGCCTTGCTGTTCTCGCTCACGGAGCCGGTCTCCTTCATCAGGGTCACCGTGTCCGAAAGAGCGTTCTTGTACCACCGTCCTGTCCGCGTTCTCTTGTAGGAACCCTTCACACGCACCTGACTCGTCAGCTTCAGTCCCGAGCTCAGTGACAGCGTGTGCTCTTCCGTCCGGTCGTCGGCCCCCTCGCCGCTCGACAGTCCCAGACGATACATCCAGTCCGGCAGCTGGCTCCAGGTGATCCGATCGTAGCGCGAGCTTCTCTTGATGGAGTAGCGCGCGTCCACGGCGTCGGTGTTGCGCAGCAGCGTCACCACCGGGCGGACGAGATCCTGGAACCCCGGCCCCACAGGTTCAACCTCGGTCGCGCCGCTTGCCCTTCCTCCATCTTCATCCTCGCGGCTGCCCCGCGTCCCCACCTCCTCACCGTCCTCGCCGGTCGCACTGATGCCGGTCCGCTCCTCCCCTTCACCTTCCCCTCCACCCGCACGGTCGCGCGCATCACCCTCATCGCGTTTCTTCTCACGACCGTCTCCGCTTCCGCTCTCCTGCCTGTCTCTCGGACTGCGCTTCCGCGTGGACGCCGGTGACCCAAGCAGTTTCTTGATATCGAAGCTCGCTCGCACGTCATGACTGTTCTGCCCGCGAACGTTCCTGATGGCGAAGGCGTCGCCCTGACGACGCACCTGGAGACCGTGATCATCCGTGAAGGACGAGCTGAAGCTGTACTGCGGCGCGAACCACCTCCCGAACTTCGGGTTGAAACTCAGCGAGTTCGAGAAGCGACGCTCGGTCTCGACACCGGTATTCAGGTTGGCAATGACCCTCTTAATAGGCAAGAGGTCGCGCTTCAGGGACACGTTGTGGGAGGTCCTCAGGTTGTCCAGAAACTGGAAGTCGATGCTGGCGTCCGCGTTCAGCTTCCTGTCGTATTTGTCGGACCGCTTGGTCTTCACCTGCGAATCAGTCGAATCGCCCGAGGCTGCCGCGATGTCGTAGTTCAACATGTGAATCTCGTGCGCGTCCGCGTTCAGCCTGATGCTGCTTGGCTTCAGGAAGAGCTCCGTGTTCCCGAACAGGCGTATGCCCTGCTTCTTCGGCGCGTAGCGATACGAGACCCGGCCCCTGAGCGTCCTCGAGGTATCTGCCTTCGTCGGCGAGAGCTTCTGATGCTCGCCCATTGATCCACGGAGGGACAGCCCGTCGACCAGAAGATGCGTCCAGAAATCCGGCGACTGGCGCTTCCTCGACAGCGACACCGCGATGCTCCTGTCGAACGTCTCGGTCTTCTGATCCTCGCTGTCCTGCTCACCGAGCACGACATCGGAGCCGCTCGAGAACTTCGGGCGACTGACCGAGCGTTTCCACGTGACGTTCACCGGTGTCGATATGCCCAGGACGCTGACAAATCTGTCGGCGTTCATGGTGCCCGTTATGTTGTACGTGATGTTGTCCCGCCCCGAACCGTACTTCTGTTTCAGCGAATGGAACTCCCCGTCGACGTGGCGGAGATCGAAGTCCAGATCCAGGAAGTCCGCGAACTTGGCATCAATCGTGATTCTCTCGGCCAATCCGATGTCGTCACGAACATCAGAGAGACGGATGTCGTCCAGCCAGATCTCGCCCGTGATGTCGGGATCGCCCGCTACGTCGTTCCGCACACCGATGGTCAGCCTGCGGATCCTGGAGAGCGAGGGCCGCCCGACCACCTCGAAGCGTTCTCTCCGGACCTCGTTCGTATCGCCCCACGCCCAGGCCACATTGCATGTGTCGCACATGTCCAGCTTGAGATCCGTGAAGTCCGTGAACGGGATCGTCAGCAGGTTGTCCCCGCTGCTCCTGTCCTGAACCCACCCAGCCCTGACCTCCAGGCTGTACTCGTAGTAGTTGAGCGAATCGCGCCCCAGACGCATGAAGAAGACCGTTCCCTCCTCCACGGCCGCATCCCCATGGAGATAGAACTCGAGCGCCTGATAGCCCGTGTAGTCGTCTTCGGAGAAGAGAATCTTCTTAGCGGACGCCGTGTGCCCGGCGAGGAGGTTTTCATAGAGCAGGAAGAGGGACTGCTCGCGTTTGGGGAGATTCGTCTCCGTATCGTTCTCCGGATCGAACGGCGGGTCGTAATCTACGTCCTCCTTCGTGTTCTTCGTCCCCACACGGAACGCCATGTCACCTAGGTCAGGCTCATCGACTACCGTTCCGTCTGGCGCGAGGATGGGCTCCAGCTCCCATTGATTGCCGATGATGTCGATCGACCCGATCATGATCTTCGTCTCGCCGCCATCGAGGCCATCCACCCAAATGCGCGCCGACTTGATCGATGCCCAACTCCCAACGGCGTTGACGGCGACGGCGTCTCCGAGCGGGATGCGGTACTTGCGCCAGTAGTTGTCCGGGTTGTCCGCGTTGTCGGTGGGGTCGTAGTTGTCCTGGATCAGGTAGGTCGTATCCGACAGGTCGACCGACAACGTCCAGTAGCTGT
>JAUVLG010000053.1 GCA_030595835.1 Candidatus Eiseniibacteriota bacterium | reverse complement strand
AGTAGATGGGCTCTGGGAACGTCGCGCCCGCGCCGTTCAATGTGGTCGCGGCGATCGCCGGCAGAACCAGCGCGCCCACCACAGCGACGGCGGCAAGGGCCAGGATTGACTTGCGGACTTCCCTCATATCCTTCTCCCCTCTTTCTAAGGAACGAGTGACACCTTCTCCACGGATGATATTGTACGCACCGCCTGTTTGAATCGCGTGACGGCTCCGTCAGAAGACCGCTAGCGACTAGAAATCGAACTGGGTTCTCATTGTGAACGCGTTGGCCACACCCAGTTCCTCGTCCTCGTCGTCCTTCACGGACGACATGACGTAGTTGAACATCAGCCGCGCGTTCGAGTGCAGGTACCAGTTGAGACCCAGCGTGACGTTGTCCATCTTCCCACCCAGGACACTGGCGTCAGGATCATTGAGGTCCAAGCTCGAGTAGCGAGCCACGACCTCCCACGCGCCCAGGCCACCGTCTTCAAGGAAGTTCGAATCGGGCTTGGTGCGATCCCAGAGCCCGCCCTTGTAGATGTGGTGCTCCCCCGTCAGGAAGTACCCGGCCTCCGCGTAGAACCCGGAGAGCGAGCCGTCGTCGTCGAGCCACACACCATCGGGGTTCTCAGGCACGTCTTCGTCAGACTTCGCGATGCCCGTAGCGATGTACTCGCCCGCGAAGTAGAAGGGGCCGAAGACTCCGGCGATCTCCCCGCCGTACCTGAGAATGGTCTCCGCATTCTCGATGGTGCCCGTGTCGACGAGCCGGTCGCTCAGATGGACCTCCGGGCGCTGCCTGAAGCGCGCGCCCTCGCCGGAAACGAAGTAGTTGAAGGCGCCGCCCACGTGAATCACCGTCTCGCTCTTCTCTTCGCCCGCGACGAGATACGCGAGGCGCGCCGCGAGCGAGTAGTCATCGTCGCCCTCCTTGTCGGCCATGGCATCGGTGTCGAGGAAGAAGCCCGCCTGGTAGTTCAACCTCCCGTCGACCGCATTGTCGTGGACCATAATCCCGGCGTTGCGGCTCGGCGCGAACGCGTTCAGCGACGCTCTCTCAATAAAACTGATGTACTTGCTGCTCGTGAGCTCGTTGAAGCAGAGGGGCTCGAGGAACTGCCCGACGCGCACGTTGCCGACGCCGGGAACGCCGACGATGTCGAGGTAGGCATCCTTGAGCGCGATCTCGCCACCGCCCGAGAAGTCGTAGACAACCTTGAACTTCAGGTTCTCGTAGACCTTCCCCTTCAGGAAGACCCGGGCGCGCCTGGTCTCGGTGCCGTTGACGAACTCAACGCCGTCCCACGCGCCGTCCTGCTTCTCTTCGACTCCCGCCCAGGCGGTTGCGTCCCACATGAAGCGCCCTCCGATCGAGAGCTCCTCGACACCAGCGACAGCCACCTGCGCGATGCACAGGACGGCCACCATGGCAGCAACAGCCAATGCTTTCACTACGCCGCTCCTTGTACTGTGGGCCCACCACGTGGACGAGCCCTGGCTTCTTCCACCAACGCGTCCTAACGCCCTTCCAACATTCATGACGCACGCATCTAGTGAAATTCTAATGCGACAGGGTTCGCCCCCTGCGAGCGGCAAGTTAGGATTTGGTTAGGAGATGGTTGGCTGGTGGCCGTTCTTAGGAAGCCGTATGGAGAAAGTGCTGCCCCGGTTGAGCGTGCTCTCGAGCTCGATCGCCCCACCATGAGCCTGAACGATGTGCCTGGCGATGGAAAGACCCAAGCCGGTCCCGCCTACCTCGCGGCTGCGGCTCTTGTCGACCTGGTAGAAGCGCTCGAAGATGCGGGACTGGTGCTCCTCCGCGATCCCGAGGCCGTGGTCGCGGACAGAGATGATAGTCTCACCACCCTCGCGGTCCGCACTGACCTCCACCTCGCTTCCGGGTAAGCTGTACTTGATGGCATTGTCGAGCAGATTGACCACGGCGTGCTCGAACAGCTCCCGGTTCAGTCTCGTTTCGAGCTCGCGGTCGGTGGTCAGCCTGATGTCAACGTCTCGTTCTTCCGCGAGGGACTGACATTCGGCCACGGCGCTCGAAAGCACGTCGAACAAAGAGATGGATTCCAGGACCAGTTCCTTCCGGCCCGCGTCTTCCTCTATGCGAGAGAGGTAGAGCAAGTCTTCTATGATGGCGTTCAGCCTGTCGACGTGCTTGATGATGATATCGAGGAACCGCGCCGAGTTGCCTTCGTCCCCTCCGGCTTCATCGCGCAACGTTTCAACGAATCCCTTGATAGATGTGACGGGAGTACGGAGTTCGTGTGAGACGTTCGCCACAAAGTCCCTGCGGACTCTCTCGAGACGCCTCAACTTCGTCACGTCGTTCAGGACGATCACCGCACCCACAATCTCACCACCACCCCTTCTCATCGGCGCGCCGCTCGCCTCGATGACCGTCTCATGCTGTCCGGCGAGTGTGATCTCACCCTCGATCAGTCCGCCGTTCTCGAGCACGGACGCCGCGATCTCGTGGAAGCGCACGTTGCGTATCAACTCCTGCGCGGACCGCCCGCGAACGGAATCCACGTCGACGCGGAGCATCGCCGCCGCCGCATGGTTCATCGTGATGACCTCCGCCTCGCGGTCGATGGCGACAACTCCCTCGGACATGCTGGCAAGGACCGCTTCCTGTTCGGCCTTCTGCTGGACAACGGTGCGTATGCGGGCGTCCAGATCCGCGGCCATCCCGTTCATCGACTCAGCCAGACTCGCAAATTCAGTGAGGTGTGGAACGGGCACGTCGTGCGCGAAGTCGCCACCGGCGAATCGCTCCGCGCCCAGCTGCATCTGGTGAAGCGGGCCCGCGATCCGTCTGGATACGGCGAGACTGACGACCGCGGAGAGAACAAGAAGGAGAACGGCCGCCAGCGCGATCCGGGTTCGCACCGCGCGGAGCTGCTCCTCCACCGCGGTCAGAGGAACAGCCGTCCGCATGACGCCAGCGATGCCCGTCTCGGACGATATCGGGATCGCCACGTACATCATGTTGGTCTGAAGCGTGTAGCTGTACCTGCTGGACTCCCCCACCTCGCCGGTCAGAGCCTGGACGATCTCTGGCCGGTCACCGTGGTTGTCCATGGCGGCAGGGTCTTCCTCCGAATCCGCAAGAACAATGCCATCGGGCGAGATCACGGTGATGCGAGTGGACACGGCCGCACCGAGCTTCTTCGCGAGCGAGTCCAGAGCATCCGCGTCCGACCGTTCTGTCAGAGGACGAGCGCGCTCCTCGAGCAGGCGCGCGCGGGCGGTCAGCGCGGCGGCCGTTTCCTCAAGGTAGAACCTCCGCACTGAGTCGAAGGAGTACCAGCTGACAGCCGTCACCGCGATCGCAGTGATCAGCAGGTATGAGGGGAAGAGATGCCAGAGGAGCTTCCTTCTTCGCATGGTCAGTCCTTGAACCTGTATCCGACGCCTCGGACCGTTTCGATATGCTCGCCGGCGGGACCCATCTTCCTGCGGAGGCCCACGATCTGGACGTCGACTGCGCGGTCGGTCACGGGATAGTGTTCTCCATGAATAGAGTCGACGATCTGGTGTCTGGTGAAGACCCAGCCGGGCCGTCGGGCAAGTATATGTAGAATGCGGAACTCTGTGAAGGTCAGATCTATGCGCTCACCCCCTACCGTCACTTCGTGGCGTCCGGGGTGGATCACGATGTCGTCGATCTTGATCACGTCGTCTTCGGAGACGTGGGCCCTGCCACGCCGGCGCTGGACCGCTCTCATTCTCGCAATGAGAACCTTGGGACTGAACGGCTTGGTGACGTAGTCATCGGCCCCGAGCTCGAGACCGGTGACGATGTCCGTCTCCTCGCCCTTGGCCGAGACCATGACAATGGGTATGTGCGCGGTGTCCGGGTCCGCCTTCAACCTGCGGCAGACCTCCAGGCCGTCAATGCCCGGCAGCATGAGATCCAGGAGGATCAGGTCGGGCTTCTCTGACCTGGCCGCGTCGATGCCGTCCTCTCCCGTGGTCGCACCGGTGACCTCGTAGCCTTCGCGCTCGAGGTTGTACGTAATGAGTTCCAGAATATCCTTGTCGTCCTCGACCGTCAGAACATGCTTCAATGTCTCGGCCTCCCTAAACGACCCCGGGGTTACGACGACCTGTTGGCGCCTTGATCTACCAGTCCAGCAGCCGCCGAGACGGATCACGAACGGCGTCACTGGTCTTGACCGTGCTGTTCCGTGTGACCCGCCCCCTGCCGCAGCGCTTCTGTGCAGCCCGTATCCGTGCTATGAGCACCCTGGGACTGAACGGCTTCGTGACGTAGTCGTCCGCTCCATGTTCGAACCCGGTAACGACATCCGCGTCCTCGCCCTTGGCCGTGACCATGATGACGGGTATGTGCGCGGTGTCCGGGTCCGCCTTCAACCTGCGGCAGACCTCCAGACCGTCAATGCCCGGCAGCATGAGGTCCAGGAGGATCAGGTCGGGCTTCTCTGACCTAGCGGCGTCGATGCCGCCCTCTCCCGTGGCCGCACCGGTGACCTCGTAGCCTTCGCGCTCGAGGTTGTACGTAATGAGTTCCAGGATGTCCTTGTCGTCCTCGACCGCCAGAACGTGTTTCAAGGCCTCCGCCTCCTGGAACCGCCCCGGGATGCAACCATCTGCCTGGCGCCTCAAGTTATAGCTTACTGTAGCAGAGGCAGACCACAAGTTAGGATATGGTTAGAGGATCTGCGCCCGTGGCGGCTCATCAGGACGAGCGCCGCGACCAGCGTCGCAGGCGGACGAGAAACGCGCCCATGATGATCACGAGCGCCACGGCGACGATCGGCAGGACAACGGCGAGGGTCGCAACAACCGCCGACCCGCCCAGCTCACCGGTGGAGACCACCGGGTTGGCAACCCCTCCGGTCGTGACCGCGGACGTCCCGCGGAGCGCGACCGTCGCCGCCTGCACGGCAGCGGCGGTCCCTCCACCGGCTATCACCGCCAGGGTCCATCTGAGAAACGGCGACATGTCGCCGATGACGGAGGCCGTGATGACGGCGCCCGCCGCCACGGCGACAGGTGTCGCTATGGTGTCCAGGAAGTTGTCCAACCACGGGACGTAGTATGCGGCTACTTCGAGAAGCGTCGCCGCCGCGAAGGCCACCAGCGCGTAGTACGTACCCATCCACTCGAAGCCGGGCGCGAGCTCCAGATGCCCGCTCATCGCTGCGATACTCACGACAAGGAACGGGACGAACACCCTGAATCCGCAGGCGGCAGCCAGTCCGATCCCTATGAGAGCGCTGAGCGCTATCTCCATAACGTTCATACCCCGCATCTGCCAGGCAGGCTGGAGGGTTTGCATCCTGCCAGGGCGGTGCACGCCCTGACCTGAACTGTCGTGGGATGATACCATGAAGACCGTGCGAAGTGCCGCTGTTTCTGGGGAAGACCTGCGGCGCCGGAGCTGCGCTGAACAAATCCGGAAAACGAGCCGCTAATCCATCTTGATCTCTGCACCGGGACCGCGCCCGACCGCGACGCGCTCCGCCGATTCGGCGGCGATACCGCCCTCACGCCGGTGGCGTCTGTGGACGCGTCGGTAGCTGGCTTCGCGCCTGATCTGGCTTCGTATCAGCGACCGAAGCTCTATGTCGCCGTCGACTCTTCCACGGTCCGAGTCATCGCGCATTCCCAAGAGATAGAGGATCTCGTCGGACGCGTTGCTGGTGGAGGTGTGGGTATTCTTTCTGTGCTGTGCGAGCAAGACATATCCGACCGCCGCGCCGGCGCCCAGCCCAAGGACGGCAAAAATGGCGCCGGACGGAATGACTGCGCTGAGCACCTGACCAGCGAAGAACACCGTGATCCCCCAGAGCACCAGGACGGCTCCCTTCGGGCTCAGCCCAAACCCAATGAGCCGGTGGTGCACGTGAGAGTGGTCCGCCGCCATGATGCTCCTCCCCGCCTTCATTCTCCTCACGACTGTTGTGAAGATGTCGAACACCGGGACGGCCATGCATGCTCCAGCGGCCAGGATGGCCGAGCTGGCGACGTCGTTGTCTGAGCCGACGATGGCGATTCCCGCGAGCAGGAAACCCAACCCCGTGCTGCCTGCGTCCCCGAGGTAGACGCTCCCGCGTCTGAAGTTGTGTACGAGGAACCCACCGGTCGCCCCGAGCAGCGCCGCCGCCGTGAAGAACAGCAGCATGTTCCCATTGGCGAGCGCGACGACGACCAGGGTCAGCGAGGCCAACCCCGCGATGCCTCCCGCGAGACCGTCCAAGCCATCGATCAGGTTCATCGCGTTCATGAAGACCAGGAACCACACGAAGGCCAGCGGGTAGCCGAACCAGCCCATATGGACGGTCGGCCCCAGCAGGAAGCGCATCTCGCTCACCGAGAAGCCGCCTGCGACGACACTCGCGGCAATCACGGACTGGGCCATGAGCTTGACCCAGGGTCTGAGATCCGTGCGATCGTCGACCGCGCCCAGAAACGCGATCAGCGCCGCCCCGATGAGCAGCACGCCCATCCTGCCGACGAGCTCTGATGGGAAACCGGGGCAGAAGTGGTGTCCCAGCAGCAGGGCCAGACCGAAGACGAGGAATATGACGATCCCGCCGGTCGTCGGCACGGGGTGTGCCCGGACGCGGCGAGGACCAGGAGGATCAGCGAGGCCGACGCGCAGACCGACACGCCCGACGGCAGGCGTCAGAAGCCACGAGAGCGCCAGCGCAACGCCCGTCAGGACCAGCCCGCAGACAACGTCCACTAGAACCTCCGTGGGAGACACACCCGGATTCGCCCGTCACGCCATGGAGAGGACACCCGTCAATGAGTAGACTGACGACCCCGCGGTTACTTGCGAGAATAGTAGCTATGGTAGTTAGAGTAGTAGCGTGAGTAGCCGTAGTCTCCGTACGCACCGGACGCCCTGCTGACCATGTTGATGACGACGCCGAGCACCCTGGCGCGTACGTTCTCGAGCTGGCCATTAGCCCTCTCGAGAGCGCCGAGATGCGTGCTATCTGCCCGGGCGACCAGCACCGTACCTTCCGACTTCGCCGCCACGACTGCGGCGTCGGTCACGGGCAGTATCGGAGGACAGTCCAGGATGACGCACTCAAAACTCTGCGTGAGGGTCGCGAGAACATCCTCCATCTTGAATGAACCCAGCAGTTCCGCCGGGCCGGCGGAGTAGGCGCCACCGGGGATTATTGTCAGATTCTCGACCTCCGAAGAAACGAGAACGTCCTCCAGAGACACTTCGCCTCGGAGGACGTCAGCTACTCCCGGCTCCAGCGGCAGCCCGAACACATCGTGCAGAACCGGACGTCTCAGGTCACAGTCCACGAGGAGCACGCGCGTTCCCTGACGAGCGAAGGCTACGGCCAGATTCGAAGCTGTCGCGGACTTGCCCTCACCCGGCCCCGGACTAGTGATGACGAGACTGCGTGGAGGTCCGTTATGGCCGAGGTAGCAGAGGTTCGTCCTGATGACCCTGTACGCCTCAGACGCCTGCGAATCCGGTTCATGCCTGATGAGGAGGTGCCGCTTGAGGGCCTGCCCCCTGCCGTTTCCGTTGACGGGCGGCGACCCGCTCATCTTGACTGCCTTGAAGGTAGGAACGACCCCAAGCACATTCAGTTTGGTGGGCTGCTCGATATCAGCCACCGACTTCACCGTGTCGTCGCGCGACTCCCTGACGAACGCGAGGCCGAACCCCAGCACGAGTCCGAGGATCCCCCCAATGGCCATGTTGAGCTTCCGTCGCGGCGTCACCGGGTATTCGGGCAACTGCGCTCTGTCTATCGCCCGCACCTCCCCCGTCTCGCGCGCCTCTGCGATGCGAGCCTCCTCGGAGGATTCAAGGAGCATCGTGTAGATATCCTCGTTGACGCGCCTGTCACGCTCGAGACGCGCCAGGTCCAATGACGTAGCCGGGAGATCCGTCAGCCTCGTCGAGTAGTCGTCAACCACCTCACGGAGCTTCCGTATCCTCGCAGAAGTGCTGGCGACGTCGACCTCCAGCACGAGGATCTTCTCAACCAGCTCCTGGGAGTACGCTAGCGGATCCTGCGTGGACAGCGTACGGTCCAAGGCCGCGCGCGTGGTCTCGATCAGGCGGCGCTTAGTTTCGTCTATCTCCTCGCTTACCTGGAGCATCTTCGGATGAGATTCTCCGTAGCCGCTGGCGAGCAGCTGCGAGCGGATACCCTCCAGCTCAGCCAGGCTCCCGCGCAGAGTAACGATGATTGGACTCGAGACCTCCGCGATGTCTTCAGGAAGGGTCGCCATCTGCTGGCTGAGCTCGAGCCTCAGGTATTCGAGCCTGGCGCTGCGCATCCCGTGCTCGGTGATGGCCTCGTTGAGAAGCCCCTCGAACTGCGTCACCTGCTCAACGACGGCCTCGGCCTCCGCGGGCAGACCGACCATTTGGTGCTCCTCCTGATACGACCTGAGGCTCTCCTCGGCCGCGTGGAGCCGCGCCTCGACGACGTCCAGCTGTGTAGAGAGGAAGACCTTCACCTCACCGATCTCGTCCCGCGCGGATACCCTGCTCTGCTCCAGGAACTCGTCGAGGTACGCATTGGTCACAAGCTGCGCCCCCGCGGCACTTCCGGCGCGGGCGCGGATGACGACGACATCGGCGTTGGCCGCCGGCATCGCCTGCAGATTGCGCTGTAGTTCACTGATCATCAGCTCCCTGGATACCTCGCCCTCCGACCACGAGAGGTTCTCGGCCGCGGCCAGCCCCGTTCCGGTGATGCGCTCGCAGACTTGCTCCGCGAGTGAGCGGCTTCGGAGTATCTGAATCTGATTGTAGAGGACGGCCGAGCGGTCGTGCGGCATGCTGGGCATGGAGATTAGAGAACCAGCGATTCGCTTGGACCCCAGGACCATGACGGAGGCCTCACCCTCGTAGACGGGCTTCGAGAGCTGGTTGACGCCAACGGCGACGGCGATCCCAGCGATGAACACGGCTGAAACGAGCAACCTGTGCCTGCGCAAAACGACTATGGAGTCGGGAACGCCTATCGCATGGTGTTCGAGCATTGAATTCCTCCAGGCCTCAAGAACCGACCGCCCTCGCTCGCTCTGGCCACGTTCATTTGCTTGCGTTGACGGCGACGTTCGCTATCAGTGCGAGCGTCGTCAGGAGCCCCGCCCACCTCCCCACCTTTGGCCAGAAACGCGAAGGCACATTGATGGTGTCGTTGGGCTGGAGACGCAGCGTCGCGTCCCCTGACGCCGATCGGATGTAGTCGTCAACGTTGATATCAATCACACCTCTGCGCTCACCGGCAAACCGGATGACCTTGACGCGAGAGAGCGACGCGTCCTGCGTCGGCCCGCCGGCGAGCGAGATAGCCTCGATGAGGTCGGTGCCGTCGGCCACGATGTAGAGACCGGGAACCCTCACCTCTCCCCATATCTGCACTCTGATGTTCAGCTCGTCTTCGAGACCGGGCGCCAGGTAGTACTGCGGCTGCCGGATGCCGGTGTCAGGATCAACCACCGAATCTTGTAACTCCTGCGCCAGCGCCTCCGACACCGCGGCCAGCGCCACGAACACCGTGACCGCGACCACGAACACGCTGAGAAGCGCGCACCTCTCCCCACACCCCCGACTGAGTCTGCTCATGACGGCGCTCCCCTCTCGAGAGAAAGTCAAGGGTCACCTTGCTGTCCACTTGACCGGCCCACAACCCGCAACAACTGAAATCATCGGGACCGCGCAATCTTATCCCCGATTACATGCCGGCCGTATGGGCTCCGGCCATAAGATGTGCAGCAACTTGACGGTGCGGTTGCGGGGGCCGCCTCGAAGGCAGATATTCGTCTGGATGCGCCGAGAGGAGGTCATCACATGACACGTGGCGAACACACTTCGAATCGGACGCGCCGCCGAATCGTACTCGTGGCCAACACCTCTTGGTATCTGTACAACTTCCGGGCGCCGACAATTCGCAGGCTCGTCGATAACAACTGGGATGTCACCGCTGTCGTTCCGGACGAAGGACACAGAACCCAGCTGGAGGAACTTGGCGCGCGCTTCGCCTTGTGGCCGGTGCGCCGCCGGAGCCTAGCCCCGTGGCACAACGGAGCGGCCTTCGCAAAACTGTGTCTACTCTATCTCAGACTGCGCCCGGACGTGGTTCATCACTTCACGATCAAGCCGTTGATACTCGGCGGAATAGCCGCGAGGCTTCTGAGGATCAGAGGTATCGTCCACTCGGTCACCGGCCTGGGACTGGCGTTCGCCGGCAGCGGATTACTTCGGCGCATCGCGACAGCCGGGTACAGGTTCGCCCTGGGCGGCAACGCGCTGACGATCTTCCAGAACGAGGACGACATGCACGTGTTCGTGTCTGCAGGACTCGTCAGCTACGGACGCTCGCTGCTCATCAGGGGATCCGGTGTGGATGTCGACAACCTGGCGTTGATACCACCTCCGCATTCTGACGGAACCGTGACGTTTCTCATGGCGTGCAGGATGCTCTGGGCGAAGGGCGTCCGCGAATACGTCGAGGCCGCACGACTGCTCTCCGACGTCCTCCCCCAGTGCCGCTTCCTTCTTGCGGGCGACCCCGACACAGGCACGCCGGACTTCGTCCCGCTCGAATGGCTTGAGTCTGTCAACTCGCTGCCCAACGTGGAGTGGCTGAGCTATCAGCCGGACATCCGCCCGTTGCTCGCACGCGCGCACGTTGTCGTGCTTCCGTCGTACCGAGAGGGCGCACCAAGAGTACTGCTGGAAGGCGGGGCGGCGGGCAGGGCGTTGATCGCGACCGACGTTCCAGGATGCAGGGACGTGGCCGAGAACGGACGCGCGGGGCTGCTCGTCGCGAAGCAGGATGCTCAAGGACTCGCCGCCGCGATGAGCGCACTCGCGACGGACCCCGTGCTCAGAACGACACTCGGCAGCGAGGCGAGAGTCCGAGTGCGCGCGCTTTTCTCGGAGGATGCCGTGGTCGGCCACACGATCGCCGCGTACCGAAGCCTGTTGGCACGCGATCCGGAAGAGGCGCCGTCGGTGCGAGGAAATGGCCGACGGAAGGAAGGCGACCGGTCTGAGACGTGGAACGGGTGGCACGAGGAATTGGAACTCGACGAGACTCGGGCGCGCGGCCGCAGCGGAACCGCAGAGTCGAACGGTCCCGAGTCCGGAGCTCTGGTGCTGTCGCTCGATCTCGAGCTGCACTGGGGCATGAGGGACAGGATGCCCGCCGACGGTCGCTATCGCCGCAATCTCGTCGGGGTGCGGGATGCCGTCGAGCGCATTCTCGAGACCTTCCACGAGTACGACATCGGAGCGACCTGGGCCGTGGTCGGGTCACTCTTCGCCCATTCGTCGGACGAACTGCGGGAGTGCTCGCCCGACATCAGACCGACATACGACAAGCTCGACCTCCGTCCCTACGACGAGCCGGTGGGTGGCGACCACAGAGACGACCCCCTCCACTTCGCAGGCGACATCATCGAGTTCATAGGCTCCGTGCCTCACCAGGAGATCGCGTCGCACACGTTCTCTCATTACTACTCACTCGAAGACGGACAGACCCCGGAGCAGTTCGACCACGACCTGCGGAGCGCGACGCTCATCGCGGGCAGAAGAGGATTCAGGCTGCGCTCCATCGCGCTGCCGCGGAACCAGATCAACGAGGCGTACCACGAGATCCTCCTGAAGAACGGGTTCCTGTGCTACAGGGGCAATCATCAGGAAACCGCCGCCGACACGCACGCGGGGTGGCGCAGACGGCTAGATCGCGCGGTGCGCTTCGCCGATTCTTTCGTTAGTCTGCGCGGACTCCACACAACCAGATGGGAGGACGTGGCGGAGGATTCCGGCCTGTGCAACATCCCCGGGAGCTTCTTCGTCAGGCCTTGCGGACGGAGCTGGAGCCCAATGGCCAAGCTCCAGGTACGCCGACTGAGCAGCGCCATCGAGCACGCCGCCTCGAAGAAGGAACTCCTGCACCTCTGGTGGCATCCGCACAACTTCGGAGTAAACACCGACGATAACATCCGCATGCTGAGAAGCGTGCTTGAGACGTTCCGGAACTGCAGAGAAAGATCCGGGATGCGTTCGTTGACGATGGCGGAGGCAGCCGCAGAGATCGGCAGTCAGACACAGCCAAGGAGAGCACATTGGGAGCCGGAACAACGCTCCTGGTCGCTCGGGGTGGAGATTCAACGCGCATCGTTCTGAATGCGCTCCTGAAGGACCTGCCTCACGTACACGTGATCCTGGAGGATCCTCCCTCCCGGGTGCGCATGCTGTCGCGACGTGCGCGGAGGCTGGGAGCGTGGGAGGCGCTCGGCCAGGCCGTGTTCGTCATGGCCGTTGCCCCCGTGCTCAAACGCAAGGCGCGCCGGCGGATCGCCGCCATAGTGCGGGAGCAATCGCTCGATCTCTCCCCTCCGAAGGTGGCGCCGCACCGCGTACGTTCCATCAACTCCGAGGCAGCGCGTGACCTGATGAGAGCAATCGACCCCTCGGTCGTGGTCGTGAACGGCACGCGGATCATCGGGCGAAAAACTCTCGCGTGCGTGAATGCGGTCTTCTTGAACATGCACGCCGGAATCACGCCTCTCTACCGCGGCGTCCACGGAGGCTACTGGGCGCTCGCCGACGGCAACAGCGATCTGGTGGGCACAACAGTGCACGTCGTCGATGAGGGGATAGACACCGGCCGGGTCATAGGACAGGCGACCTTCGACGTGACTGACGAGGACACCTTCGCGACCTACCCCTACCTCCACGTCGCGGCCGGCCTCCCGCTCCTGCGTGAAGCGGTCGCACGAGCGCTCAGCGGCGAGCCGCTGCCGGAGGTCGAGAGGCGCGAGCTGCCGTCGCGGCTTCGCTACCATCCTACCGTCTGGAGCTACCTCGCCACACGGTCGGCCGTGGGGGTGCGATGACCGCGGACCAACGTCCAACGCGACTCCTCCATCTGGTGAGTGGACTTCTGACCGGCGGCGCCGAATGGATGCTTTACCGGCTGCTGAGCGTTCTGCCGAAGCACGGGTTCAAGTCGGAGGTTCTGTCGCTCAGCGACAGTGAACCGATGGGGGCGATGATCCGGGAGCTGGGAGTACCGGTCCGCGAGTTGGGGTTTTCCCGTTCGAGACCGAACCCGTTCGGGATCGCGCCTCTCCTGAGAGAGGTGCGAAGAAGCAACCCGCACGTCATCCAAACGTGGATGTACCACGCCGACCTCGCCGGAGGTGCCGCCGCGAAGATGGCGGGGCGCATACCGGTCGCCTGGGGACTTCACCACACGACCCTCGGCGACGCCACGAAACCTACGACGCGCCGTGTGGTCCGCCTGTGCGCTCGCATGTCGGGCGTTCTGCCCCGGCGGATCGTGTGCTGTTCTGAAGCAACGAGGGCGGCCCACGCGGAAATGGGTTACGACGAGACGCGGCTGGTGGTGATTCGGAACGGCTTCGACGTGACGGCCTTCAAGCCGGACCCGAGCGCGAGAGGCTCTGTTCGCGCCGAACTGGGCCTTGCGTCCACCACCCCCCTGGTCGGCATGGTCGCCCGCTATCACCCCCTCAAGGACCACGCTAACATGCTCCGGGCCGCCGCCATCGTCGGCTCGACGAATCTCGACGTGCACTTCGTCCTGTGCGGCCGCGGCGTCACCTGGGACACTGAGCTTCTGGCAGCGCAGGTCAAGGCCGCGGGCCTCGAAAACCGGATTCATCTTCTTGGCGGCAGGAGCGACGTCGCCCGGCTGCTCGCCTCCCTGGATGTCGCGGTGTCATCGTCTCTGAGCGAGGCAATGCCCCTGGCGATCGGTGAGGCAATGGCGAGCGGCGTGCCGTGCGTCGCGACGGACACCGGTGACTCCGCAGTAGTTCTCGGAGACACCGGGTTCCTTGTCCCGACGTGCGATCCGGAGGCTCTCGCGAGTTCCCTGTCGCGTCTGCTGTCAGAAGACCGTGGAGAAAGGGCCAGCCGGGGGAAAGCCGCACGTGCGCGGATCGAACGCTTCTTCAGCCTCGAGGGCACAGCAACTGACTACGCCGCCGTCTATCACGAGTTAGGCGGCAACCGAAAGAGATGAGGTGGGAGACGATGCCGTACGAGATACGCTGGGAAACAGAGGGTGTTCACTTAGTGTTCAGTGAAATTGTGACGGATGACGATCTCCTGCGGAGCAACCTCGAACTCTACGACGATCCTCGTTTCACATCCATCCGCTATGAGATTGCCGATTTCGGATTGGCGGAGGGCTCTTCTTTCAGCGCAGAGACGGTTAGATGCGCAGCGCGAATGGACCGCGACCAGTCTGTGCGAAACCCCGATGTCAAAGTCGCGATTCTGGCGACGGGGACTCTGGCTCGAGGACTCACTCGAATGTATGCGCTCTCCGGTGGGGACACCCCTTGGGTGACTGAGCTATTCGAGACCGAGGAAGATGCGCTTTCATGGCTTGCCGGCTAACTGGAGCCGCCGACTCCCGGTAGGCCACCATCCACCCGACCGTGTGCCGACTGAAGACGTCGAGCACAACAGTAGATCCACTTCGCGCTTGACCGGCCCCAGGAGCTTCGTGATGTCCCAGTTCCACAGCTCGTTCAGCCGGGTAACAAGGAGCTCGGGAGGCGGTAGGGAGAGATCCGTGGTACGTCGCTCGGAGCCTGGTACGTCGCCAGCGACGTGGCTACTCCGTGGCCTGGTGGCCGCCGCGTTCTGCTATCTGGTTCTGTTCGTCCTGCGTGCGGACATCAGGAGCCTGATCAACATCGTACCGGACGACGCATCCTACTACCTCAACATCGCGGAGAACCTCGCGGCACACAAGGGACTCACCTTCGACGGCACCACGCCGACCAACGGATTCCAGCCCCTGTGGCTCTACGTCCTGACCGGCTTGTTCTCGGTCTGCGGAAGCTCGCCCGAAACCATGTTCCGTCTGTGCCTCGTGCTTCAGATCGCCATGCTGGCCTGTGCCTCGTGCATGGTGCCGGCGCTTGGCCCCCGGGGGCGCCCGAGCAGCTTCACGTGGGCCACTGCCGTCATCTTCATGTTCCTCGTGGTCGAGCGCGCCGCCAACGGCATGGAGTCCGCACTGCTGGTTCTCACGCTCACCGCTCTGCTGAGGTACGGGTCAAGGACGCAGATCCTCAGGGAGTTCGCCTTCAAACAGTCGCTCGTCTTCGGCCTCCTCATGGGACTTGTGATGCTGTCGCGTCTGGACACGGTGTTTGTGGGAGCGGCGGCCCTCGGCTTCGCCCTTCTGACAGCGATCCGGCATCCGGAGAGCCGCGGGCGGGCGCTCGTCGGATTGGGTGGGATGGCGCTCGGAGCGACCGCCGTTGTGTCACCGTACCTTGTGTTCAACCAGCTTGAGTTCGGTCGCGTAATGCCCATCAGCGGTGTCCTGAAGTCGAGCTTCCCCGTTCCTTCCATCTCGTTCGACGCCATCAGGGGACTCGGTCACCCAATGGCAGCCGTGGTGCTCGCCTGCGTCTCGATCTCGCTCTACTACGTCGCTTGGTTTGCGTGGAAGGGCCGACTCATGCGAAGACCGCACGCCCACCCGCACGACGACGCCATGGCGATTCTGGCCGCAGGGGTGGTCCTGCACTTCTGCTACGTGCTTGTGTTCATGAGATGGGCCGTATTCTACTGGCACTTCGTGCCATCCATGCTCTTCGTGTCTCTCGCCGTGGGCAGCCACGCGCTGCACGTGCAACTCTGGTCGCGTCGGCCAAGAGTGAGCAACGCCCTCTACTGGGCAGTAATTGTCGTTGCCATCGGTCTCGGGGCCGCGAACGCTCACAGGCGCCGCTCGCTGCCCCTCGATCACGGGTGGCACGCGGCCGCGTACGAGGCAGCCCTGTGGGCCCGGAGGGAGACGGCGAACGAGGATCTGTTCGCAATGAAGGATGCCGGGACGTTCGGCTTCTTCAGTGAGCGCGACGTCGTCAACCTCGACGGCCTCGTCAACGGCCCCGGCTTCCAGGAAGTGCTTCGTGACAAGCAGCTGGTTCCTTATCTGAGATCGCTCGGCGTGCGTTATCTGGCACAGCCCATCTCGACGCTGCGCGGAGTCGCGGAGGGGCGTTACGATTCGTTCAGCTTCAGATACCGCAGTCATCAGTATGGGGTGGAGAGCGACGGCATCGTCCTGAGGAGGAGTAGCGAGGTGTATCGCTCTCCTCCGTTCTCCCTCGACGCGAGGACCGCCGCGTTCATCATCTGGAGGCTCACGGAATGATCACAGGGTGGCTGTCGCCAATCCGGGGAACCGTCGGCTGACTGACGGTTCGAGCTCGAAGACCTCCCTGGGGAGCGCAGCGGCGGCGCCCCTACGACCGCCCCAGCACCTGATGGTAGACCTCGAGCGATCGCTGGACCAACTTCTCGACCGAGAACTCCCTCAACACGAACTCAGCCCCAGCGCGACCCATTTCCGCGAGCCGCTCCGCAGGAGATGTCGCCAATTCCTCAATTGCCGAGGTCAGCGCCGACGGGTCATCGGGCGGGACCAGCCACCCGGTCCGACCATTGATTACCACTTCACTTGCGTCGCCGACGTCCGTCGAGACAACGGGCGTGCCGTGTGCGAGCGACTCCAGTACTGAATTGGGGAA
>JAUVLG010000088.1 GCA_030595835.1 Candidatus Eiseniibacteriota bacterium | reverse complement strand
GCCACGTATCCGATCCTGACATACGCGTTCCGTCACGATTCGGAGACGGGCTACGACTACACGTACGTGCAGGCCGAGAGCCTCGGTGTTTTCGTTGACCTGAACCGTGGCTACGACGGCACGCAGCCGTGGACCGATATCGGTCTCTACGGTTTCATCCTTCAGACGTACGACAATCCGCTCAACGCGCGTTTCCGCTTCCTGTCGGACGGCGCCTGGTCGGATGAGGACGGTCTCTATCTGTCCGTTGGTGGTGGTTTCATGTGCGACATGGTCAAGGTCTTTGACTACTTCGGCGGCTACGTGTACTTCTACGACAACGCCGACGATCAGGTCAATCTGATCCCGGACGTCCCCGGCGCGGCCGGCGACTTCTGGCACCTGATCGACAGGTGCTGCCCGGCCTACAGCGACCCGCACAGCTGGTGGTGCGGCGACGACGCCGACACGGGCTTCGTTCCGCCGATGCTGCAGAACGGTCTGTTCTCGCCGCTCGTTGACATCAGTGGCGCGAGCGCCTGCACGGTTCACTTCGCGGCTCACTTCGCGATCCCGACGGTGGACAACGACTACTGTGCCTTCTACGGCACGGCCGGCGGCAGCTACTACGCCATCGCTGCGTATTGGGGCGACTTTGGTTCGTGCGACGGCTGGGGTGGCACGGCCTACAACATCGGCTTCGACATCACCCAGTTCGACCTTCCCCCGTACAGCTGGGGTGGTTTCCTGTGGATCATGTACACGACGGACAACGGCTGTGGTCCCGCCGGTGGTGGTGACGCCGGTATCATGATCGACGACCTCTGGTATGAGGTCCCGACCAGCCCGGTAGAGGAAAGCAGCTGGGGCAGCATCAAGGCCATGTACCAGTAGTCCGAGATCGAGGTACTACACCTCTCCCCTTCGGAAGCCCGTCGGTTCTGCCGGCGGGCTTCCACTTGTACGCGCGAACGGCGCAGACGTCACGTCCGAGCCGCTTGCGCTTGATGATGGGTGTGCGTTCTGACCCCGTGAGGGTCCGCTCCGCAGGGGTCAGTCTGACCGTATGGTCTCACGCACCATCTTCAGGAGGTTTGCAAGTGAGTAGGGCTTCTGGAGGAAAGGGAGTCCCTTGTCCTTGATGGTCTCCCACTGTGAGCGGTGGCTGGCGTGTCCGCTGCTCATCAGCATGCGCAGTCCCGGCGCGCGCTGGAAGAGCTCGTCGGCCAGTTGCACACCGCTCCTGTCCGGGAGAACAACGTCGCTGAACACCAGGTCGAAATTCCCGTCTTCCCGGTTGAAAACGGCGATTGCATCGGCGACGTTCGCGGCTTCGAATACCTCGTATCCATTCTTACGGAGGATCGTCGTAGCGAGATCCCGCACGGACTCCTCATCCTCGACCACCAGAATCCGTTCTCCTGAGCCCGACTGCTCGGGTTGCGCTTCCCCCTGCGGCGCGTGTGTGGAAGCGGGTTCGGTGCTCGCGATTGGGATGTAGACTTCGAACGTCGTCCCGATGCTGGGCGTGCTCAGCGTGTGTATCCATCCCTCGCACTGCCGGACTATGCCGTATACGACGGACAGCCCGAGGCCGGTTCCCTTGCCCGGTCCCTTGGTGCTGAAGAATGGCTCGAAGATCCGCCCCATGGTGTCTGGTGCCATTCCGCCGCCGGAATCCTCAACGGATATGCAGACGAAGTCCCCGGTCCTGGCGTCGGGGTGATCTGTGTCGCTTGCGTCATCAAGCGTGACGTTTCTCGTGCGAATCGTCAGAGAGCCACCCTGCGGCATGGCGTCTCTGGCGTTGACAGCCAGGTTCATCAGCACCTGCTGGATGCTTCCCTCGTCAGCCATCGCCGATCGCAGGTCCGGTTCGAGCACTGTGCTGACGGTGATGTCCTCCCCGATGAGCGGAGAGAGCATCTTCACCATGCCCTGTGTCGTGGCATTGACGTCGACAGGGTGCAGCTGGACCGACTGCTCGCGTCCGAACAGGAGCAGCTGACGGACCAGGGCGGCGCCTCTATTGGCCGCGCTCTGTATCTTCTCAAGATCTGCGAAGACGGGATCCGACTCGCTCACGGACATCAGAGTGAGCTCTGTGAATCCCAGGATGGCCGTCAGGAGGTTGTTAAAGTCGTGGGCGACTCCCGAGGCGAGCGTGCCAATAGCTTCCATCTTTTGTGATTGGACAAGCTGCATTTCCACGTCTCGCTTCTGGTCCTCCGCGAGTTTTCTCTCGATGACCGCCGCCAGCATCCCTGCTACCGTCTCGAAGAACAGCCTGTCGTCCTCCTCATGCAACTCCGTCGGTGTTCTGGAGAAGAGCTGCATCACGGCCAGCAGGTTGCGGTTGGCGCCGAAGACCGGGTAGACGACGAGAGCTCGTATCCCCAGGGCGTCGAGCCTACTGCGGTGGGACTCGGAGATCGCGTGCATCGTGACGTCGGACGCGAATATAGGGGCGCCAGTGCGTGCCACGTGGGCGGCCGTGCAGTTCTGGTCCTCATCTATGGACTGGTCTGAGATCAGTGCATGGTCATTGTCTCGGAGTCCGACCACCGCGACGGGCTCCAGAATTCCCTTGTTGCCGTCGTGAAGCCGCAGTGTTCCGGCGTCGAATTCGAGTACCTCCACCAGACCGCTGAGAACGCGGGAGCACAGGCTGGCGACGTCGGTGGAGCGCACGGCGGCCTCCGCGATCACACGGAACGTCCGCCGCTCGCGCTCACGCGCCGCCTCCGCGCGCTTCCTATCGGTGACATCGCGCATGATGCCCTGATAGCCTAGCGTCCGCCCGTCCGTGCCCTTCCTGATCGTCGAGGCAAGGACGCAGTTGATCTTCCTGCCGTTCTTATGAAGGAGTGTGATCTCGAACCCGCGGACGAAGCCCTGTCGTTCGATGGTCTCCTGAAACCGCACTCGCTGCTCCGGGTCGGCGTAGAGCCCGTGCACGTCCCGCTCGAGCAACTCGTCTCTCGTGTAACCGAACAGCGACACGGCGGAGGGGCTGATATCGACCAGTCTCCCGTCCTGTGCCGTCACGTAGATGACGTCAATCGATTCCTCGAACAGTGAACGGTACCTCTCCTCGCTCTCTTGTAGGGCACGCTCTACGGTCCTGTGCTCCATCACCGTCTGCAGCGCCATCACGATTCCCGTGGCGGTCCCGTCGCCGCTGTATCTGAGTGCCGCGTGCACGGAGACACTGCGCGTGGTCCCGTCCGGGCGGATGATGCTGACATCATAAGGACGCGTTGCCCCGTTGTGGAGACCCGATGTTCTCTCAAGAATGAGGTTCCAGTCCTCCTCCGAAACGAATTCGTGGAGACTGCGTCCGAGGAGGTTCTTCGCTTTCACCTCGAAGGCGTCGGCCGCCGCCCAGTTCGCGAACACGAATCTGTGGTCCGTGTCGAACGAGCAGGTGGGTGTGGGAAGGCATTCCACGATGGCCTGGTACTGGCGGTCGCCCTGCTCGAGGGCGGCCTCCGCCTGCCTCTGCACCGTGATGTCGCTGCCGGCGATTAGCACACCGTCGCTGCGTCCGCGTATGTCGGGGCGAGCGATGGCCGAGAGGAGGAGCACCCTGCGGACGGCGCCGCTTCCGCTCCTCATTCCCACCTCGAGCTTCTCTGAGAGATCTCCTCTGAGGACGCGCTCGAGAAGCGCACGGGGGTCCGAGCCCTTCTCAGATACAAGCAGGTCCGCGAACTGCCTTCCTGCCAGCTGCTCCGATGTGTAACCGAGGCACGCTGTCGCTGCGTCGTTCGATTCCAGTACTGTGCCGTCGGAATCGACGATTATGCAGAGCATTGGACCATGGTCATAGAGGGCGCTGTGTCTGGTCTCCAGCGCAGCAAGGTCCTCGGCAAGCCGGTGCGCTTCGTTCTTGAGGTCGTGGAGCTGGGAGACCTTCCGCCTGAGCGATTCCAGTTCGGCGAGCATCTCACCCGAAGGCCACGGAGTGTCGGGCATGACGTGGTTCCTCTTCATGGAGACGGCTGTGGGAGTGCGGGCTGACGTCTGCGAGGCACGCCCAGAGCCCGATCGGTCGTATGCCGATATGACCACACCCGCGCGGATACGCGCGTGTTCGCAGGCAATCACTGCATGGGTCGTGCCTGAAAGCGCAGATGGTCAAGATACTGCTGTCGCTCGGAACGTGCGTCCTGAGCGTCCATTCAACGAGGGCGTGCGGGGGCACGCCGCTGGCGCGCCCCCGGTGCGCCGGGCGCATGCTTCACGACTCGCCAAATGCACTCTGGAGCCGGTCTGAGCACGGCTTCAGCGCTTTGCTGTGGAGCTTCCGCCGGGCCGAAACCGCTTGACTCCACCATTCCCGGGTGATAGCCTAGAATCTTGGAAAACCACCGGATTCGCCACCCGAGACACCTCTAGGACAGATGGAGGGAAAGAATGAGGCTGAGAAGGGAACTTCGCAACCCGAGGGTTGTTGCTCCGCTTGTTGCCGTACTCCTGGCAGTTATCTGGGCGTCCTGTGCGGGCGCAGTCCCGTGTCCGGAGGTAGTATTCTTCAGGGTCGGCGACCGGTCCGCCGTGATGGGCTGGACCATGGGTGTTGACGAGCACGAGATCGAGGATTTCGGCGGCTATCGACTCTGGAAGCGGGAAGTGTGGCGGGACCCGAACGCGGACCCGTCCTCGGATGACGAGCCTTCTTGGGAGAGCTTCTCCCTGGTCCGCGAGTACGTGCTTGATGAGGACGATCCCTACGCCGCCGGCTACTGGATCTTCCCTGCGTTCTGGGACGAGGATCCCGTCTGCGTCGAGTGGAACGGAGCGGAGTGTGACTCGTTCCTTCAAGGCGTCCGGCGCGACAGCGCCGCGATATTCCAGAACGTGTTTCCCTATGAGTTTGCAGTGACAGCCTTCAGTGCCAGCAACCCGGAGGCGGTCAACGACACATGCATCATTATTACGAGGACGGGTATCACCTATCCGCGAGTCGGGACGCGCGACGACCTCTCGGATGTCCGGTGCATTCCGAACCCCTACCGCGCGTCGGCGGACTGGGAGTACGGTGGTCAGAGACGCGTGGCATTCATCGGGCTTCCTGAGACGGCGAAGATCAGGATATACACGGTCGCCGCGGACCTCGTGCGGACCATCGATCACAACAACGCCGAGAGTGGTCTTGAGGATCTTGCGTTCTGGGACCTCAAGAACGAGGACAAGCAAGAAGTCGCACCTGGCGTGTACATATACCACGTCGAGTCCGCCGGGCTGGGGAGCATCGAGGGTAAGGTTATGATTATCAAGTGAGGTAGGGGGATGTGAGCCGCAACCGGGCCATGGTTCCACCTTGCTGAAGACAACGGCCGCTCGATCACGAAACCCCCGCCATCGGGAATGCGAAGGGGGCTCCGAGGTCGAGCGGTCTTTCGATGCCCGGCGCCGGCGGCGATCGGCACGGGAACAACTGCACCTAAGTCTGGAGGGAATCGATTGGGAGCGACGATCATAGAGAGGATCATTGGGGCGCACGCCGGGCGCGATGTCGCACCGGGTGACACCGTCGACGTCGTTATCGACGCTCGCGTCGCGCGGGACTTCGGCGGCGCGAACGTGGTCAAGAACATTGAGGATCACGGGCTGGTCGTGGACGACACAGGGAAAACATACTTCACTTTCGACTGCAACCCCGGCGGATCCGACCAGAAATACGCGGCCAACCAGCAGGTCTGTCGCGGGTTCGCGCGGGCTCGCGGGATATCGATCTTCGATGTCAACGCAGGGATAGGGACGCACCTCGCCATCGACGAGGGGTTAGTCGGACCGGGCGGCACGATCGTCTCAACAGACTCGCACGCGAATATCCTGGGAGCGATTGGTGCGTTCGGGCAAGGCATGGGTGATCAGGACATCGCCAGCACGTGGGCTCACGGCAAGGTCTGGTTCAACGTGCCGAAATCCATGCGCATCTTCTTGGACGGGACGCCTGCACCGACCGCGACGCCGAAGGACATCGTCCTTGCGTGCCTCAGGCACTTCCACGCGAGCGGGCTTCTGGGCTACGCCGCGGAGTACTACGGAGAGATCGTCGATTCGCTGTCGCTCGATGCGCGTATCACGATCGCGTCCATGGCGACCGAGATGGGAGGGATCATCACCTTCTTTCCTCCGAGCGGGGAGATCATCGAATACTGTCGTGCCGCCGGGGCGACTTCGTTCACGCCGGCGTTCGCGGACACGGACGCCCGCTACGACACCGAGGTCCATGTGGACATCGACGGGCTCGTGCCACTCATTGCGCGGCCCGGGCACCCGGACGATGTGGTCGAGGTCAGCGAGGTTGCGGGAAGGAAGATCGATTCGGCATTCATAGGCTGCTGCACGAACGGCCGCTACTCGGACATGGTCGCGGCCGCGGAGATTCTCAAGGATCGCAAGGTCGCCCCGGGCGTGGTTCTCAAGATCGTACCCGCGACCGACGCGGTTTGGCGGAGATGTCTCTCCGAGGGGATCATCGGGACGTTCAAGTCCGCGGGCGCCTTGGTGGGCAATGCCGGCTGTGCGGGCTGCGCGGCCGGACAGATCGGTCAGAATGGGCCCGGCGAGGTGACGGTCAGCACGGGCAACCGCAACTACCCGGGCAAGCAGGGGAAGGGTGAGGTCTACCTGGCGTCACCAGCGTCGGCCGCCGCGTCGGCCGTGGCCGGTCAGATAGCGACGGCGGACAGCATCCCCGATCAGCCGGCGGTCTTCATGCCCGACCTGGAGCTCGCGGACGCGAAGCCGTCCGCGGCTGGTGGTGGAGAGGGCACAGGCGGCCGGCCGACGGTCGTCAAGGGCAGGGTGTGGATCGTCGGTAAGGACGACATCGATACGGACATGATCTTCCACAACAGGCATCTTGCCATCACGGACATCGACGAGATGGGGCAGCACACGTTCGGGAACCTCCCGGGGTGGGAGAGCTTCCCGAGCGACGTCGTGACGGGCGACATCGTGGTGGTAGGCTCAAACTTCGGTTGTGGGAGCTCACGTCAGCAGGCCGTGGACTGTTTCACGAGCCTCGGGGTTTCGCTTCTCATAGCGGAATCGTTCGGCGCCATCTACGAGCGGAACGCGATCAATGCCGGGATGCCGATAATGGCGGCGAGTCTGTCCGACGAAGGACTGAAGAGCGGTGACGAGATTGAAGTCGACCTGACGACAGGAAAGGTCGCGGTCCTGGCCACGGGCAAGGTGCTTGAGGGCAGGAGGTTCTCGGACGTGCAGATGGAGATATACCAGAGAGGCGGCCTGCTGGCGGGGGAGTAGCGCCCGCCGGTCGGACTATCGGGAGAATGCAGGAATGCTGTGAAAGGGAGGGACGCTGTGAGCGCAACCGGTCAGGCAGGCCGGAGGGGAGACAAGGTCCGGTCGGACTGCTGGATCTCGGTGGAGTTGAAGGACAGCGGCGGCGTCAGTGTCGCGGTCAAGAGCCGGGTCCAGTCGATGTATGGTGCGTCGATCAGGAAGTCCGTAGAGCGGGGGCTCGAGGTGCTCGGCGTCGAACACGCCGCCGTAGACGTGGTGGACGCGGGTGCGGTCCCATTCGTCATCTGGGCGAGGCTGGAGGCAGCGGTCAAGGCCGCTGGTCCGGGACTTGCGGCGGAGCTCCTGCCTGAGGCGAAGGAGTTCACACTGTACGGAACCAGTCGCGACCGGTTCCGTAGGTCGAGGCTCTATCTCCCGGGCGATCAGGTGAAGCTCATGCTGAACGCCGGGCTCCACCAGCCGGACGGCGTGATTCTCGATCTCGAGGACAGCGTCGCGCCGAGCCAGAAAGAGGCGGCGCGCTACGTCGTGCGGAACGTCCTCCGCTCCGTCGACTTCTTCGGCGCCGAGCGCATGGTGCGCATCAACCAGGGTCAGATGGGGTTGGACGATCTTCCGTTTCTCGTTCCTCACAACGTTCACATCATCCTGATTCCCAAGGCCGAGAGCGCGGACGATGTCAAGGCCGTCGATGCGCGGGTGCAGGAGATCCGGAAGGAGAAAGGTGTTGCGAACGAGGTCTTCCTCATGCCCATCGTCGAGAGCGCACTCGGCTGCTTCAGGGCATACGAGATAGCGTCGGCCTCTCCCAACGTGGTTGCTCTGACCATCGGACTCGAGGATTACACGGCGGACATCGGTACTCAGCGGACCAACGAGGGGCGCGAGAGCTTCTGGGCCCGCTCCCAGGTTGTGAATGCCGCGCGCGCCGCGCACGTTCAGCCCATCGACACCGTGTTCTCGGATGTCGCGGACGCGGAGGGCCTCAAGGCTAGCATCGCTGAGGCGAAGGGACTGGGATTCGACGGCAAGGGGTGCATTCACCCGAGACAGATAGCGACGATCAACGCGGGGTTCGCGCCGGGCGAAGGTGAGGTCGAGAAGGCCACGCGCATCGTCGTCGCCTTCGAGAAAGCAGAGGCGGAAGGGTTAGGTGTCGTGTCGCTCGGCAGCAAGATGATAGACCCGCCGGTGGTCAAGCGAGCCTTGAGGACGGTCGAGCTGGCCGTCGCTTCCGATGTCCTCTCGGAGAACTGGCGTGAGGGAGGAGGGGAGAATGCCTGATACTAAACTTGT
>JAUVLG010000173.1 GCA_030595835.1 Candidatus Eiseniibacteriota bacterium | reverse complement strand
CTACAGCCCGGAGAACGGCGTGAGCGGCGCCGGCACGACGGACGCGGGGACCTCCTACGTTCTCTGCCTCGACCAGTCCGGCAACGTCCTCTGGAGGAAGCGGTTCATCGGCGTGCATATCGGGACGACGGCCGCCGCCGCAGATGTCACGGGCGACGGGCAGCCGGAGGTGGTGGCCGTGTGCAGCAGCACGCAGCACATGGATATGGGTTATGCCTCCGTGCTCTCGAGCAGTGGCGGAACGCTCGCCGAGCGCTCCGATCTCGGCGGGCTCTACGGGCTGGCCGTGGCCGACTTCGACGGGGACGGCGCGGACGAGATCGTGACCGGCGGCCCGGAGGGCACGGTCATCATGCTCGACGGCGATCTGAACATCGTCGCGAGTTTCACCGACACCGTTGATTTCACTTGCGTTCCGAACTGGTCGTCCCGCGACGGCACGGTCCCCGACATCCGCGACATTGAACTCGAGCAGCTGTTCAGACGGGTGACGCCGTACGCCGCGTTCGACATAGACGGCGACGGCGACATCGAGACCCTGTGTCTCTCCACGGCCTGGGCGCACGAGCGGTGGAGCGCGCACAGGCGCAACACGTTGACGCCACCGAGGGGCGACCTCGTGGTGCTCAACAGCGCGCTGGAAGAGGAGGCGCGGGTAATCGTCCGGACAGAGGACTGGGGGCTCGCGCGCGCGCCGTTCGATGCGCCTGCATCCCTCAAGACCAACATCTACCCCCTCGACATGGACGGCGATGGCACCAGAGAGATCCTGCTGAGCAACGGCATCCGCGGGCTCTACGTGTTCAAGGTCACGCGCGCCGGGGGAGGGACGCCATGAGCCTGCGTGCCTCCATCATGCGCGAAGCACTCCTCCTGACGGCGCTGCTCGCTCTATGCGTCGCCGTGCTGCTCATCCCGTGCGCTCCGGCCCACGCCGGCGTGCCCAAGCTGATGCATCGCACTGTGCTGCCTGCCATGCAGGACCTTCCTACCTGCGCCTGCGTAGTGCCGCACATCGGAGGCGACCAGTTGATCGTGGGGCTCGCGAGCGGCGAGGTCGTGTCGTTCCACGAGAGCGCGGGCAACGTTATCCCAAGGTCCACGCGGCTCCCGGGTGGTGGTTCCATCGATGACATCATTGCCTGCCGCGTCGGCCGCACCACCGGTAGCGCCAACGAGTTCGCGCTGCTCGCCGTCCGGGGGAACGAGCTCTTCAGCATCGGGTTCAGCGACATGAGCGTTGCCGCGTGGACGCCTCTCCCGGCCCCCAGCGGGCGATACAGGTTCGCGAAGGCCACCGACGGCCCCCGCACGGCCGCAAGCGCATATGTGGGCGCCGCCGACCATCCCGTTCTCTTCGACGATGACTCGGCCATGAGTATCACGGTCGAGACACGTTCGCTTCTCCCCAGAGTCGATCCGGTAATGAACGGCGTCCCGGGGCTCACGGTGACCGCTCTGTCGGACAGGGTGACGGTGGTCGCCGGGTCCCGCATCGTCGAGTTCCCTGCCTCGGGAGGCGTCGTCACTCAGATTGACGAGCGTACTGATCTCGCTGACGAGCCGGTCCGTGTGGTCGTCGGGCGCGTGCTCGAAGACGCCCGGACACTCGAGCTCATGGTGCTGGATCCGGACTCCGTGTGGGTCTCGCGCAGTGTGACGGCCCCGGGTCGCATCTCCGTCGTCACGTCCGTCGCGGACTCGCTGATCGCGATGGGAGGCCGGGTGCCGCTCACGTCCTCCCACGACGTCGGTTGGGTGACCCTGGTCAATTCCCGGGGGAAGAAGATCGCGACGAGCGACCACGCGTCCCCCGTTGTCAGCATCACGCGCGTCAGTGGCTTCATCGCGGTGCAGGGTGAGGAGCGGAACCTCTCCATCTACGACATGAACCTCACGCCCCTGTGGGACCACGACTCGCCCGTCATGGGCGCGCTGCTCATGCCCGGCCAGTTCGTCGGGGGAGAGGCCGAGGACCTTGTCGTGGTCGGGACGAGGACCTACCGCGTCTCAACGGCCGACGCCGATTCCATCCGGACGTACCTCGACGAGCCCGACTTCATGGTTGGCGCCACCCGCACAAACGGTGGCTACGAGTTCCGGCGCTCGTTCATGACCCTCTACAGCAGCAACGAGGAGAGGTTACTCCAGATACTGGCCGACGACTCTGAGGCCGCCGCGGATGCCTTCGAGTCAGGCGAGCTCGAGCGGGCCGTTGATCACGCGACGACCGCGCGAGCCGCGGCCGCGGTGCTCGGACGGGGGGATGAAGTGGCGAGGCTGTCATCGCGCATCCGCGAGTTCGTGTCGTTCGCGGGCCGCCGCCGGGCGCTCCTGCTCGCCGCGTTCGTGCTCGCCGTGCTGGGTGCGTGCGTGGCCGTCGAGTGCTCGCGCGGAATCTCAGGTGTGGTGGCATCGAGCGTGGCCGTAGTGCTGCTCTTCGCGTCCGGCGCGTGGGGCTGGAAACTTGTGGGGGACACGGGCCTGAACCCGCTCCTCTTCAGCGGGGGCGCGATCGCCGCGCTCTTCACCGCGCGCACTCGGGTCGTCAGGAAACCCACGACGCGCTTCGCAGGCGCCGCCATCGAGGATCTCATCCGTGCTCTCATGGAG
>JAUVLG010000085.1 GCA_030595835.1 Candidatus Eiseniibacteriota bacterium | reverse complement strand
TACACCCAGACGACATCGAGAACGCCATGCATGCTCTGAACGACCACGAGCAAGGGAACACCGAGTTCTATGAATCGGAGTACCGACTGAGACACGTGTCGGGGGAATGGGTGTGGGTTCTGGACCGCGGCAAGGTTGTGGCGCGGGACGACGCTGGCACGCCGCTCCGCATGGTAGGGACGCACACCGATATTACCGAGCGCAGGCGGCTCGAGGAGTCAGTCCGCGAGTTGAACGCCACGCTCGAGGCCCGCGTGGAGCAGAAGACCGCGGACGTCAGAGAAGCCAACGAACAATTCGAACAGATCTTCGAGACGTCGGCCGACATGATCTGCATCGCAGACATTGACGGCTACTTCAGGAAGATCAACCCTGCATTCGAGAAGACTCTCGGCTACTCGGCCGACGAGTTGCTCGGTCGTCCGTCTCTCGATTTCGTTCACCCCGACGACCGGGCAAGGACGCAGCAAGCGATGCGCGAGGAACTGGATCACGGACATGCCACCGCTAACTTTGAGAACCGGTATCGTTGCAAGGACGGCTCCTATAAATGGCTGAGGTGGAGTTCGCACCCCGTCGTCGAGAAGGGAATATCCTACGCGATCGCCCGCGACGTAACGGTGGAGAAAGAGGCCAGCACGAAGTCCCTGGAGCGCAGCGATCACCTCGAGGAACTGGTGGCTGAGCGCACCGCGGATCTCAATGATGCCAACCGGAAGCTGCAGGGAGAGATCGCCGAGCGGGCGCGGGTGGGGGAAGCGCTCGTCCAGGGCGAGAGGCAACTGCGCGGTACACTGACTGAGGCCATCGAGGCTCTCGCCCGGGCCGTCGAGATGCGCGACCCCTACACGGCCGGCCATCAGCGCCGCGTCGCCCTGCTCGCGGTCGCCATAGGACAGGAGCTAGGTCTCCCGGAAGACGCCGTGGACGGTCTGAGAATGGGTGGGACTATTCACGACATAGGCAAGATCGCTGTCCCGGCGGAAATCCTCACACGCCCAGGGCACCTGACCGAGATCGAGTTCGCTCTCATCAAGGCCCATCCCCAGCTCGGCTACGACATAGTCAAGGACGTGGCCTTCACGTGGCCGGTGAAAGAGATAATCGTTCAGCACCACGAGCGGCTGGACGGCTCCGGATACCCTCGCGGGCTCAAGGAGAGCGGCATCTGCCTCGAGGCGCGCATCATCGCCGTCGCGGATGTCGTCGAGGCCATGTCGACTCACCGTCCGTACCGGGCTGCGCTCGGGACCGACGTCGCACTGGAAGAGATAGTGGCAGACAGGGGTCGGCTCTACGACCCGGAAGTGGTTGACGCGTGTGTCCGGCTGTTCAGGGAGAAGGAATTCAGCCTGGATTGACATCGCTCCAGCCAGCGCAGTTCTGAGAGGTGAGACATGAGATCGGTCGGCATGGTTGACGATGGCTTCGTCCATTGGGGATCGAAGAACAAGCGTCGGGTCGCAGAGAAGGCTGCGATTTCGATTGCTTTCGGGTTGCTGGGGTTCGCCGCGAACTTCCACACCATCAGCTTCGCCTTCCCGCCCTACACGGCAACCGTGCTCCTGGGGCTCTTGTTCCCGATGCTCATAGCCCGTTCCTGGGGCTGGAAATACGGACTGCTGTCGGCGCTGGCCGGTGGCTGTCAATCCATGTGGTGGTTGTGGGGACCCAGCAACGGCTACGCCACCCTCTTTGTCGTACCCCCGTTCACACTGTGGGTTGTGTGGCATGGGCTGTTCGCGGGCCTTCGCAGAAGGCAGAAGACGCACAGGTGGTGGCTGAGTGCATATGCCGTGGAGGTTCCGTTCCGGATACTCAGCACGGTCAGTCTGTATACATTGGCCAGATGGGCCATAGCGCTCAATCCGCCCTCGTGGAGCTGGGCTTCCGGTGCAAGCAGTGCAGTCCCGATGTCGTTCAGTCACTTCGTGGTCCTGAAGCAGGCCGTGGTCGCGTACGTGATCCTGTTGCTGGTCGACGTCGTACTGAGCCTGAGGGTCGCGAGAAGGTTCTTCCACCTGGAGGAAGAACGCGACCGCGCTGACACCGGCCGCGTTGTCGGTGCCGCGCTCATGCTTGCGCTCCTTTTCTGGGCCGTTGACAGCGCCCTCGGTTTCTTGACGTTTCACTCCGGGGACTCCTTCTTGGACTTGCTTGCGCTGGATGTCCCTCCCTATCACCTCTATGTGAGAACGTGTTTCGTTCTCGCCTGCCTGGCAGGAGGTCTGCTGGCATTGAGGTTGTTGCAGAGGCAACGCGGGAGCGACGCGGCACTGCGTGAGAGTGAACGGCGGTTCAAGATGCTCTTCGAGCAGGCCCCCATCGGCTACCAGTTACTCGACGGGGACGGGCGCCTGGCCGCTGTGAATGATATGTGGCTCCACATGCTGGGATGCGAGCGTCGAGAGGTCATCGGCCGGTCGTTCAGGGACTTCCTGGCGCCGGAAGCGGCCGAACAGTTCGAGCGCAACTTCCGGCGCCTTAAGGAAACGGGCAGCGTTCGGGGCTCCGAACTCGAGATCGTGTGCAAGGACGGGGAACGCCGCATTGTGTCTACCGACGGGAACGCCGAATGCGACGAAGGTGGCGTGTTCAGGCGGACATACTGCACACTGATGGACATCACGGAGCGTCGACAGGCGGAGAAGGCGCTGCGGGAGAAAGACGCCTTCCTCTCGTCGACCGGCCGGATGGCGAGGGTAGGCGGCTGGGAAATCGACGCGGCCACGAACGTGGTGTCCTGGACGGAGGAGACCTACCGCATCCACGAGGTGCCGGTCGGCGAGATGCCGCCACCGGAAGATGTGATCAACTTCTTCCATCCGGATGACCGCGGGAAGATGGCGAGTGCGATCCAGCGGGCGCTCGACCACGGCGAGCCCTACGACATGGAACTCCGCTTCACCACGGCCAAGGGTCGTCATCTGTGGATCCACACGGCCTGCACGCCCATCGTTGTGGATGGCAAGACCGTGAAACTGACGGGCACCTTTCAGGACATCACCGAGCTCAAGCGTGCGCAGGAGGAAAGGGACCGGTCCCTTGCCGACAGTCGAGAGCGCCTCAAGAAGATGCGCTGTCTGTACGGCGTGTCGGAGTCGATTCGCGAGGGTTCGACGCTGGAGGCGGTTTTCCGGGACGTCGTCCGGCTGATCCCTTCGGGGTGGAGATATCCCGAGTGCGCGCGCGGCAGGATACGGTTCGGGGAGAACGAGTACGTCTCGGAGCCGTTCGTGGAGACGGAGTGGAAGGAGTCCCGCGACATCGTCGTTGACGGAGAGGTGCGGGGCTCGGTGGAGGTGTTCTACATCGAGGACATCAAGGAGTGCTCTGAGGGGTCGTTCCTCGAGGAGGAGAGCAATCTACTCGAGGAGATCGCTCGTGCGTTGGGCGGAGCGGCTGAGCACAAGCGGGCAGAGCGCTCCCTCTCTCGCCTCGCAGCGGCGATCGAGCAGGCGCAGGAGGCGGTTATTGTCAGCGACAGGGAGGGGAACATCCAGTATGCGAACCGCGCGTTCGGTCGGCTCATCGGCCGTGATCCTGATGAGATCACAGGGAACATCCTGCGGCTCCTGGATCAGGACCACATGGGCGAGGAGTTCTTCACCGACCTGAACGACACACTCATGAGCGGCGAGTCCTGGCAGGGACGCATCACGGGGATGAAGCGCGATGGGCAGCTGTACGACACGGAGACGACGATCTCGCCTGTTCTTGGTGGAGTGGGAAAGATGGCCGGTTTCGTAGGGGTGATGCGGGATGTGACGGAGGAGGCCAATCTTCGCTCCCAGCTGCAACAGGCCCAGAAAATGGAGGCCGTCGGGCAGCTGGCGGGCGGCATTGCCCACGACTTCAACAACATCCTCGGGGCCATACTTGGATACGCCGAGCTTGCCAGTGAGGGCTTGCCCGAGGACGAGAGGCGCTACCGTGATCTCGAACAGATCCGGAAGGCCGCCGAGAAGGCCGCAGCTCTCACCAGGCAGCTTCTGGCGTTCAGCCGCAGGCAGATCATCGAACCCGAAGACGCAGATATGAACGAGCTGATCGCGGGCCTGCTGAAGATGGTTCGTCCCATCATCACCGAGAGCATCGCTCTGGACTTCGTCCCAGGTCACATGCTGGGCACCGTTCACGTCGACCCGACGCAGATCGAGCAGATCCTCATGAACCTGTGCGTCAATGCGCGGGACGCCATGCCGAACGGCGGCACGCTCACCATCGGGACTGAGAACGTAGTGGTCAACGGGGAGTATCGCGAGGTGCACCCTTGGGCGGTCGAAGGCCGGTACGTCCTGCTGACCGTCAGCGATACGGGGCACGGCATGGACGCGGCGACTCGGGAACGCATCTTCGAGCCGTTCTTTACCACGAAGGAGGTGGGGAAAGGCTCGGGGCTCGGGCTCGCCACGGTCTACGGGATCGTGAAGCAGCACGGTGGTCTCATCCACGTCTATAGTGAGCCGGACAAGGGGACGGCGTTCAAGATCTATTTGCCGATCGTCGAGCGGCGGGTCGGGAAGACCGATGGCACGGTTGAAAGCCCTGTGCCGGGTGGAACGGAGACGATCCTCGTGGCCGAGGACGACGAGCTGGTTCGTGGGGCGACCGTGCGGATCCTCGAGGGTGCCGGCTATGGTGTTATTGTCGCGACGGACGGGCGGGAGGCAGTGGAGCTATTCAATGCTCACGCTAGTGAGATCTCCCTGGCTCTTCTTGATGTGGTCATGCCGAAACTCGGCGGTCAGAAGGTCGCTGCGCGAATCCGGGAAGCCAGCCCGGACCTGCGCATCGTCTACATGAGCGGATACAGCATCGATGCGATCCACACGAAGTTCGTTCTGGATGAGGGAGTGTCACTGCTCCGTAAGCCCTTCGGCCCGAGTGACCTCCTCCGCAGGACAAGAGAAGTGCTGGACGCGGAACCGTAGCTGCTGGTTCCAACTCTCACGCGAATCCGTTTGACAGCTTTCCTGACCCGATCTACGATGCTCGTGTCTAGAGGTGATTCGGTTTGCGACGGTTGTTTGTCCACTTCAAGAGTAGAGAGGCTTGTGATGAGACGTTCACTCTGTTTGCTCGTCGTGTCGCTCGTTCTGGCGGGAGCGCTTGCTGCACCGGCACTGGCGGCAGGTCGTTTCGGCGGCGGTGTTCATTACCTGACTACACTCGGCGATATCAAAGACGACGACGAGTTCGACGAAAGCGCGCTTGGCTTCCTCGCGTCCTATCAGCAGGACTTTCTGATGCTCAAGGTCGAGGGTGATGTCGAGTGGATTCTGGACTTCGGCGGCACGGGCAACGCGCTGATCCAGCCGCAGGCCTATGCCCTTCTCGGTGACTTCATCTACGGTGGCGTGGGAATCGGCACCGGCTACTTCGACGGTGAGTGGTGGAATGAGCCCTTCTACGCCCTGCGCGCCGGCGTGGACTTCAATCTGGGCGGCATGGATCTGGACGCCTACGCTCTCTACCGCTTCCAGAACACGGATGTCTTTGAGAATCTCGAGGACGTGGACCTCAACTCGATTACCTTCGGCGCTCAGATCCGGTTCCAGCTCGGCAGCTAGCGTGCCCGTGAGCTGCTATCATGGCATTCTGTTGAGTCGCCCCGGCGCCCAGGCTGCCCGGGGCGGCTTTCCATGTCCCCTGTGGACCGGGCAGCCGGGTACGTGGATCTCAACGGGCAGTTGGTCGAGGGGGTAGCTAGCACAAGGAGCAGACGATGGGACGATCGCGGTTCGTGAAGGCACTCGTGGGGTTCATGCTGTCGGCGGCCGTGGTGAGCTGCAGTTCCAGCGGCGGCTCTCAGGGACACGAATCCATAGCCGCGAATGAGACCGAACGAGACGTTCCATCGGTCGCGAGTACGGAGACGCCGCGTCTCGAGGCGGTCGTCAGTGTGACCTACCACGGAATCTACGAGACACCCGTTCGTCTTGTGAATGGCCGGTTTGAAGGAGAGCCATTCGCGGAGGGTGGTGTGTCGCGTCCCATGGTCCAGCTCATCGGAAACGTTCTCGAGACGGGGGATCTCGACGGAGATGTTGTAGAAGCAATGCTATTCGAAGCTCGTGGACATATTACCTCCCCAGGCGGGGAGTAGCCGTCGCGAGAGGAGCCTGCAATGGCCCGCTGGCGCAGTCTCATAGCAACGCGCGTGATCGATCCGCTGGGATGGAGGATGAAGGGCTCGGACTTGGGCAAACGCCTCATCGAGTTCCGCGCGCGCCAATGGGATGACCCCGAGACGTGGCGCAAGCGACAGACCGCGCTTCTGGCGCATCTGCTCGTCCACGCGGTGACGCGCGTGCCCTACTACATCGAGCGCGTGAGCGGGCTCACCCCCGAGGCCATCACGGACGATCCCTTCGAAGCTCTTGGTTCTTTCCCCATCCTCGAACGGTCCGAAGTCATCGAGCGCTTCGAGGAACTCCATTGCGACATGGGGCGCGGCGCCTGGCTCGAGAAGTCCGGAGGCTCGACGGGGACACCGGTCCGTTTCCTCCACGACAGGCACTACAAATCCGCCGCCTTCGCCACGACGCAGCTGTCCCTTAATTGGGCCGGGATCGCGCGAGGCGACCGGCGCGTGGGCCTCTGGGCAGCGAGGCGCGATCTGGTCGGGAAGCACTCGCCGGTGAGGCGCCTGAGCAGCTTCTTCCGCGACATCGACCTCCTCGACGCATTCCGCATGGGTGAGGGTGAGATGCGCGAGTACGTCGACTTCCTGAATCGTCGGCCGCCCGCGTGCCTGGAAGGCTATACGGAGGCCATCTTCGCGATGGCGGAGTTTGTGGAGCGAGAGGGGTTGGAGATTATGTCGCCCCGCGCGGTCGCGACCACGGCCGGGACGCTTCTTCCTCACATGCGCGAGACGATAGGAAGGGTATTCCGAGCGCCGATCTTCGACCGCTACGGCACCCGCGAGGGCGGCCTCATCGCCACCGAGTGCGAGCGGCACCGGGGGCTCCACCTGATGGGGGAGACGACCGTCCTTGAGATCCTTGACCAGGACGGGCAGGACGTCGGTGTGGGTGAGCCTGGCGAGACGGTCGCCACCAACCTCTGGAACTACACGATGCCATTGATAAGGTACCGCGTGCAGGACCAGGTCGTGCGCGGCCCGGACCTCTGTGGCTGCGGCAGGCCCTATCCGATGGTCGAGAGCGTCCTCGGCAGGGCGGGGTCGTGCTTCCCGAGGCCCGACGGGGGGCTCGTGCTGCCCGACTTCTGGATTCGCCTGTTCGCGGTCGAATTCAATACGGGTGACGTCTTCAAGTACCAGTTCGTCCAGGAGGCCATCGACCAGATCGTAGTGCGACTTGTCCTCCGGCCGGGGCACGACAGTCCGGACTCGAAGATGCGGGAGGCGATCGCCGCGCGCATCTGCGACTCGATGGGCGCGCCCTGCCGTGTTGACTTCTCCATCGAGGACGACATCCCGCCGACCGCATCGGGGAAGCACCTCTACTCGGTGTCAAAGATTACGCGGGCTACCTGAACATCGCTTTCACTGATCCCCAGCTAAGTTCCTCGACCGGCGTCACCCCGCACCCGACATTCCACGCGCCGATGAGTCCGCACGCGGGGTTGTGCGCTGGCGCGCACGGCGAGTTCTCGTGGAGCGTGTACGGCGCGTCCGGGTGCTCGTCCAGGCAGTAGAGTGGATCTTCGCAGATGTTCCCGTTGATGCCGTACTGGTCTGAGACGTACCCGACCCAATCGCCTCCCGCATTGCCGTAGATATCACAGCAGTAGAGCGTAGCCTCGCTGTCCGAGCAGGAGATTGCCTCGCCCTGCTGGCTGAAACTGATGATGGAACTCTCGATCTCCAGCAGGCACAGCTCGTAGCAAGCAATGACCCCGGTGTAGGTGCACGAGTTTCCCCAGAGCGTGCAGTTCACGAAGGACGGAGAGCACTCGATCGAAACCTGGATGGCTCCTCCGATCGGCGCCGAATTGCCCGCGAGCGTGCAGTAGCGAAGCACCGGTTCGCAGTGCAGCTCGATGTGCAGAGCGCCTCCCGAGTGCTGGGCGGAGTTCTCCGTGAAGGTGCAGCCGGTGAGCGTGGGGGAGCAGCTGCTGCGGATGTAGATCGCGCCTCCGTATCTGGCCATGTTCCCGAAGAACTCGCAGTCGGTCAGGACCGTGGCCCACGCCCGAGCCAGCCCGCCGCCGCGTACGCTCTCGTTACCGATGAAGGAGCAGCCGGTGAGCGTCGACAGCTTGCCGCCGCACATCCCGCCGCCCATCGCAGCCTCGTTATCGAGGAAGACGCAGTTCACGACCGTCGGGGAAGCGTCCCCGTCGCAGAAGATGCCGCCTCCGTAGTACTCCGCGCATCCGTGTGTGACGGTGATTCCTTCAATGACGGATTCCGGACCCTCGTTGCTCTGGAAGACGAACCCGCGGTGGGGGTCGGCCTCGTTTCCCTCGCAGTCAATGACGCACGTCTCGGGGTCGCCGCTCTGGGACCGCACCGTCACGGCTATTCCCGTGAAGTCGACGTCGCGGTTGCCGACGCCGGTGAACGTGCCGTCGGCCAGCTCGATGATGTCGCCGTCCGAGGATGCGCTGATGGCGGCCTGGATCGTGGGGAAATCACCGGACCCGTCGGGTTCTATGACGTGGATCGTGGCGGAAGCGGTGAACGCAAGGGCGATGATGGCGCAGCAGACAAGCATGGTGTGCCGCATGGCGGGCCTCCGTGGCTCTGATACTACGGGGGAATCTTGCTGGGCGACCGTCTACAATCCCTTCTGAGTATACTCCAGGACCTTCAATTTCCCCTGGGTGTTCTCGTCTACTACGCTCCGCCGCAAGCTCACATGAGCGGGGCCTCACTCGTCG
>JAUVLG010000133.1 GCA_030595835.1 Candidatus Eiseniibacteriota bacterium | reverse complement strand
AGCCGGGCGCTCCGGACGCCTGGCTGGCGATGACCGCGCGGCTCTTCACACGGTTGCGCCCCACCCCCCACCGCGCTACCATGGTGCGGTCATCAAGCGACAACAGCACCCAACGGAGATCGCCCCAAAGTGAACAGCCTGCTCGTGTGCGCGATCGTCATGGTCTGGCTCATCATCGCGTATCGCTGGTACGGAGGTGTGATTGACCGCAGGGTGGTGCGTCCCGACGATAGCAGGGAGCCGCCCTCGTGCACGAGGTTCGACGGCGTGGACTACTGCCCGGGCAAGCCCGTCGTCCTTTTCGGCCACCATTTCTCGTCTATCGCCGGCGCCGGTCCGATCATTGGCCCGGTCGCCGCGGTCGCGGCCTTCGGATGGGGCGCCAGCATTCTGTGGATCGCCCTGGGAGTCGTCTTCGCGGGCGCGGTTCACGACTACGTAGCTCTCATGGTCTCAGTGAGACACGGGGGCAAATCGCTCCCGGAGATAGCCCGTGACGTGGTGGGCGCTCGAGCGCGCCTGCTCTTCATGGTGTTCGTTTGGCTGTCCCTGATCCTGGTCATTGCAGTCTTCGCGGTAGTCGCCAGCAAGACGCTCATGACCACTCCGGCGATCGTCATCCCAACCTTCGCCATCATCCCCATAGCCGCGCTCTTCGGATGGGCGACCTACAAACTGAAACTGCCTGTCTCGATCGGCACGGTAGTGTCCCTGGCACTCCTCGCAGGGTGTATCGCCCTTGGCTACAGGTTCCCTCTGTCGTTTCCACTCGGGGAAGCGGCCGCATTCCGCGCGTGGTTCGGCATCCTCATCCTCTACGGGTTCGTCGCGTCCATCCTCCCGGTGTGGGTGCTTCTCCAGCCACGCGACTACATCTCAACGTGGGTCCTCATCATAGGTGTTGCCCTGGGTTTCGCGGGACTGGCAGTATCCCGCCCGCCGATGAACGCTCCATTCTTCACTGGTTGGCACTCCGCTACGCAGGGCCCGCTGTGGCCGATGCTCTTCATCCTCATAGCGTGCGGGGCCATCTCGGGTTTCCATTCGCTCGTTGCGGGCGGCACCACCTCGAAGCAGCTCTCGAAGGAATCCGACGGGAAGATCATCGGTTTCGGCGCGATGCTGATGGAGGGCGCCGTAGCTACACTCGCGATCGCCTGCGTCTCGGCGGGGCTCCTGTGGGTCGCGCCGGAGGGCTCGGCGCTCAGCTTTTCCGGCGTCCTGGAAGAGGGCGGTCCGATAAAGGCCTTTGGGGTCGGTTACGGGTCCCTTACGGCTCCGTTTCTGACCGCGAGCATCGGGACACTGGTGGGCATCACGATGCTCAAGACCTTCGTCATGACGACGCTGGACACGACTGTCCGCGTCACGCGATTCATCACGGCTGAGCTGTTCGGACCGAAGCTCCCCATCTTCCGAAACCGCGCCGTCGCGTCCGTGCTGGGAGTGGCGGCCGCTTACCTCGTCGGCTCTTCCGGCAGGTGGTCGGTGCTCTGGCCCGTGTTCGCATCTGCGAACCAGCTGGTTGCCGCGCTGACGCTCATCATACTCACCGCATACTTGATCGGCATCAAGAGGCCGTCGGGGTACACGCTCTACCCGGCCATTTTCATGCTGGTGACGACCATGGCGGCACTAGTCTGGAACGCCGTCCGGTTCTTCTTCCCTCCGGCCGGAGAGAGCGTTAACCTCATTCTGGGCATTGCGTGCGTAGTGCTCCTGGTGCTCGGCGGCCTGGTAGCGACGGAGGCGCCGCGGAGTGTGCGCGCCGCCAGGGCGCGGGTGTCCTGACAACGGAGAGGAACCGAGAGCGGGAATCCAACAGAGGGCGACTAGTGCCAGGAGACGTCATGCTCAGGAAGTCCAGATGACCGAGCAACAGCAAACCTACTATCCACCGGGCGGCCTTTCTATAAAGGACTGCGCCCTGGTGGCTATCGCCACCGGGCGCAGGGCCCGGAACCTCAGAGAACTTCGGGACGGCATCGGCGAAGCCGCAGCGGCATCCGTCTACTACCACTTCTGGGGAAGCCTGCTGAGGCCGACCTTCGACGACCCCAGATTCCACAACGGATTCGCGATCTGGGCCGACCACGCGCTCCACAACACAGCATTGGCCGAGCGCCTCAGTGTCATCGATCCAACCGACTACCCAGACACCAACGAGCTGAGGAAACACGTGCTGGACATTGTTGACTCCGCGCTGGACGAGGGCGAGCAGATTGCCACCGCCCCTGACGACAACCTCTTTGATTTCATTCGCTCGCAGATTGTCGTGTTCGGAACCAGGCGGACGCTGGACGACCCGTCCGAGCTCCCGAACGCGGTCGCGACGATGACGCGCACGAGCGTCTTCTACCACTTCATCGACGCCCGAAGAAGAACGCCGGGCTCGGTGGACGACTTCACGACGTGGCTCAGTGATATCGACAGAGAGAAGTACGGCGACCTTACGACGCGCCTCGCGAGCATCGACCCATTCTTCGCAACACTGGTCGAGACCAGAGACGAACTCGCGCGGGCGTTCCATGACTTCTTCGGGGGGTAGACGCGAATGGTCGATCTGCTTGCCCAGTACGCCGACGCGGCCGGACCCTCGGTAGTGGACCACCTCAAACAGCTCGCGCTTCCTCTCAAGGGACTGCGCGTGGTCCACGTCAACTCGACCCGCGTGGGCGGAGGCGTCGCTGAGATACTGGCCAAACTGGTTCCACTGAAGCAGGAGCTGGGCATCGACGCCACATGGGAGGTCATCTCTGGCGACGACGGCTTCTTCCGAACCACCAAGACGTTCCACAACGCCCTTCAGGGGAACACCGTCTCGCCGACCTCCCAGGAGCTGCGGCACTACGAGGAGGTGAACTCGGAGAACGCGGGCCGAATGCGCGAGCTGCTTGAATCAGCGAACATCGTCTTTGTCCACGACCCGCAGCCGGCACCTCTGCTCGACCAAGTCCCGAAGCGCCGTGGGAAGTGGATCTGGCGATGCCACATAGACGTCAGCCGTCGCTACCAACCGGTGTGGGATTATCTGAGCCCGTTCCTGAAGGAGTATGACGCGAGCATCTTCTCGCTGGCCGCGTTCGCGCAGAACCTCCCTCACACACAGTACCTCATACCCCCGAGCATCGACCCCATCAGCGAGAAGAACATGCCTCTCGAGGCGCGCGACGTGCAGTGCGTCCAGGAGAAGTTCGGAATCGACCCGTCGAGAGAAATGATCCTCCAGGTCTCCCGATACGACAGGTTCAAGGACCCCGTGGGCGTCATCCAGGCCTACCGGCTCGCCAGGCGGTTCAGCCCCGGGCTCCAGCTGGTCCTCGCCGGCGGCGGAGCCGACGACGATCCTGAGGCCGCGGAGGTGATCGCGGAGACCCAGGAAGCTGCCGACGGAGATCCCGACATCAGGGTGCTCCTGCTCCCGCCCGACGCGCATCTGACCATCAACGCGCTTCAGAGGGCAGCCGACATCGTGCTCCAGAAATCAACGCGGGAGGGTTTCGGACTGACCGTGTCCGAGGCGATGTGGAAGGGCAAGCCTGTCATCGGAGGGGACACCGGCGGGATACGACTCCAGATCATCGACTCACACACGGGCTACCTCGTGTCGACGCCCGAGGGCGCCGCTCTGCGCATCCGCTTCCTGCTGCACCACCGCAAGCGCCTTGAGGAGATGGGGACCCGCGCAAGGGACTTCGTCAGAGACAACTTCCTCCTTACCCGTCATCTGCGCGAGTACCTCACGGTCATGCTCTCGCTGGCCGACGAGGGAAAGGACAGGATCGAACTGTCGTGAATGCAGAGCCGCTCATAACCGGGGTAGATGGGATGCCCGGCTTCTGGGACAGGGTCAGGACGGCGGGAGAGCGCTGCCTCGTTCTGGACTACGACGGGACTCTGGCACCTTTCACGCAGAACCGCATGGAGGCCCGACCCCTCGACGGCGTCGTTGACGCGCTGACGGAGATTCGCGACGCGGGAGAGACCTTTCTGGCTATAATGACCGGCCGGCCCATCTCGGAGCTCCTGGAACTGCTCGGGGACCTCGGCATCCCGCTCAGCGGCAGTCAGGGCACGGAGTTCCGCCGGCCAGATGGAACCACACGGAGACACGAGCCGTCGGAAGCAGTTGACAGGCGTCTCGTCAGGGCACAGAGCGAAGCCGAGGCGATTGCCCCTGCGAACAGAGTCGAGCGCAAGCTGGCCAGCGTGGCTCTCCACACAAGGGGTCTGCCGGAGGAGCACGCCGGCAAACTCCAAGAGGCTGTGTGCGCCGCCTGGTCGCTGGACGCAGATGGTCGTGACCTCGAGTGCCGGCGCTTCTCTGGAGGCGTGGAACTCAGGCTGAAGGGCATCGACAAGGGAACGGCCCTCAGAGCACTGCTCGATGGGCACCGCGAGGACGCACTCCGTGTGTACGTGGGGGACGACGAGACAGACGAGGACGCGTTCGAGGTCCTTCTGGATGGCGGCATCGGGATCAAGGTGGGGCCGCGCGGCGTACCCACGAAGGCCCACGGCCGATTGGAGAACCCCGAGGCCGTCAGGGCATTCCTCATGGCGTGGATTGGAGTGACCACGAGATGACAATGGAAATGCGCGAGGAC
>JAUVLG010000041.1 GCA_030595835.1 Candidatus Eiseniibacteriota bacterium | reverse complement strand
TCCGGGTCCTTCGTCAGCGTCGTGATGTCCTTGAAGACGATACCTGGCTTCGGGAAGTCCGGTACGTCGCGAATGAGGCTCCTGAGGTCCATCGGTACTCCTTTGTCTGTTCTCAGCTTCGTTTGCTCTCAGCGGCTGGATAGCTACTGACTTCCGAGCTACGGCAGGTAGCCGAGCGGATCGACCGGTACACCCTTGTAGCGCACTTCGAAGTGCAGATGCGACCCGGTCGTTGCTCCTGTCACGCCCACGTATCCTATCGTCTGCCCGCGGGACACCGCGCTCTCTATCTTCACTATGGCTCGAGAGAGATGCCCGTAGACGGTGATGAGCCGTCCGCCGTGGTCTATCATGACGACGTTGCCGAAGCCGCTCATCCTCCCAGCGAAGACGACCTCACCGCCGGCGGCCGCGAGAACCCGCTCCTCTCTCACACCGTCGATGTCGATGCCCTTGTGAAACGTGCTGCCGCCTGCTCCCGGGCTCTTCCTCGGTCCGAAGCCGCTCGTGACCGAGCTTCTGCCGCGCCCGGCGAGAGGCCACGCCAGCCTGACGTCGCCGCTGCCCGGAGAGACGCCCTCATCCGGCTTCCCCCCTGCCGGCAGTTTGACCGCCAGCCGCTTCGTTGCCCCCGGTATCAGGAGCTTCTGATTCACGGCGAGATCGTAGTTGGATAGCCCGTTGGCCTCCATGATCTCGGCAAGCGACACACCGTACGTCTTTGATATGCGCCAGAGGGTCTCTCCCCTCCCGACGATGTGGTAGACGCCGCTTCCGTCGCCGCGGGCGACCGGTTCTCCTCCGCCGTCCGCAGGCCTCAGAGGCGTGCAACCGACGAGGAGCATCAGCACAATCGCCGTGACCATGATGGCCGCGGCGAAGACCCTTGAGTTTCGGGAAGGAGTCAAGGAGCCGGCCTCCCCCATCTGAACCTAAAAGCTAACCTCGAACGACGCGAATTCGCCGGTGCACTCGGCCCACGTGATCTGCACATCCTGCACGAGCGCGCAACTGGGACCTTCGCTGACATCTCTCGCGAATCGCTGCAGTTTCTCTCGTGGTCCCTCGGCCATGATTTCGACGTCGCCGTCGCTCAGGTTCTTCACGAAGCCTGTGAGCCCTGCGGCTCTGGCGGTCCTCAGAACGAAATACCTGAACCCCACGCCCTGCACGACTCCCCGGACCTGCGCATGAATCCTGGCGGACTCCATCGTTACGCGGCTCCCGCCAGCTCAAAGGCTCTCTCGACCGCGGCCTCGGGTGAATCAGCCAGGATCAGGCCCTTGAGTTCTACCGGCGGGGCGATCGCGACCACCGGCACGCCCATCTTGAGTGCCAGCGCGATCTCGGAGACCGTGCCGTGGCTGCCGCCCACGCCAACGACGGCATCAGCTGCACGCACATTCACCACGTTCCTGGCGTGACCCAGGTCGGTTGCGATCGGAATATCGATGTGCGGATTGGCGTCATCTGCGCGCCCGCCGGGGAGGATTCCGATCGTGAGCCCCCCCGCAGCCTTCGCACCTCGCGCGGCCGCTTCCATGACCCCGCCCAGGCCTCCACAAACAAGAACGCCGCCCCGGCGAGCGATCTCACTACCGACACGCTCAGCGATTGAGGCGGTCGCCTGGTCACAGCGCCCTGCTCCCACCACCGTGATTCTGACAGGGCGGGTCGTCAATGTCTCCCCCCTGTTGATCTGGTCGGGGCGAGAGGATTCGAACCTCCGACCTCACGGTCCCGAACCGTGCGCGCTAACCTGACTGCGCTACGCCCCGACATAAACTTGCATACTACACTAGAGCTGCCACAGATGCAAGACTCCCTGTGTCAGGAGCGTGACGATGACGCCCGCGATCAGGATGCCGCAGATGATCGCGGGTATTGCGTACCTGGGTCTCACACCAAACAGATGTGCCGCCAGGGCCCCGGTCCACGCTCCCGTGACCGGCAGAGGGATAGCGACGAACGCGATGAGGCCCAGGGCCTCGTACTTCTCGACAAGTCCGCCTCTGCGCCTCGTCCTGGCGAAGAGTCTCGTCATGAAGCGGTCCATCGGGGGCCAGCGTCTGAAGAGCCCCTCGAGAGGGCCCATCAGGTAGATGATCGGCAAGATGGGCAGGAAGTTCCCGGCCGCGCAGACAAGAAGTGCCGTGCGCCAGTCCAGGCCCAGCTTCAGCGCCACGGGGATTCCTCCCCGAAGCTCCGCAATCGGCAGAGCCGAGACGACGAACGCCACGACCTCTTCCGGCAGCCCGGACATCATGTCAACGACGCCCTCAAGCATGGCTTGCACCGCCAGTCAAACGCGCTTCGCGCCTCGCGTCTTCCAGGTCTCGTACGTTCCCCTGGTCTTTGGGGTTTCCCCTGCTTCTGTCGTCTCTCACGTTTCCTTGCTCCATCCTTCTCTGCCGACGAGCGGGACGAAGACACATCCTCCCGCGTTCCGCGCCGACACCCTGCCCTTGTCCTTCACGATGATCCGCAGCTCTTGCAGTCCCTGAGTGCCCACCGGCACGGCCATGATGCCTGCCTCGCCGAGCTGCTCCTCGAGGCTCGGGGGCACCTCGGGTGCTCCCGCCGTGACGATTATCCTGTCGTAGGGTTCGAACTCCTTCCAGCCGATCGTGCCGTCGCCTACGCGTATTGCGACGTTTGAGATTGCGAGATCCTCCAGAACGGCTCTCGCGCGGGCAGCCAGGCTCTCCACGCACTCGATGCTGAACACCTGCTCCACCAGCTTGGAGAGGACCGCGGCTTGGTACCCGGAACCCGTGCCTATCTCGAGCACCTTCTCGCAACCTGTCAGCTCGAGTGCCTGGGTCATCAGCGCCACCATGAACGGCTGCGAAATGGTCTGGCCTTCTCCTATTGGAAGCGCGTGGTCGCCGTAGGCGCGCGTCTCCATGCCGGGCGCGACGAAGAGATGTCGCGGCACCTCTCGCATGGCCTCCAGCACCGCGTCGTCCGTGATGCCTCGCGGTATGAGCTGCGTATCCACCATCTCGTTCCGAAGGGACTCCCAGTCCATCACTCGGTCTCCCCCTCGTTCTTCTCGGATTGGTCGCCCGCGGCCGTCGGCGTTACTGACGCGACCGTCTTCGTCGCGGGCGCCTTCACGCCGGCCGCCACTATCTCTCCGAGGGGCCAGCTCCGCAGTACGTCCATGGCCTGGTAGTCGGTGAGATCGAGGTGAACTGGGGTGATGGAGACCAGTCCCTTGGACACGGCCGCGTAGTCCGTGTCGGGTTCCGGTTCCCAGGATGTCAGTTGCCCGCCGATCCAGTAGTAGGTCCGGCCGCGCGGGTCCTGCTTCTCGACGACGGCCTCCTCATAGATCTGCTTGCCCTGTCGGGCGATCTCCACGCCCGTGATCTCATCTCTCGGTATGTTCGGGACGTTGACGTTCAGGAGGGTCCCGAGTGGAAGTCCGCGCTCGAGCACCATGAGCGCTACCTCCCTCGCGATCTCGGCGGATGCCTCGTAGTCGAAAGCACCTGACTCGCACCGGCAGAGCGACACCGCGATTGCGGGAATGCCCATTAGCGTCGCTTCCATGGCCGCCGCGATCGTCCCGGAGTACGTGACGTCGTCGCCCATGTTCGGTCCCCTGTTGATCCCTGAGACCACGAGGTCGGGCGGTTCCGGAAGAAGCAGTTTGAGCGCAAGCAGCACGCAGTCGGTCGGTGTGCCGTCAACACCGATGATGTTGTCCTTTATGCGATGGGTTCGAAGCGGGACGTCCATCGTAAGCGAGTGGCTGGCACCGCTCCTCTCGCGGTCCGGGGCCACGACGGTCACGTCCGCGATCTGCTCGAGCGCCTTCCTGAGCGTCTTGATGCCGCGCGCGTGAATGCCGTCATCGTTGCTAATGAGAATCCGGGGTCTACCCAAGTTGGTGCTCCCAGTGGTTATCGCCAGAACATGCTGCGGATGACCAGCCTCAGGAACCGCAAGGTGTCGACGAACGGGTTGATGTGGCTGACGGTCCCCGTGTAGATGGATCTGATCGCGACGGCCGCCACCTTGTAGCCGCGCCGCGCGGCGCGGATGAGAAGCTCGGACTCGGTGTCGTAGCGCGTCGTGACGAACGACTTCACGACATCTCTGAGAACGCCGACCTTGATCAGCCGATACCCGCTCTGGCTGTCGGAGATCTCCTGACCGGCAATGAGCGAGACGATCCTCGACGTCGTGCGGTTGGTCCATATCCTGAGCTTCGGCATCTCGCCGACGGCGTGCATTCTCGATCCGATGATGACGTCCGCGTCACGCTTCTTCAGGGCGTCGAGGAAGTCGGGAATCGCCGAGGGCTCGTGCTGTCCGTCGCCATCCATCGTGATCGCGACGTCGTACCCCTTCTCGATCGCGTATTCGAACCCGGTCTTCAGGGCGGCGCCCTTCCCGAGATTGACCTCGTGCTCGAGAACGTGTGCTCCGGCGGCGCCGGCCGATGCTGAGGTTCCGTCCGTCGATCCGTCGTTGATGACCACGACGTCCAGATTCAGGTCAAGCTCGAGCACGCCGCGGACGACGTCACCGACCTCGCTCTCGAGATTCTTGCAGGGTATGATGACGAGAGTTCTCATCGGTTGCTTCTCGTATTCTTGGCCTCTCGCATTCTTCTCATGTCGTGCCGGTCCCTGCCCGCGGCGTTGTCCGCGTCCCAGATGGGGTGAAAGACGTACCACTGCTCGGGGTGCCGCCGGACGTGGGGCTCAAAGACGGCCAGACACCTCTGGACGGCGTCCCGAACGTCGGTCTCCACATCGTCCGTCACTCGCGGCTGTATCGGCTTCTCCACCACGAAGTCGTGCTTCCCGTCGGGTCTCTTCGTTAGGAAGAGCGGGACTATGCGGGCCCCCAGACGTCGGGCCAGCACTGCATAACCGTCGGGCATGAGCGCTTGTCGGCCGAAGTAGGTCGCCATGATGCCCTGCCCGGTCACGGGCCGGTCACCCACGATCGCGACCAAGTGTCCCTTCTTGAGAGCGCGAAAGGACTTGTGAAACGCCGAGACCGGGACCACGTCGATGCCCTTGTCGGCGCGGCGGTTGTCGAAGAAACGGGTGACGTACGGATTGGAGTGAACGTCGACCAGAAGCGAAAGCGGTCCCGCGAGCAGACCCGTTGCAGCCGCCATCAGCTCCCAGTTCCCGAGGTGCGCCGTTGTCAGTATGGTCGGTATCCCGTCGCTGGCGAGAACCTGGAGCCGTCCGATATTCTCGAGGCCTTCTGCCGTAATGTAGTCGCCGAGGTTGTCCCGGTTGACCAGCGGCATTCTGAGAAAATCCGTTACAGAGACCGCGAAACCCTTGAAGATCTCACGCCTCAGGCGCTTGAGGTCCGCGGCGGAACGCTCATGGCCGAATGCGACTTCCAGATTGTGCAGCAGGATGCGCCTGTTTCGCCTCTGGAGGAAACACATCAATCTGCCCACCACATGTGATAGCTTGTGTGCGGTGGGCAGCGAGAGGCTCTGCGCCAGAAGTGCTCCGAGATTGTAGACTGCAACGGCGAACATTGGCTACGTGGCCATTCTGGGTCGAACTGCTTGATGTCTATTGTGGTCGGGGCGACTGGATTCGAACCAGCGACCCCTAGCCCCCCATGCTAGTGCGCTACCTGACTGCGCCACGCCCCGACGGGCTACAATCTAGCACGGTATAGGCGGGGTGACAAGTGAGAATCGGATTCAAAGACGCGGTCCGGCGTCAGCTCCCCATGGTGGGGGCCGCCGGGCCGAGTGTTGGTCAGGACGTCGCCGCCACCGCGTCAGGTCCCGGGGTGCTCAGGTCTGGGGTCTCTCAGCATGAGGTTAGCTATCGCCTCTCTTGGGGGCTTTCCCTCGAAGAGGACGAGGTTCATCTGCTCACAGATGGGCATCTCTACGGACAGTTTCTCCGACAGTTCCGCCACGCTCCTGGTCGTGCGCACTCCCTCGGCCACCATGACCATCGAGTCGAGGATCTCGTCGAGCGATCGCCCGTCCGCGATGGCCTCGCCGACGTGGCGGTTTCTGCTGTGTTTCGAGATGCAGGTAGTGATGAGGTCGCCCATTCCGGAGAGCCCGGCGAAGGTCTCCTGCCTCCCCCCCATCGTGACACCCAACCGCGTCATCTCGGCGAGTCCGCGAGTCAGGAGAGCGCCCTTGGTGTTGTCGCCGTATCCGAGACCGTCGCAGATGCCCGCCGCTATCGCTATGACGTTCTTGAGTGAGACGCCGAGTTCGACACCGATGAGGTCCGTGTTCGTGTAGACTCTGAGATACTCCGTCATGAAGAGGTCACGCGTGAAGACGGCGGTCGTTTCGTCAAGGGCTGCGGCCACCACGGTTGTCGGGAGCTTCCTGCTGACCTCCTCGGCGTGGCTGGGGCCGACAAGGGACGATATGCCGGCTGCGTCCGGGCGGTTGAGCTCGTGCGCGAGCACCTCCGACATGCGCATCAGCGTCTTGTTCTCGATGCCCTTCGCGACATTCACGACGTGGATTCCGTTCGGGATCATCCCGGCGGCGCTTACCGCAACACCGCGGACCACGTGTGATGGTACGGCGAACACGACCGCTTCCGCGCCGTCGAGAGACACACCGAGATCGTCGGTGATCTCAATTGAGGCCGGCAGTGGGACACCGGGCAGGAACTTCCTGTTCTCCCCGTCGTTTCTTGCGGCCTTCACTTGCTCGGAATCGAACTCCCAGATAGCGACCTGGTGCCCGTTGTCGTGCAGGACCAGCGCCAGCGTTGTTCCCCAGCTTCCACCTCCGAGTACCGTGACACGCTTCATCGTTCATCCTCCTGCCCCGGAGTTCGTCCGAAGCGGTTCTCGGTACCGTTCAACAGACGCTTGATGTTCGATAGATGACGAAGCACGACCGCGACCGCCACGAGGCCTGCCGTCAGTATGAGTGCGGTGGGCCTGGGCGTCCCGCGGATCCCGGCTTCGATCCAGATCGCCCACGGTAGGGACAGGGTCGCAGCGATGGAGCCGAGGGAGACATAGCGTGTGGGGACTACTATCGCGAGCCAGAGGACGACGACCGCGAGTGTCGCCAGAGGTGCCATCGCCGCGAAGACACCGCACGCTGTCGCGACGCCCTTCCCGCCCCGGAAGCGAGCGAAGATCGGCCAGATGTGTCCGGCCACCGCGGCGAGCCCCCCCGCGAGACCGATGCCGGTCTGTCCCAGAGAGGAGCCGGCTCCCAGAGTCCCGGCGACGAGCAGGACCGCCGCCACACCCTTCGCCACGTCGACGATCAGGACGGGTGCCGCGACGCGCGCTCCCAGGGTGCGCAGCACGTTTGTGAAGCCGGGATTGCCGCTTCCGACGGTCCGCAGATCGACGCCGCGCAGCTTGGCCGCGATGTCGCTCGTCGGTATCGAACCGAGTAGGTACGAGATGACAACCACAAGAGCCGTCTGCACGTGTTCTCCGATGGTCGGGGGAACTCGCGCGGAAGAGGCGGCGTCGGCGCTGGTGCTAGCGCGAGCGCCTCTTCCTCACGGAGATTCGGATCGGTGTTCCGACGAAACCATACTCCCTTCGGAGCTGGTTGGCAAGGTAGCGTCTGTACGTGTGGTCGACCGCCCTGATGTCATTTGTGAACACTACGAAGGTGGGTGGTCTGGTGGTTACCTGTGTGGCGTAGAGGATGTTCACGCGGCGTCCACCCGCCGGGGGTCTGCGTTCTACCGCTGCCATTATCGTCTCGTTGACGCGACTGGTCGGGATGCGCATTGCCGTCTGCTCTTCGACCTCGGCCGCGAGCGTCAGCACCTTGGTCACGCGCTGTCCCGAGAGGGCGGAGATGTGGATGACCGGAGCGTATCTGGCGAACGGCAGCACGTCGGCGGCGTGTTGGACGAACTCACCCGCGGTGGAGTTATCCTTCTCAATCAGGTCCCATTTGTTGAACGCGACTATCAGGCCCCTGCCCGCCTCCTCGACGAACCCGGCGATGTGCGCGTCCTGGGCCACTATGCGCTCGGTTGCGTCCACGACCAGAACGACCACGTCGGCGCGCTCTATGCCCCTGAGCGATCTCATGGAGCTGTAGTACTCCACGCCCTTCGCGACCTTCGACCTCCGTCTTAGTCCCGCTGTGTCGACCAGCACGAACCGCCTGTCGTCGTGTAGGAGGACGGTGTCGATCGCGTCGCGGGTGGTGCCAGGCACCGAATCGACTATTACGACCTCCTGTCCCACTATCCGGTTCACCAGGGACGACTTGCCTACGTTGGGGCGTCCCACGAACGCCACCCTCACGCCCTCTCCCGTCTCGGGCGTGGCCTCGGGGATGACCGCTATCAACCGGTCCAGGAGGTCGCCGGCTCCGCGACCGTGCAGCGCCGAGACGGGCGATGGTTCGCCCAGTCCCAGGACGTGGAACTCGTGGGTGTCAAGCTCGTGACGCTGCGTGTCGACCTTGTTGACGGCCAGGACTATGGGTTTGGTTGAGCGTCTCAGGAGGGCCGCGATCTCCATGTCCACGGCCATCGGACCGGTCTCCCTGTCGACGACGAAGAGGATGGCGTCGGCTTCGTCGATCGCGTTCTCGGCCTGGAAACGGATCATCCCCGCCATTCCCTCGACCTCGCTCGGCAAGAGCCCGCCGGTGTCCACAAGGACGAAAGCACGACCGCTCCACTCGGCCTCGTGGTAGTTGCGGTCCCTCGTGACTCCGGGCTGGTCGTCGACGACCGCGATACGCGCGCCCGTGATTCGGTTGAACATCGCTGACTTGCCGACGTTCGGCCGGCCCACGATGGCCACTATTGGAAGCCTGCCTCTCCTGGTCTGGTTCATCTTCCCTCTTCCGATGGTATGCGGTCGACCTGTTCGCGACCTCGTATTGTGTTGTCCAACGCCGCCTGGCTCGCCGTCGACGCGTCCCGCACTGCGCCGCCCGTGATATCGAGCACGGACCCGACGATATCGTCCGTGGCCACCACGTTCTCTCGTCCCGCCCCGTCGGCGATCTCGTCCAGCGTCATGCCGTCCAACGTCACGCCATCTTCGTTGAAGGCAGCGGCCGGCAGAAGACAGGCATCCGATTCGGGAGCCTTCTTCAGCGCGTCGATCATGTCCGCTCCGGACAGGAGGCCTGCCACCGTGATGGTCGGACCCAGCAAGCTGTTGTCCGAGGCCACGACCTGATACGTGAGTCCGTCGACCGGTCCGAACACCTTGTCGATGGCGTCCGCAATGAACGCCTCCGCGAGTCGCGCCGTCACCAGCGTCAACGCGAGCGGCGGATCGAGGTGATCTCCCAGGAGGCCCGCGCGTTCGTTCAGGTCGGACTCGAAGCTGCGCAGGAGCCCCACGCCGTTCTCAAGTTGCGGGAGGTCACCGTACTCGTCGCGCGGCGGGAGCGCCGTCCCGGCGCGCAGATACAGCTCATCTGCTGCATAGACGATCCTGTCGCGGCCCTCCGCGAGAAAGCGCCTCTGCCAGCGTTCGATGATGTCGAGCGCGCTTGCGGCGCCCGCCTCCGACATCGCCTCGATACGCATCAGTTCCTCCCGGTGCGCCGTGAGGCCGACCGGGACCACCGCCACCGACTGGATCAGTTCACCGAGCGCGAACAGGTCCATGAGCGTCTGTTCGAGAACGGCGCCGTCGTTGATGCCCGGGCATAGAACCGCCTGCGCGTGCACTCGTACCCGTGCCCGGTCGAGCCTTCGCAGGCTCTCGAGTATCGGTGGCGCGTCTTCGTTCCCCAGCATCTCGCGCCGTACTGCGTCGTCCGTTGCGTGCACCGAGACGTAGAGCGGGCTCAGGCGCTGTGCCGCGATGCGCTCGTAGTCAGCGCTGCTGAGATTGGTCAGCGTGATGTAGTTGCCGTAGCTGAAAGACAGGCGGAAGTCCTCGTCCTTGACGTAGAGACTCCTGCGCAGCCCGCGAGGCAGCTGGTCCACGAAACAGAAGACGCAGCTGTTGCCGCAGGTCTTGATAGCGGCTTCCTGCACCTCGAATCCCAGTTCATCAGGACCAACCGCCGGCAGGGTGACGCTGAACGACGAGCTCTCACGAGAGAGCTCGAAGGCCACCTCCGCCTCGTCCGTCCATGCGAGTGCGAAGGTCAGGTCGAGCGCATCCGCCAGGCTCTCCCCGCCCACGGCAAGCAGCTCGTCCCCGCTTCTGATACCGGCGCGCTCGGCGTCACTCCCGGGTACGACCCTGGTGATCCTCATTCGTTGCCCCGGCATGAACGCGGCCCCCGAGCGGCCCGCTTGGGCGGACGGCGGGGGCCAGCCATAAGATATGGAGCGGGCAACGGGATTCGAACCCGCGACTCTCAGCTTGGGAAGCTGATACTCTACCAACTGAGTTATGCCCGCTCGCGAATCTGTCGCTGTCTATTGTAGAATGGATACACTAACGAAGAGCGCTAGTCAAGCCGATTCAGCCCGTGGCGCGGGCCTCCTTGCTCACGGCCGGCGTCTCAGGTGAGAGCGGGGCGCGATCAACGGGCGGGACGGCCGCGTTCGGACACCAGCGCGAGTATCGCCGCCGCGGCATCGTCGGGAGTCCGGTCATCCAGCTCGAACCACTCGGCGTCCTCGATGGATCTCAACCAGGTGATCTGGCGCTTCGCGTAGCGCCTTGAGTTGCGCTTGATGAGCGTTACCGCGTCGGTGAGATCTCCTTCTCCCCGCTCGACGATTGGCAGGAGCTCGCGGTAGCCCACGGCACTGGCGGCCGGCATGTCCGATGAGAGCACCCCGCGCGACACGAGCGCCTCGATCTCCGCCAACAGCCCGTCGGCCATCATTGCGTCGACCCTGCGATCTATCCTCTCGTACAGCTGCTCCCTGGAGAGTGTCAGTATCACATAGCGGGCGGAGAACGCCGCGGCGCGGACGGGTTTCTCCTGCCATTCGGAGAGCGACCTCCCGGTGGTCAGGTAGACCTCGAGCGCCCGTATGACGCGAAACGAATCGTTGACGTGAATACGTTCGGCCGCCTCGGGATCGATTTCCTTGAGTTCCTGGTGCAGGATCCGGACGCCCTCAGACGCGGCTCGATCGGTGAGGCGGGTCCTGAGCTCGGGGTCGCGTCCCGGTCCCTCGAAGAGACCCTGGAAGAGCGAGGCCACGTAGAAGCCGGTGCCGCCCACCACGAGCGGGGTTGCTCCCCGAGCGACGATGTCCACCATGGCCTTCTCCGCGTCCGCGGCGAACCGTACGGCGTCGTATGTTTCGGAGGGATTGATAATGTCAATGAGGTGGTGTCGGACAAGTTCCCGTTCGTCGGCGGTGGGTTTGGCGGTGCCGATGTCCATTTCGCGGTAGATCTGGCGGGAGTCGGCGGAGACGATCTCGCCCCCGAGTGCACGCGCGAGAGCGAGCGAGACCGCCGTCTTTCCAACGGCGGTCGGTCCGACGACGGTCAGTACTTCCGGTCGGGAGTTCCCGGCTTCTCCGGCGATCATGTTCTGCCGAACCTCTTGTCCAGTTCCTCGGAGGTCATGCGCATGAAGGTTGGTCTGCCGTGCGGGCAGGAGTACGGAAGCTCGGTGGCGAAGAGCTGATCGATGAGCGCGCGCATCTCCTCCTGGGTGAGCTTGTCCCCCGCCTTGATGGCGGCCTTGCACGCCACTGTCTTTGCGATGTTCTCTATCAGGTTGCGGACGTCGGGTTTGCCGGACGGCAGCTCCGTGAGGATGTCGTGGAGGATCCTGTCGTGCGGCCATTTCGGGAAGGCCCCCGGGACGGCTTCCAGAAGCACGGTCCTGCCGCTCATCGACTGGATAGTGAAGCCCAGTTTGTTGAGCAGGGGTCTGACGTCGTCGAACGATTCCCACTCCCCGGGCGACAGATCGACCGCCACCGGGAAGAGCAGCTGCTGGCTGGGGCCCGTCTCCGCGGCTCCCGAGAGCGCTACCCTTGCCTTCTCGTAGAGTACGCGTTCGTGCGCCGCATGCTGGTCGACAACGAGAACACCCTCCCTGGTCTGGACGAAGACGTACGACTGATGCAGTTGCCAGAACTTCGCATGATGCTCGTCGTTCGCTGTCTCGGTCCGGAGTCCATCTCCTGAGACGGCCGCCTGCTCCGTCTCCCTGACCATCGTGGGGAACTGCAGTTCCGGAGTGGCCGCCGCGGCCACGTCCGGGGATCCCGTCTCAGGTCGTCCCGCGGCCCTGACCTCGTACGTGGACAGCGTGGGCGCCGTGTCGTGGGACATGAGCGCCGCGCGCACCGCACCCTCCACGAGGCCGAAGACCCGACGGGTGTTGCCGAATCGGACCTCTCTCTTCGTTGGATGGACGTTTACGTCCACCAGGTCGCCGTCCAGCGTCAACATCAGGAATACCACCGGGTGCCTGTTGTGAGGGAGAAGCTCGGCGTAGCCGGACCGAACCGCGGCGCCTATCAGCCGGCTCTTGACCGGACGGCCGTTGATGGCCACCACCTGCTGCGCTCCACGCGGCCGCGCGATGGTCGGCCGCCCCACGAGGCCCTCTACGGAGCCGCCCTCCTCCGTAAACGAGACGGGCAGCATCTCCGCGGCCAACCTGCTGCCCAGAACGCCTGCCACGCGTTCCGCAAGCGTGTCGACCGCCATGAGTCCGAGCGTGAGCTTACCGTCGATGGCGACGTCCAGGCGGACGGATGGGTAGAGCACCGCGTACTCGGTCAGGAGTTCCATGATGCGCCTGACCTCAACGCTGTCGCTCTTCAGGAACTTCCGCCGTGCCGGCGTGTTGTAGAAGAGGGACGAGACTTCTACGGTCGTCCCGGATGCGCGCCCGGCCGGTCTGACGTCCCTGACCTCACCGCCGACGAGAACGACCTCCGTTCCCTCGACGCTACCGTCCTCGCACGTGACGAGCCTCATCCGTGAGACGGACGCCATGCTCGGCAGCGCCTCGCCTCGGAAGCCGAGCGTGGAGATGCCACCGAGGTCGTCGGCTGTAGAGAGCTTGCTCGTGGCGAAGCGGTCGAACGCGGCCAGGGCGTCGTCGCGGTTCATCCCGGAGCCGTTGTCTGAGACACGCACGAGGTCGCTTCCGCCACCCTTGATGTCGACGCCGATCTCCGTCGCGCCGGAATCCAGCGCGTTCTCGACGAGTTCCTTGACGACCGAGAACGGCGCCTCTACCACCTCACCGGCGGCGATCATGTTGGCCACGCTCTCGCTCAGGATCCTGATTCGGCTACCCACGCTTCACTCGCTTCCTGAGTTCAACTAGCTTGTCGAAGGCGTCGAGCGGTGTCATCTGCTCGATGTCGAGTTCCTCTATCTCCTTCTCTACTTCGGACGGAGCCGGGTCGAAGAGCCTCAGCTGCGGTCCACCCGGCCCGAGCGGACCGTGCTCGCCGCCGGCCAGGCGGGGCACCGCGTCCGACGTGTACTGCGTGGCCTCGAGATTCTCGAGAACCTCACGGGCCCGAAGTATGACCTCTCGGGGTATCCCGGCCATCCGTGCCACCTCTATCCCGTAGCTCTGGTCGGCGGAGCCCGGGACTATCTTCCGCAAGAATACTATCGAGTCCCCGGTCTCCCTTACCAGCACATTCATGTTCTTGAGACGCGGAAGCACGTCCTCAAGCTCCGTGAGTTCGTGGTAGTGGGTCGCGAACATCGTCCACGGGCGGACGTCATCGCGGTTGTGGAGATACTCCGTCACTGCCCAGGCGATGGAAAGACCGTCGAACGTGCTTGTTCCCCGACCGATCTCATCCAGGAGTATGAGGCTTCGCGTCGTTGCGCCGTGTAGGATGTTCGCCGTCTCGCTCATCTCGACGAGGAACGTGCTGCGTCCCCTGGCGAGGGCGTCGGTCGCGCCTATGCGCGTGAAGACCCTGTCCACGATGCCTATTCTCGCGGAGCTGGCCGGGACGAATGACCCCATCTGCGCCATGATGACCGCCAGCGCCACCTGTCTCAGGTAGGTGGACTTGCCCGCCATGTTTGGACCCGTTATGAGGAATATCTGGCGACCGTCCGCATCGAAGGTCACGTCGTTTGGCACGAACTCCTCACCCTTCAACAGCTTTTCCACGACGGGGTGGCGTCCGTCCCGGATGGTCAGCTCGTTCCAGTCGCCGACCTCCGGCCTCACGTAGCGGGACTCCTCGGCGACCGTGGCGAGCGATGACAGGGCGTCGACGCGCGCCAGCACGGTCGAGGCCTCCTGCAGCGTCGCCGCGTGGACTGCCACCTGACCGCGCACGTCCTCGAAGATCTCGTGCTCCATCCGGAGCATCTCCTCCTCGGCCGTGAGCACTCGAGACTCGTGCTCCTTGAGCTCCGGCGTTACGTATCGTTCCGCGTTGACCAAGGTCTGCTTCCCGATCCAGTGATCGGGGACGAGGTGAACGTGCTGCTTGGTGACTTCGAGGTAGTAGCCGAAGACTCGATTGTAGCCCACCTTGATCGTCGGGATGCCCGTGCTCTCGCGCTCCTGTGCCTGGAGCTTGCTGATCCATCCCTTCCCCTCGCGCGCGACCGACCGAACGTCGTCCAGCTCACTGCTGTATCCGTCTCTGACGATGCCGCCGCTCTTGAACGTGGCGGGAGGGCTATCGACAATCGATGCGCGGATGATCCCCGCGACGTCCTCGACGTCCGGGAGATCCTCGCCGTGCCCGCGGACGGCGGCCCAGTCTGAGGACGCCAGCAGGTCGCGCACAGTGGGCAGAAGCTCGAGAGATCGACGTAGCGAGGCAAGATCTCGTGGACTGGCGTGGTCCGAAGCGACCCGCCCCACGACGCGTGGAATGTCGCACAGCTCCCGGAGGATACCGGATACCTCCTGCCGGACGGCGCGACCCTCAAGGAACCCCTCGACGGAGTCGAGGCGCGCGTGTATCTCTTCGCGGTCGACGAGCGGGAACAGCACCCACTGTCTCAGAAGCCGCGCGCCCATCGCCGTGTCGGTCCTGTCCAGTACGGCGAGCAGCGTTGCTTCAGGGAAGCCCTGGTCGAGAGGCTCGACGAGTTCGAGGTTCTTCTGAGTGGTCTCATCAAGGACCATGCGCTCCGAGTGGCGGATGCGTGTGAGAGAGGTTATCTGTCCGAGGTCGCGTTTCTTGAGGTCGGTCAGGTATCGAAGTGCGGCGCCCGCCGCCGCGATCCCCTCTTCGAGATCGGAGCAGCCGAAGCCGTCCAGATTGGCGACACCGAAGTGTGCTTCGAGCGTGTCGCGCGCCTGCTCGATGCCGAACTCCCAGTCTGCCACCGGACTCACGGGGATATCGGGGATGTCGGCGAGAAGCGATGCGAGCGGTTCCTTCTCCCTCTGTCCTTCCGGGACGACAATCTCTGATGCGTCCGCTCGGAGTACGTCGCGTCGCAGGTCGGAAGCTTCCACTTCGGTCACGCTGAACTCGCCGGTCGAGAGGTCGATCTTGGCGAGACCGGTGCGTTCCTTGCCCGGTGCCACCGCGATGAGGAAGTTGGGGCGTCTCTCGTTCAGCATCGTCGAGCTCAGGATGGTCCCGGGAGTGATGACCTCGGTGACCGCTCGCTTGACGATTCCGTGCGCCTGCTTCGGATCCTCCACCTGATCGCAGATGGCCACGCGGTAGCCCGCGTTCACGAGGCGTGCGAGATACGATTCGAGAGCGTGGTGTGGCACGCCCGCCAACGGGACCGGGTTCTTGCCGCTCTTGTCGCGCGTCGTCAGTGCGAGACCGAGGACGCGGGCGGCTGTCTTCGCGTCGTCGAAGAATGTCTCGTAGAAGTCGCCCATGCGGAACAGGACGATCGCGTCCTCGTGCTGCGACTTGATCCTCTGGTACTGTTCCATCATCGGGGTGAGCTTCGCCATCGGGTCTCCGGTATCACGCGCTTCTCAAGAACCCCACCAAGGAACAACCACCGGTGGAGGCCCGGTGGTCGTCTTCCTCATGCCTCCGAGGATTACTGTTCGGGCGATTCCAGCGTATCGCCGCGCGCCGCGGTCGTGTCAGATGCCTCATCGTACAGAAGCGTGCTGTCGGCGAACGAGTAGGTGCGCAGTCTCTCACGGGCCAGCACCGCCTCGTAGCTGTCGGGGTGATCCGCCAGCAGCCGCTTGAGCGCGGCGATGGCAGCCGAGTCCGCGCCCGAGGCCTCGTGGCTCTCTGCGGCGCCGGCAAGCGCCCGGACCCGGACCTCCGCCTCTTCGTACACGCGGGCCGTTATGTCGAATTGCTCGGCGGCTTCTGCCGTTCGTCCGGCAGCCAGCAGTGCCCGGGCGAGCCCGATCTCTGCTATGGGTGTGATCTCTCCCGGCGTGGCGCCCCACTCGGCGATGGCTCGATACGCCTCGACCGCGGCCCCGGCGTCGCCCGCCGCCAGGATGCTCCTGGCTCGCTTGAGCTCGGCAGGTCCCGGGCCTCGCCGAGAGGAGTGTCTCGCCGCCGCCTCGTACTCCTGGCTGGCTGTGATGTAGAGATTCTCAGCGAAGTAGCTGTCGCCCCGGAGCATGTGTGCCGCTTCCAGAATCGCGTCGCGTCGCGTTCTCTCGATGGCCCTGGCCGCGTAGGCCCTGACCAGCTCGGCGGAGTCGGCCAGGCGCGCAGCCTCCATCAGGACGATCGCGTTCCCGGCGTGTGGGCCATCCTCTTCGCTGACCAGCTCCGACAGGTAGACCTCGGCATCGGACTGCTGGCCCTGCCGCACCAGCGCCCGCGCCTTCTCAACGGCCTCTTCGGGTGTCGGAATGTCGTCGCACCACGCAGGAGCAGCGAGGCAGAGTGTCAGTACCGCGGCAGTCAGTGCGACGCGGGCGACGGCCTCGGAGGGTTTTCTTCGCCTAGCACTCATTGATCCATGCCCGGCACGAGTCACAGCGCCAGCCGTAGCCATCGAGTGCTGTCTCGCAATTCGGACACGTCCGTTCCTTGTGCTCGTCACCGAGCTCGGCTATGAGCGGCTCCGCCGCCTTCGCGGCCTCCTCATAGCGCTCGTGTCTCATCAGGATCTGGATGAGCTGCCTGTGACCCTCGAACGTGCTGCCCTGGTGCTTGACCGCTTCGCGTGCAACGCGCAGAGCCTCGTCGACCGATCCCTTGCGCTCGAGCATCCTCGACAGGCCCGTCAGTGCTCTGACGTTGGTCGGGGAACTTGCGACCAGTTCCTCATAGATGCCCATCATGCGGCCGAAGTCGCCCATCTCGAAGTACGCCTTCTCGAGACGCTCGAACACCAGCTGGGCGCAGTCCGGCTTCTCGGAGATTAGCTTCATCCAGTAGGCGATGGCGCGCTCGGTGTCCTCTTCCCTAACGGCGATGTCACCCAGGTACACGTACGCCAGACCGGCCGTCGGATCCTCCTTGACCGCCGCCTGAAACTCCGCCTTCGCGCGTCGCGTGTCGCCCCTTCTGAAGGCCACGAGACCGAGGTGAGCGCGGTAGACCCCGGGAGTTGGCTGATCCTCCGGAGAACCCGCCTTGAGCAGCTCCTTGTGGGCCTGCGCGGCTTTGTCCAGGTCGCCCGCGGATTCGTAGGCGTCGCGAGTCAAGGCGAGCGCCAGTGGGTCCGATCGCTCCGAACGGGGTAGCGTGGCCAGGTGCTCGAGCACCTCCCGCCAGCGGCCGGCGGCCGCGAGGTCAAGGGCGAGGCTCTTGATCGTGTCGTTGCGTATGGCGGCAGGGAGCCTCCTCTTCACGAGGAGTTCTCTGTGGATCTGTATGGCCTGTTTCACCTGCCCGCGCTCGCGAAGGATGCTCCCGAGCTTGACGTAGGCATCGGCGTTTCTGGGGTCGTCTCGAACTGCCTGGGTCAGGTGTTTCATCGCGTCGGCGCGGTCTCCCGCGATCAGCGCGTCCAGGCCGAGATGGTAGGGTGACTTGTCCAGTTCGCCTTTGCGCGATTTGGCGCGCCTTGCCCCGACGTACCAAACTGCAGCGCCGACGGCGATTACGGCGGCGCTGATAAGGAAGGTCATGCCGGTTCCCTCCGTCTAGATGCCGGGTCCGGACGTGTCGTCCTGCTCAGCGTGTCCCTCGATCTCCCCGAGCGAGATGCTGTGCAGGCCGACGATCTCCTGGTTGAGGTCCGAATTCTCGCGCTTGAGCTTCCTGATCTGGCGTCTGAGACTGATCTCGTGGAATATCGATACGATGAACCAGACCACAGCGCCTAGCACGAACGCCTCGAACAGCAGAAGCACGAGAGGAACTTGGAAGAACGTGAGCGTCCTCGGCCAGAGTGTGACGGTCGCCGTCTCGCCGCTGTTGAGCATGGCGAAGCCCGTGACGATCACCACCAGGACCAGGGTCAGGAGCATTCTGACGACCCACACGGTGTTCACCTCCAGGTATGGGAACGGTCTTCGGCTGGGCTTCCGTGTCTCACAAGTACCGACACTGCCGGACGTTCCAAGCGAGACATTCCAGTCAAGATACGCGATAGTCTATCAGCGCGCGACGGCGACCCGCAAGGTCTTTCTCCTTAAGGTCCCTCATGACAGCAGTGGATTTCCGCCGTGGAGCGTCCAGGCGCTGGTGGAGCGTATCTCCACGTTGACGACGCGCCCGGTGAGCCCCGCATCGCCCGGGAAGACGACTGCCTTTCCGGTTCTGCTCCGGCCGAACAGGAGGTCCTCGTTCCTGTGGCTCGGGCCCTCAACCAGCACCTCAGCATTGCTACCGATGAGCGCGGCGTTCACCTCGCTCGTCACCCGCTTCTGGAGGTCGATGATAGTCTCGAGCCGCGCGATCTTGACCTCTTTCGGTACGTCGTCACCGAACTCGGCCGCGCGCGTCCCCTCCCGCACGGAGTAGTGGAACATGAAGGCCGAGTCGAAGCGGATCTCGTTCATCAGAGAAACGGTCTCGCGGAACTGCTCGTCCGTCTCCCCCGGGAATCCCACTATGATGTCCGTCGTGAGCGCGACGCCCGGGATCCCTTCGCGGATCCGCCCTGCCAGGGCCACGTACTGCTCGCGGGTGTATGATCGGTTCATTGCCGCCAACACCTCGGTCGAACCCGACTGCACCGGCAGATGGACGTGCTCACAGACCTTGGCCACGGAGCCAATGACTTCAATGAGCTCGTCTGAGAGGTCCTTGGGATGAGACGTTGCGAATCGAATGCGCTGGAGTCCCTCCACCTTGGCTACCGCGCTGAGAAGTCCCGCGAACCCACGGCCTTCGTCCCTGAACGAGTTGACGTTCTGACCGATGAGCGTGACCTCGCGCGCGCCCAGTGCTACAAGCTGCGTGACCTCGTCCACAATCCCAGACGTCGCACGGCTGCGCTCGCGTCCCCTGACGTAGGGTACGATGCAGTACGAGCAGTAGTTGTTACATCCGCGCATCACGCTGACGAACTCACAGAGGGACGCTTCGTCAGGCGCGGGTCTCCGGTCGTAGGATTCTCCCGAGCCGGTACCAACGGCGACGACAGCGCGTCCGATCCTCGCGCTCTCGATCATGTCCGGCAGCTTCCAGTATTGCTCGGTGCCAACCACGAAGCTCAGTCCCGGGATCTTGCGCAGCAGGCGGTCGCCCATGCGCTGTGCCACGCAGCCGGCGATGCCGAGCACCGCGTCCTTCCGCATCAAACCTCGAAGGTGCGTCAGCCGCCCGAGCACTCTGATCTCCGCGCGCTCGCGCACGGTGCACGTGTTCACTATCACAACGTCGGCGGCACCGAGGTCGCGCGTCATCCCGTGCCCGTCGCTTGCCAGTATCGACGCGATGAGGCGCGAGTCGTACTCGTTCATCTGACAGCCGTATGTCTCGATGTATATCTTCATTCCCACATCTCGCATCGGGCGCGCCTCAGCGCGCGCTTTCGGGGTCGATGTCGCCCCAGGTAGACGTCTCGTCGGCGCCCCTCACCGTCACTTCGACGAATTTGTTCTGCAGGGAGGGGGCACCCTGAGTTCTGACCCTGACGTAGTTACTGGTCAGCCCCGCAAGTGAGCCTTTCGTTCCGGCTCGTTCCTCGACCAGGATTTCAAGGCTCTTCCCCACGAGGCCGCGTCTGAATCGGAGCGACAGCCGGGAGCCCAGTTCCCTGAGATACAGGCTGCGTCGCTTCGATTCCGCCGCGGGTACCTGGCCGTCCATTTCCGCCGCCGGTGTGCCGCTCCTCGGCGAGTAGGCGAACACGTGGAGGTAGGTGTACGGCAGGGACTCGACGAGCGACACCGTGTCGGCGAAGTCCTCGTCGGTCTCGCCCGGGAACGCCACCATTATGTCGGTACCAAGTCCGCACAGAGGGTCCGCGTCCGTGACACGACGGACGGCCTCCGCGTACTCCGCGCGCGTGTACCAGCGCCCCATCCTCTTCAGCACGGTATCCGAACCGCTCTCCATGGGCACGTGCAGGTGGTTGCACACCTTTCCGGTCTTGAGGATCGTGGCGGCGAGTTCCGGCGTCAGCTCCGTCGGTTCCACCGAGCCCAGGCGCACGCGGACCAGGTCGTCGATCCCGGCTAACGCCCTCAAGAGCTCCGGTAGCCTGTGTCCGTCCGGGTCTGTGAAGGCCCCGATGTGGACGCCCGTCAGTACCATCTCCCTGTATCCGTTGGTCGCAAGGAGGGAAGCCTGTTCGAGGACATCGTCGAAGCGCCTGCTGCGTGCTGGTCCCCTGGCGTCCGGGACCGCGCAGTAGGTGCATCGATTGTCGCACCCGTCCTGTATCTTGATGAACGCCCGCGTGTAGCCCCGGAACTGCTTGATATCGAACGCCTCGAATACCTCGTCTTTGAGTGACCGTACCTCGATGGGGGTCTCGCCGCTACCGCAGGCGTCGGAGCAGAGGCGCTCCTCGACGAGTTTGGCCAGATCGCGTTTTGAGCTGTTCCCGACGACCAGGTTCACCTCGGGCATCGCGGCGAGTGCTTCGGGTTCGCGTTGAGCGTAGCAGCCCGTCGCGACGACGAGCGCTCCCCCACCCTTTCGGGCCGCTCTGCGAAGCATCTGTCTGGAGCGGTAATCGCTGCGACCCGTGACCGTGCACGTGTTGACGACGTAGACGTCGGCGGGTCCGTCGAAGGGGACAATTACAAAACCCCGTTCTTCGAGGCGCTCCGCTACACCCTCGGTCTCATACTGGTTGAGCTTGCAGCCGACGGTCATCAGGCCGACGGTTCTGGACTTCCCCGTCACAGCGTCTCTCCGTCCGGAAAAGCAACAGGGGGGCTCATTTGTAGAGTCCCCCCCGGTGCACTACCAATCAGAAGCCACAAACCGGCCATTGCCAGGACCACGGGGTCTCAGACGGCGGGTCTAGGCGTCCTCTGTCTTCTTCTCTTCGTCAACCTCTTCCGCGGCCTCGTCCGTAGTCTCGGTCACGGCCTCTTCCACGGCCTCGACTTCGTCCGTGGCCTCGGTCACGGTCTCTTCCACGGTCTCGACTTCGTCCGTAGTCTCGGTGACGGCCTCTTCCACGGTCTCGGCTTCGTCCGTAGTCTCGGTGACGGCCTCTTCCACGGCTTCGACTTCGTCCGTTGTCTCGGTCAC
>JAUVLG010000059.1 GCA_030595835.1 Candidatus Eiseniibacteriota bacterium | reverse complement strand
AGCCCGCTCGGGCTCGCCGACGCGGTCGGCAACGCGTGGGAGTGGTGCAGCGACGTCGTCGCCGTCATCGACTACGGCACGTTCTCGTGCGCCACGAGGCCGCTAAGGGGCGGCAGCTGGGCCACGGCCATGCCCGAGCTGGACAATCCTGTGAAGGACCTCTGCCCCCTCTACCGGACCGAGACGATCGGATTCCGGTGCTTCAGGTAGATCTACCCCGCCCACCGAAATGCATCATAGACAAATCATGAAAAATGTGTTAAAATACAACAGGTAAGCAAGATACGTCCGAGTTACTCGATCGGGTTGCTCGATCTGATTGGTAGCTCGGACGAACGGCTATCTGTCGTCCGGAGCGAGGCAGGGCTCCTCGGGGCTCTGTCTATGTTTGTCTCCAGGCGGCGAGGCGCCGAACAGGCGAATAGAATAGAGAAGACGAGCAGCAGTAGGCCGCATCCTTTGGAGGGGGGATCTGATGTTGAGGAAGCTCTCGCGGAGTTCATGGTCGGCAAGCCCGGCCATTGTTATCGCACTTGCGAGTGTGATCGTGGCAGCCGCGCTGGTGGCGACGGCCGCTGCCGCGCTGCCGGAAGTCGCATCACCGGCGGCCTGGAGCGAGCTTGAGTTCCGGGTGCTCGAGTCGAACGACAGCCGAACGCTCATCGAGGTGCTGCTGCCGGCGCCCGAGATAAGCAGCATCGAGATCCAGGACCGCACGTTCGACATCGTGCGCGTCCCGGGCGCAAGCCCGCTGGGTCAGCCCGGCGAGCCGCTGCTTTCCGTCGCGGGCACGCTCATCGCGATCCCGCACGCGGCAGGTGTAGAGCTGCGCATCCTCGAGGAGGGCCACGACGTTCTCCAGGGGATCATGCCTCTCCCCGCCCGGGCGGACGACTGGACGATCGACCAGCCTCTGTTGCTGGATGAGGTCGCCTACGCAAGGAAGGGCTTTTCCCTTGCACAGGCGGAGGTCGGCGAGCCCGCGATCATGCGTGACTTCAGGGTCGTGCCGCTGCGCGTGTTCCCTCTCTCCTACGACGCGAGCACGCAGGAGCTCCGTGTGACCAGGAGGCTTCTGGTGGAGCTCGACTACTCCTCCGCCGGGCGCGTCAACGTAAAGACCAGCACGCGCCAGCCGTCTCGCGCGTTCCGCGGTCTCTACGAAAGCTCGATAGCCAACTACGATTTCGTGAGGCCGCGCTACGAGAGCGACAGCCGCGGCACGTACCTCATCATCACGCACGATAACTACTACAACAGCATCCTGCCGCTGGCCGAGTGGAAGCACAAGCGCGGGATGGAGGTCGAGATCGCGAAGCTGTCGGTCATCGGCTCGAGCGCCTCGGCCATCAAGAGCTACATCCAGACTGCGTACGATACGTGGACAGTACCGCCCGAGCATATCCTGATTGTCGGTGACTCTGAGTACGTAGCGACCTCCGACATGGACAATTACTACGGACAGCTGGAGGGCGGCGACGTCCTGGTCGATGTCAATGTGGGCAGGCTCCCCGCGGAGAGCGTCACCCAGTGCGACCTCCTCGTGGCCAAGACCCTCGGCTACAAGAAGACGCCATACATGTACGACCTCGATTGGTTCCGGAGCGCGTGCCTCATCGTCCGCGAGGACTACGACGAGGACGACGCCATTTACTTCGGCGATACGTGGTTCGCGTGGGGTCTGATGGACAGAGAGGGATTCGCACAGATCGACACGCTCTTCCGCAGGAACGGCTCCGACAAGAACGACGTGCACGCCGCCATCACGGACGGCCGCGTATTCCTGAACTTCAGGGGTCAGGGCGTCTCCAACTGGTGGGCGCCGTTCGACTGCGACCCGAACCAGACCAATCCCGGCTACAAGCTGCCCGTTCTCATGGCGGCAACCTGCGGCGGCGGCAACTTCTCTTACGACGGATACCCGTGCGAGAAGTGGCTGAAAGCCGGGACGGTCGCCGCGCCAAAGGGCTCCGTCGTGTCCGTTGGAACGTCGGTCGTGGCCTGCGGTGTGGCGCACTATCGAAGCGCGGTCAACCAGGGATTCTACAACGGCATCTTCAACCTGAAGCTGTACACGGCCGGCGAGGCCACGGTGAACGGGAAGCTCAACCTCTATACCCTCTACCCGTCCCAGACCTACGAGTACGAGGGCTGGAACTGCCAGGGCGACCCCGAGCTGGACGTCTGGACAAAGATTCCCGTCTACGCCGACATCACGCATCCGCCGTCGGTACCGAACGGCCCGAGCACGCTGGACGTTCACGTGGAGGACGGCGGGACGGCAATCCAGGAGGCTCTGGTCTGCGCCTACGCGCCGGGCGAAGTCTACGAGTACGCCTACACGAACGTCAGCGGCAACGTGTCGTTCTCGATCAACCCGGCGACGTCAGACACGGTGTGGGTCACCATCACGGGACACAACCTGCATCCGTACGAAGGACACGCGGTGGTAACGGCGACAGGCCCCTACCTCGCCTACGCCAGCCACTTCGCGGACGATTCGAGCACGGGCAACAACGACGGCGTCATCACGCCCGGCGAGACCATTGAACTGACGGTCTCTCTCGAGAACACCGGCCCCGAGGATGCGACGGGTGTGTCGGGACTGCTCCGGTCCGGCGATTCCTACGTCGCGCTGGGCGACAGCACGTCCAGCTACGGGACCATCGCAAGCGGCAACACCGTGCCGAACGCGGTTCCGTTCACGTTCACAACGTCCGCGGACTGCCCGAACGGACACCAGGTTGATCTGACGGTCAGAGCGGCGGACGCAAGCCGGGCCTACTGGAACGTCAGCGTCCCGGGGGTCACGGTGTCGGCGGCCGACGTGGTGCTCGATTCCTCGGTCATAGGCGACGCCGCGCCGGGTGGCGACAATGATGGCTTGCTCGAAGCGGGTGAGACGGCCTGGCTGACTCTGACGCTCGAAGACGTGGGACCGGTAGGGCTTGAGGGCGTCTCGGGCACCCTGTCGACATCGGACGCCTACGTGGAGGTCACGGACTCGCAGGGCGAATTCGGAGACATCGCGGGCAGCGGCGGCACGGGCACAAGTTCGGCGAACTCGTTCCGCATCAATGTGAGCCCCACGGCTCCTCCGGGTCACGAGGTTTCCTTCACACTCGCCGTCACGGGCGAAGCAAGCACATACACACACACGCAGAGCGTAGACGTCAGCGTGACGATCGGCGGGGATCCTTCGGGCGGCCCGTCGGGGCCTGACGCCTACGGCTACTACGCCTACGACACCGGCGACGGATGGACCGGACAGGCGCCCGTCTATGACTGGATGGAGATCTCGAGCCTCGGCAACACCATAACGGCGATCGACGCCGACGCGGCAACAACGACCATCTCCCTGCCGTTCACGTTCAGGTACTACGGCACGGACTACACCAACATCTCCGTCTGTTCGAACGGTTTCCTGGCGCCCGGCACCGAGGACTACCGCTTCGGCGACAACTCCGGGATCCCGGATGCCCACGGCCCGGAGGCGATGATCGCCCCGTTCTGGATGGACCTCGACCCGTCCTCGGGCGGCGACGTCTACGAGTACTTCGACAGCGCGAACCACCGCTGGATCTGCCAGTTCGACGCGGTGGCCCACTACGGGGGTGGGAATTTGGAGACCTTCGAGGTCATCCTCTACGATCCCGCCTTCTACCCGATCCCGAGCGGAGACGGGGACATCGTGATGCAGTACCAGACGGTGGCCTTCCCCTACAACTGCACCGTGGGCATAGAGAACCCGACGGAGACGACCGGCATCCAGTACCTCTACAACTCGACGTACGACCCGTCGGCGGCCGCGATAGCGAGCGGCCAGGCCGTGCGGTTCACCATGCAGGGTCCGGACGCTCCGCCGCAGTGGCTCGTCATCGACAGCAGCAGCATCGATGACACCGCGGGCGGAGACGGGGACGGGTTCGCGGAGCCTCTGGAGCAGATCGAGCTGCTCGTGACGCTCGAGAACCTCGGGACGGCGCTGGCGAACGGCGTCACCGGCACGATCACGACATCGGATCCGGATGTCATCATCGACGATGGTTCATCGACATTCGGGAACATTCCGGCCAGCGGCACGGCCGACAACAGCGCGTCGCCGTTCCGCGTGACCATCGCCGCATCACCGGCGGACGAGATCGTCGAGTTCGACCTGCACGTCTCCAGCACCGACACCAGATACGACAGCTACGACGTGCTGACACTCGTTCTCGACCTCTCGCAGACGGGCGTCAACGACGGAGAGCTACCGACGGTGTTCGCGCTCCGCCAGAACAGCCCGAACCCGTTCCGCAATGGGACCGCGATGGCCTTCAACCTGCCGGTACCCGCCAGAACGAAGATCGCCGTCTACAACGTCGCCGGTCAGATGGTAGCGACGGTGTGCGACAGGCAGTTCCCTGCGGGACGCCACAGCATCGCGTGGGACGGAACGAACTCCGCGGGCAGGCGTGTGCCGGGCGGCATCTACTTCTACCGCATCGAGGCCGGTGCGAACACGAGCACAAAGAAGATGATCGTGCTGAGATAGGTAGCAGCCAGGTCAAAGGCAGGTCAGAATGTTTCCGGGCGGTGACTGCTCGGGTGAGGAGAACGACAGAGGGCCGCTCACATGACGTGGGCGGCCCTCTTCTTCGTGTCGGCGGCGACCGTCGACGCCTCAGGTCCTAACGCAGCAACACCATCTTCCCCGTGAGTTCGGTGCCGTCAGCCACAAGCTTGTAGAAGTAGACGCCGTCGGAGGCGCTCTCACCCGCAGCATCCTTCCCGTTCCATGGAACGACGTGGCGTCCGGCGCCGTAGGTGTCGTCAGTCAGTGTGCGCACCAGCCGACCATCAACGCTGTAGACCAGGACCGTGACACGCATCGTCTCCGGAATGGAGAAGGCGATGCGGGTGAACGGGTGGAAGGGATTCGGGAAGTTCCCGTACACGACGGCCTTCTCCGGAACCCTGTCGTCGGTGCCGGTCGTGGCCACGCACAGGGTAACGGGTATCACCACGGGCTCGCCACCGCTGTTGGTGATAACCAGGTCCGCGTAGTAGTCACCCTCCGCCATCCCCGCGGTGTCGAACTGGACCTCGACGGACGCAGCCGCGCCCGCGGCGACAGCTCCGCTGGCCGGCGTGACGGAGAGCCACTCGACAGGCTCGTAGATGGAGAAGGACGCGTCACTGATGTCGTCCACACTTGGGTCCGCGGTCATACGGACCTTCACGAGACAGTTGTCGGAGACGGGAGCGGCGACCATCCAAGTGTACTCGCCATCGTCCGCGGTCGAGTCCACCACCGTCGTCCAGTGGCCACCTCCATCCACGGAACAGAGTATGTCCACAAGGAGAGGGAAACCGCTGGGATCCCAGGTGATGTCGCGCGCCTCGCCCACACCCCAAGCCTCGTTTCCGTTGGGTGTGAGCAGAGTGAAGTGATCCACAGCCCCGCAATCAATCACCAGTGTCCCACTCAGCGAATGGGGTGGGTCACCGTAGTCGTCGCCCTGAAGTCCGAACACGATCCCGACGTTCCCCGTGAATCCGGCATCGACGGTCACGTTGATGGTGGCCACGGCGGTCTCTCCGGGGTAGACGACGTTCCACCAGTTGCCCTCCCACGTCAGCTGCACTCCGTCCCCCGAGGCGCCTCCCCATGCGAGTGCCCTGTCTGAAACCACGAAGTCGGTGGATGAATTGACAACCACGCCGTCCGGGAAGTCGAGGCTGGCGCCGTTCACCCACTCCCCGTCCGTCCCTTCATTCGCGAGCGTGAAGACCAGGTCAAGAATGGTCCCTGGCTCGCACTCCGCAGGATCGACCGTCATTCCGGAGGCGTCGGAGCCCCTGATCATGCCCGCGTCCGCGATCTCGATGGAGTAGCTAAGAACGGACAGAGGCTCGCCGACGTTGCCGACGGTCAGCGTGTCGGTCGCCGTTCCACCACTCTCCATGCTGACACTGAAGAAGGAGGGCGCGACGTCGATGATGGCGGCGTAGGCCTCTCCCACCTGGACGCTCCCGAGATAGGAAGCCGCGTTGAAGAAGGTCACCGTCACGAGCACGTCCTCGTTGGCCGGCAGCACGCCCTCAATGTCGATGACCGCTGTCCCTCCGGCGTCAGTGAACGCTGCACCGTAGGAGACGCCATCGTGAGACAGCGCACAGAGCGCCCCCTCCACCTCATCGACGAGCACGTCGAAGGTCATGTCCCCAGGCTCCATGGAAGCGGCGTGGAGGACCGACAGAGGCTCCGGCGTGTCGGTGCGCACCTGAAGAGACGGATCTCCGAAGATGTGCCAGCTGAGAGCCTCGTTCCCGGCGGCGGAGGGGTACTCGTCCAGCATGTGGCAGATGCCGTTCATGCTCAGCCCGCCGAACGTGCGCTTCGCCCCCGCGATGAGCAGGTCGACCATCTCGTCCTGCGCATCCATGGGCTCGTCCCAATCCTGGAGGATCGAGGACATCAGGGCAGCGACGGCCCCCGTGGGCTCGGACCCGTTCGTAGCCCGCAGCCACGTTTCCGCGAAGCAGGGACCAGTGGGGTGAGTGAACTGCCCGTTGAGGCACGCGACCGACCAGATGAACGGAAGCTCATTGTCGTTAGTGAGAACGTTCACGTCGGAGTTCGCAAAATTGGACGAGCCCCACCCCATATAGGAACCGTGCCCAGTGTAGTTGACGATGCTCCGACCCTCGTTCAGCGCGGCCGCGACCATCGCGTCGGTCGCACCCGGGTCATAGATCGTGTCGACCTCGGTGTAGGTGAACCCCAAGAGATCGTCGCGTATGAAACCCACGTGCTCATCGTCGTCCTCACCGTCGTCGCCGGGACCTTGGTCGGAGGCAATGCCGGTGCCCTTGTGGTACCAGTCCGCGCCCACCTGGGGCAGCTTCTCGTACTCGACCGAGCGGAGCACCTGGGTCTCCACCTGCGCCACCGTTTCGGCGGAGAACCGACCGACGAAGAGATCGGGGTAGATATCGGAGCCTGCCACGAGCGAGAAGGACGGGTCCGACGCACCGCCGTTGGCGGACAGTGACGGAAGCTCCGCTGCGTCGCCTACCAGCAGCACGAACGTCACGCCGTTCGCATCGTAGTAGTCCTGGATGTAGCTCTGGATCCCGGTGGCCGAGCCCCCGGCCGTCGTCACGCTGACCATCTCGCACGGGACACCCATCTGGTGCTTCCACTCAACGAACGGTTCCATCGCGGTCATGAAATCGCCGTACGAGATGACGAGCATACTACCCACCTCGCCCACCGATGTGTACCGTGCCAGCCGATCGCTCTCGAAGTTCAGGAAGTGGCGCTCGTAGATGTCGGCGAACTCCGCGGTCACGCCCCCCGGCGCCCTACGCGACAACACGTTCGCGCGGCCAAGCCCCGTCGCCCGCACCTCCACGGACACGCGGTCGTACACTCGCAGCGTTCGACTGGCCGGGTTGTACTGAAAGGGGTTGAGTACGATGACCATGCCGCGCACGTCGCGCATGATGTAGGGAGTCCTTGTTTCCGCCAGCTCGGACGGATACCAGGCATCGGTCGCGTAGAACGCGTCGAACTCATAGGGGACCGTGGCAGGGTCGATGGTCCTGGAGATCTCCCCCCTGGACGGAGCCACATCGATGTCGTGGCACTCCACGTAGTGAGACGAGATGACGCGCACGGACATCTCGGCATCGTCGGGGATGACGATGCTCCTTGCTACGTTCGGAAGCCCGGGCAGCCCCTTCAAGAGGAGACAGCTCTCCCCGCCCAACGCCACGTTGTGATATACCTTCCCGGCGATCTCAACAGTGTCGGTGGTAAATCCGCCCAGCTCGTAGTCGATGACCGTTCGGTCGAGCCCGGACCCCGAGAGCTCCACGGAGAGGATATCGACCGCCTCGTTCAGCGATACGACCTCCGCCAGAGACACAACCTCCGCGGCGTTGGCGCCCGCGACCAGAAGAACGGCGATGCTCAGTGCGGCGCAGATCCTTGACAAGAGGAACCTCCTCGATGGCGCGGCAGACATAGGCTCGGGCTCATCGGACAGCCTCACTGGGAGGGCAGTCCCACCCCTATCCGCAGTATACACCCCACGTTCTGACGAGGGAGAGCGCAATCGCGTTCATCGAGAACCGCTGCAGCAGCTACACCACGGGTCTGCCAGTCTACAGAAGGGGCCGGCGTGGCCCCCCGGACCCGCGTAGAGGAGGCATTCCCTCCGGGCTATGCCTTCTGGAACGCTCCTTCCGGGCCGCGCCTTGTCTCCTGCGCAGCTACCGGATCAACACCATCTTGGCCGTATCAGCGAGGCCGTCCGCCTCCATCCGATACAGATAGACACCGCTTCCAACATCGACACCCCCACTGTCTCGACCGTCCCACCGCACCGAGTGAACACCGGCGGTCATGTGGCGGTCGAGAAGTGTCGCGACCTTCTGTCCACGCACGTTGTAGATGTCGATCCTGACGTTGGAAGGGAACACGAGGTTGAAGACGATCTCGGCGCCTGCGCCGGATGATGGGTTCGGGCGACTGTGCGCCAGCCTCGAACCAACTCCAGCTTCGTCTACACCAACATCCATGCCGGAGACCACCGCGCAAAGCATCCACCAGAACGCCTTCCCCTTCAGATAGCAGTTGAAGCAGTGGGAGTGCGCACACGAGGGACAGGTAGGACAGGTGTGTGCGGCGCACCAGTCGTAGCACCACTCGCAAGCGTCTCCCCCGTCCGGATACCACACACCGTCCGGGTCGTAGCTTTCGATGTCGGCGAAGTCGAAGAGGATCTTGTCATTGGCTACGCAGTAGTCCCGGATCTGATTGTTGCGCGCGTAGAGATTGCCCGAGGGCCCGGTGCCGTCCAGGTGCCCCGTCATGTAGACAAAGACCACTCCCGGGTAGTCCTGTTCCAGGCCGTCCATTGCGCTGAGGTAGATGTTGATCCCCTCCTCGGTGTTGTCCGAGGCTCCCCCGCACCACGACCACATCACAAGGTTGATGTCGGAACCCGGCTCATCCAGCCTCGTTCGCGTTATCGGAACCCACGACACATCTCCATTGTGACCGAGGTCGTCACTGTACTCACTGAACTGGAATGTGCCGGGACCGTTGTTGAAATCGAAGAGAGGGCCTTCATCTCGGACCATGGACATCCCGGTCACGATCTGGCTGCCGTGCGACGTGTGGCCGTAGAACATCGTGAACCCGGTCTTGACGTCCTCCACCGTCGCATCCGGGATGTTCTCGAACGAAGCGACAATTGTGTGGTCGGCCACAATGGCGTCGGCCCTGCTGTCAACGGAGGACAGCACCGCCGCCAGCAGGGCGGCCGCCACAATGAGGGGACGAGCTGACATATGAAACCTCCATGCTGAGAACAACTGAGGCGAGCGTGGTCGATCCGATGCTTCCGGTATCGCCCCCCGCCCGCCTCAGTACAACGCGCAGTTGTAACGGTGCCACTTCTTCAGCACCGATCTCGCTATTTCATCAACACCATTTTCGCGGTGTCGTGGAAACCATCCGCCTCCATCAAGCAGAAGTAGACACCGCTGTCTACCTCCACTCCTCGGTCGTCACGGCCGTCCCACACTACCGTGCGGTGGCCGATCCCGACCTCCCCGTCCACGAGCGTGCGCACCAGGCGACCGGCGACGTTGTAGATGGCGAGGCGGACCGAAGCGTCAGCGGGAGCCTTGTAGGTCACCGTTGTCACCGGGTTGAAGGGATTGGGACTCGCACCCTTGAGCACGTACGCCGGCGTCGTACCCAACTCCTCATCGTCGATGCCCGTCGCACTCACGTGGAGCGCGACCGGAACGATCACCGTGTCCCCACCGTTGCTTGAGATGATGATGTCAGCGTAGTAGTCGCCGGCATCCAGACCCGCGGCATCAAACGTGACCTCGATGTTGGCGCGGCTCCCTACAGACACATCACCCGTCGTGGGCGCCACCGACACCCAGTCGATGATCTGGAAGATGGAGAACGCCCAGTCGCTCGTGTCGTTAATCTCCAGATCCGCGCTCTTGCTCACACGGACCAGGCAGTTGTCCGATGTCGGTGCGCCGACGATCCACGGGTGCACGCCGTCGTTCATCGTGCCGTCCGCTATGCTCGTCCAGTTCGAACCGCCATCGGTCGAGTAATCTATCCTGATGAAGCCGAGCTGTCCACCCCAGTCCCAGGTGATGTCGTGCTCCTCGCCGACGGCCCAGCTTTCGCCACCGTTCGGGCTCAGGAGCCTAAGCCATGCTCGCGACTCAACATCGATCCTGATCGCCTCCGTCAAGCCTCCGGAGTTCGCCGCAGCGGCTCCGGCTCTGGCCCCGGACGCTACGACCTCAATGTCGTAGTGCAGAACGGAGAGCGGGTCGCCGACGTTCTCAATCGTCAGCGTATCGACGCGCACGTCGTCCGGCGGCATCGACACGTCGAAGGACGCGGGATCGACGGAGATGATGGGAACGTACGCACCCCCCGTGCTCACGGTCCCTACGTGCGTAAGGGCGTTGAAGGATGTGACGGTAACGGTGATGTCCTCGTTCTCAGGCAGCGGCGACAGGATGTCGATCGTCGCCACGCCGCTCGCCGCGGTCAGGGCCGAGCCGTAGGGAACGCCGTCGTGATAGAGGGCAGCGAGTGCACCCTGCACTCCGGCAACGGTCACCTCGAACGTCGACGCAAACGCGTCAACGCTCGCGTCGTGGGTCACCGTGAGGGCCTCGGGCGTGTCGGTCATGACTCTGAGTGACGGATCGCCGAAGATGTGCCACGTCAGGAAATCGTCCTCGCCGGCGGCGCCGTACGCGTCGAGCATGTGGCCGCAGCCGTTGTAGCACAGGCCGCCGAACGTCCTGCGCACGCCTTCGGCGGAAGTGCCGACCAGGAGGTCGGCTATCTCGTCTTGGGCGTCCATCGGTTCGTTCCAGTCTTGGTTGATCGACGACATGTATGCGCCGATCGCACCCGTGGGCTCGGCCCCGTTCGTCGCTTGCAGCCAAGCCTCACCGAAGCAGGTGTAGCCGTCGAACCGACCGTTGAGGCACGCAACGCTCACGATGAACGGCAGCATGTTGTCGTTCACAAGCGCGTTGACATGTGTGTTCGAGAAGCCCGTCGAGCCCCACGATATCGTGGAGCCATGACCCGTGTAGTTGATAACACTGCGACCGTTGTTGAGGCCGCTCGAAACCATGGCGGCCGTGCCGGTGGGATCGTAGATCCGATCGACTTCCGTGTAGGTGAAGGCGAGCAGGTCGGCGCCGATGTTGTCGATGTGCACGTTGTCGTATTCCCCGTCGTCGCCGGGTCCCTGGTTCGATGCGACACCCATGCCCTTGTGATACCAGTCGGCCCCTGCCTGCGGTGTTCTTTCGTACTCGACAGTGCGGAGGATCTGAGTCTGAACCTGTGCGACCGTCTGTGCCGAGAAGCGTCCAACGAAGAGATCGGCATAGACGTCACCGGGCGTGATGAGCGTGTAGCTCGGGTCCGAGGAGCCTCCGTGCGCGTAGGGGCTCGGGCACTGGGCCGCGTCGCCAACAAGGAGCACATAGGTCAGACCGTGGTCGTTGTAGTACTGCTCGATGTAGGCGTCGAGCGCCGCCGCCGAGCCTCCCGCCTCCGTCGTCGTGACCATCTCGCAAGGCACACCCATCTGGTTCTTCCAGTCGACCAGCGGCTGCATCGCCGCCAGGAAGCCAGCGTCATCGTAGCAGATGACGAGCATGTTGCCCGCGTCCTCGACGGACGGGTAGCGCGAGCGGGTTCCCTCATCGAAGTTCAGGAAGTGCCGCTCGTAGATCTTGCGAAACTCGTTGTTCATGGTCGCCGGGCGATGCGTCAGCACATTGACCTTCCCGGAACCGATCTTCGAGACCTCCAGGGTAACGCTGTCATAGACGCGGAGCATCTGCGTGGTCGGATTGTACTGGAACGGATTCACCACAACCACGATCCCGCGCACATCGCGCATGACGTAGGGCTCACGCGTGTACGCGAGGTCGGCAGGATACCACTCGTCCGTCCCGTACATCGGGTCGAAGGAATAGGCAACCGTTGCCGGATCGATGTTGCGGGTGAGGACGCCCTTCGACGGAACCACGGCAACACCTGGGAACTCGACGTAGTGCGACGACACCACGCGAACGGCCATCTCAGCGTCATCGGGAATGACGATGCTGCGGCAGATATTCGGAAGCTCCGGGAAACCTCTCTTCAGAATGGAGCTTTCCCCATCAAGGCGGATCAGATGGAATATCTCTCCGTCGATCTCGATCGGATCGCTGGAGAAACTGCCCAGCTCGTACTCGATGGTGGTCGTCTCGACGTCCGAGTCCACGACGCGAACGGACAGCCCCTCGGCCGCCGTGTCGAGAGCGAGAATCTCGGCGCCGCTGACTGCGGCGGCGAGAAGGAGAATGGTCACCAGCGCGATGCCCGTTATGCGCAAAACGTGCCTCCGGGGTTGATGGAACCAACCATGAAAGGGAGAGACCATTGGGGCTCCGGCTCTCCGCCCTGGTTCCGGGATAGAGGACCCTGGGCGTCGAGCCCAGGGTCCTCCGATCAACGCGATCACGCGCCAGGCGCGTCTTGGTATTCTGATGCAGCTTGAGCCGCTGTGATGCAGCCCTACTTCAACAACACCATCTTGATCGAGCCGTCGAAGCCATCGGCCAACATGCGGCAGAAGTAGACACCGCTGCCAACTGAGACTCCGTTGTTGTCACGGCCGTCCCACACTGCGCTGTGGTAGCCAGGACCGACCTCACCGTCCACGAGCGTCCGTACCAGACGGCCCGCTACGTTGTAGACCGCAAGATGAACACGGGACTCTGAAGGAGATCCGTAGCTGACGTTCGTCATCGGGTTGAACGGGTTCGGGCTCACGCCACGAAGAACATGCGTCGCAGGCGTGTTCAGCTCGTCATCAACACCAGTCGCCGCGCCGGCCAGCACACTCACGCACCACTCGTTGAGAGTGCCCGTGTCCGCGCCCGCATTGTCGCTCACCCACAGAGTCCAGTCACCCAACGAACTCTCGTCAGCGAAGTCAGCCAGTGCGCCGGGACCGTCAACCGTCAGGTCCGTATCATACCAGCCAACGATGTCGTCGGACGAAGAGCCCGTCCTGTTGTGCAGACGCACCGTCGTACCCTCGGGCGACGTCACCTCAACGATCAGGTCACCGATGTACGTGTGTGTGATGTTCATGTAGACCGAGACGTCCTCGATGTCCGCGTCCTCCGTGAACGTGATCGTGTCGTATACGCCCGCAGAAGTATCGTCCGGGATCGCCAGTGCCGGTGAGCTGCAGTGCTCGATGGTCGTCACCGGATAGAGCATCATGTCGACACCCGTCACCGTCCCTCCACCGCTCACGACCACACCTTCAACGACGCCCGTCGACCAGTCCGGCTTCGTCGCCTCCACCGTGTAGGTCGCGTCGTAAAGACCGTCGAGAATGTAGCCGCCGGACACATCCGTGACGATAGACGCGCCGCCAGGATACGCCGTTACGGTGATCCCGCTGTGGTTCGTCTCGCCCTCAAGCGTCACCGTGCCCGTGATAGCACCATCCGGCGTGCCTTCCGGGGTCATCAGATACGTCACCGTGTTCTCCAGAAGCGCCATGACATCCGCCGGCGTGCCGGCCAGGTAGTCGAACAGGAAGAACACGATCTGGCCGCTCTGAGGGTTCGGGTTGTCGTCGTAGACGATGACGCTCGCATCGGTCGGATGCGACGTCCAGCTGCACACGATCGACGCATCGGCCGTCGGAACGCACGCGTCCTGATCACCGTAGTTCGAGTAGCTGAACGTGATCGTCCCGATCATGTTCGGGAAGCTCGTCACGGGATGCGTCGGGTCGTAGACCGTCAGGTTACCGCTCGAGTCGCCGTTCCAGTCGTAGCCGTGGCACACGTTCGCGGCGAACGTCGGGTAGCCGGGATACGACACCGCGTCGTAGGCCACCTCGCCGCCCTCAAGGAGCAGCTTCCCGCCGGCGGCTACGTAGTTCTCCAGCGCCGTCCGGTAGGTCCCGTCCGCAACGGGCGACGTGTTGTCACCGGACGATGAGATGATGAAGTCGTAATTAGCAAGCCACGTGCCGGGATCGGTCGTCGAGACCGTCTCCTGGGTCACGTCGTAGCCCAGAGCGATGAGATCCGCGGAGATCTGGCCGGCCGAGCGGCCGTTGTCCGAATCGCCGCTCCAGATATCAATGATGTTTCCTGCCTTGTCGACCTTGAAGGTCTCTTCTCTCGCCGCCGTACCGTCAGCAATGACCAGGATGTTGGCCAGGGTGACGTCGAGCACGAAGTCCTCGGTCATGGCGGGCGTGCTCACCGATATGCCCCGGTTCTCAGGGATGTGGTGATACGCACGCACGTTCATCTGGTAGTTGAAGTACGGAAGCGTCACGGCGTAAGCGCCCGTCGCAGGATCCGACGTCGTCTCCGTGTACAGATCCCCGTTGTCGGCGCGGTAGAACTTCACCGTCGCCTCGAGAGGCGTGCCCGTACCCAGCTCCGTCACCGTGCCCGACACAACGCCCGACGGCGCCGAGTCGAGGTAGAAGTCCTCGACGTTCGCGCCGTACTGCACGAAGACCTCAGTCATGAGGGTCAGGTAACCGAACTTCGAGGTGTAGACGTCGTAGTAGCCGACATCGATGTCCATCCCCATGTCGTATGCGCCAAAGGCGGCACTCACGTCCTGGAAGAGAGGCGTGGCGCCGGTCGTGTCAGATCCGGCAGC
>JAUVLG010000082.1 GCA_030595835.1 Candidatus Eiseniibacteriota bacterium | reverse complement strand
CACGGAATCACTCTTCTCGATCCGCTACCGCTGCTCAGGTCGTCTCATCGCTCCGAGGCCCGTCTCTACGTGCCCAATGACACTCACTGGAACGCCGACGGAAACAGGCTCGCCGGCGATATGCTGGGCAGCTTCATTCTCGAGCACTTCCTGGAGGCGTCCGAATGAGGCCCGCGCGGGGCCCGGCCGCTTCATGAGGCCCGCACATCGGGCCGCGAATCCTCTTCCATCGAGCGTGCGCTGCGCCTGCAGGAGCCGGAGCGAAGCCTGAGCCATGAAGACACTGATACTGGGAGTGGGAAGCTCGATACTGACGGACGATTCCGTTGGGCTAGTCGTTGCCGGCAAGCTCGGGGAGCGGCTCGCCGGCCGCGATGACGTGGATGTGGGGGTCAACGAGGAGGCGGGGTTCTCGCTGCTGGAGGAGTCCCTCGGCTACGACAGACTCGTTATCGTCGACTCCATTCTTACCGGCAGGGAGCCGGGCACCGTCATGCGCCTCGACCTCGATGACCTCGGCGGGACGATTCACTCTAACTCACCGCACGGCGCGAATCTCGCGACGGTCATGGCACTGGGCCGGCAGCAGGACATGGACGTCCCCGACGAGGTCGTGATATACGCGATCGAGGTCGTCGACGTGCTCACGTTCGGCGAGGAGCTGACGCCCGCGCTCGCGGCGCGCGTCGGCGCTATCGTGGACGAGATCGCAGGTGAGATCTTCCCGGAGCAGTCGGACTCGACCGGCGAACAAGGGAGCTAACCGTGAGCGAAGAACTCTACAACCTACCGCTCTACTACGACATCGCATTCTCGTGGGACATCGAACCCGAGATCGAGTTCTTCGGGCAGCTCTTCCGCGAGCACGTCCCGTTCCCCGTGGAGCGCATGCTCGAGCCGGCGTGCGGCGCGGGCCGCTTCCTCGTGACTCTGCCGAAGCACGGCTACCACATGACCGGCTACGACGCGAGCCCGGCGATGCTGGACTACGCGCGCGGCAAGGTGGAGAAGGCGGGAACGGCGGATTCCGTAACGCTTGTCCGGGCCGCAATGGAGAGCGCGGTGTTCCCCCGCGAGTTCGATGCGGCCCTGAATTCGATCAACAGCCTGGGCTACCTGCTCGATGACGAAGACATCGTGTCCCACTTCAAGCTCACGGGCGAGGCGCTGAAACCGGGCGGCATCTACATCGTTCACATGTCGTGCGCGTGGGATGGCCGGCCGGACATGGACGACAACTCGTGGGAGATGGAAAGGGATGGTGTCCGCGTGAAGACGACGTGGGCGATAGAGAGCGAAGATCGTGCGATGCGCCGCAGCCATCAGCTCTGCACGATGGAGATCGACGACGGGGGCGAGAAGCGCGTGCTCGTCGACCGGCACGAGCTCCGGCTGTGGGTCTGCGAGGAGTTCAGGGAGCAGATCCTGCGATCCGGCACTCTCGAGCTGGCCGCGATCTACAAGGAGGGCACGGGGCACGAGAGCGTGCCGCTGGACGCGCACATCAACGGTGAGATGGGAAACCTGTACTATATTCTGAGAGCACTGTAGGCTCAGGCGCGGTCGCCCGGGCGAGAGCGGCCGCTGGCGGGGCCACATCACAGGAGGCTTGGACCGGTGAAGCGAGATATCGACGGACTGATGCAGGAGCGCGGGATCGACGTAGCAGTGGTCACGGGTGCCGTCAAGGGCAACGCCACGATGTACTACATGGTCAACGGGGCGGGGATCTCACACGCCATCGTCATCAAGAAGCGCGGTGAGGAACCCGTACTTCTGTGCGGGACCATGGAACGCGAGGAAGCGGCGGCGAGCGGACTCAAGACGATCGATACTTCCAAGTACAACATCCTCGAGATGATCAAGGAGTCGGGCGGCGATCGCCTGGCCGCGAGCGTCAAGTACTACCGGACGATATTCGAGGAGTTCGGCGTCAAGGGTTGTGTGGCCTTCTACGGGCAGGGCGACGTGGGACGCAACTGGGAGTTCCTCAAGGCGCTCGACGAAGGCCTGCCCGGTGTGACGGTCGTAGGCGAGTTCATCGACGACATCTTCATCACGGCTCGCGCCACCAAGGGTCCGGAGGAGATCGACCGCATCAGGGTCGTGGGGCGGAAGACCTGTGAGGTCGTGGGTCACATCGCCGACTTCATGAAGTCCCACAAGGTAGACGGCGGGAAGCTCGTGAAGGACGACGGGAGCCCCCTGACCATCGGCGACTGCAAGGCCGAGATCAAGATGGCGCTCGCGCGCCGCAAGATCATTGAGGAGGTCGACACGATATTCGCCATCGGCCGGGACGCCGGCATACCCCACAGCCGCGGGAACGACTCCGACCCGATCGAGCTCGGCAAGACCATCGTGTTCGACATCTTCCCGCAGGAAGAGGGCGGCGGCTACTTCTTCGACATGACGCGCACGTTCGTCCTGGGCGAAGCGTCGCAGGAGATTCTCGACAGCTACAAGACGCTTGAGGAATGCCACAACGCCGTGGCGGCGACGCTCGAGATGGGGGAGAAGGCGTCGGTCTATCAGGGCCGGACCTGTGACTTCTTCGAGGCTCGGGGGATAGAGACCCCGCGGACCGATCCCAACGTGAGGAACGGGTACGTGCACAGTCTGGGACACGGGATCGGGCTGAACGTGCACGAAAAGCCGACCTTGTCGGATTTCTCGGGTAACACCGACACACTCGTGCCGGGCTCCATCTTCACGGTCGAGCCAGGGCTCTACTACCCCGACAAGGGCTACGGCATGCGGATCGAGGATGTCTACTACGTGCACGAGGACGGGACGATCGAGAACCTGACCGACTTCCCGAGAGACCTCGTGCTTGAGGTCTAGCGATTGAGCAATGTCATCAAGGCAGTCAAGCCAAGGTTGGATAACGGCGCCCCGCCGCTCATCGTGGATTCACGTGAGCGGATCGAGGAATCGTACGGCGACTACCTGTCGGACGAATCGCGGTATGGTCCCGCCGAGGCGGACCGGCTGATCATCGTCCACGACGAGGCGCAGGTCTCGGACGCGCTTGTCGCGGCCGCCGATGCGGGTGTGAACGTCACTGTGTCTGCCGGGAGAACCGGCATTGTCGGAGGCGCCGTACCTGTAGGCGGCGTCCTTCTCTCCCTTTCGGACATGAAGAGAGTGCTGGGGGTCCGCCGGCTTCCCGATGGGCGGTTCACGGTTCGCGTCGAGCCGGGGTTGTCGGTGGCCGAACTGAGGGAACGCCTGCTGACGAAGGACCTCGGCATCGAGCGTTCCGGCGATGACCCCGTCGCGCGCGCCGACCTCGATGCCTTTCTCACGGACGACAGGACGTATTTCTATCCTCCCGATCCGACTGAAGACACAGCGCACCTCGGCGCCACGGTGGCCACCAACGCGTCCGGCGCCAGAAGCTACCGCTACGGAGCGACGCGCCGGCACGTGCACGGGCTCAGGGTAGCGTTGACCACCGGCGGAGTTCTGGCCATCGAGCGAGGCCAGTGTGTAGCCCGCGGGAGGGTCTTCCTGCTGGCCGGCGCAGACGGAAGCGAGTCGGAGTTGCGTGTCCCTGCGTACGACATGCCCGATACGAAGAACGCGGCCGGGTACCATGCGGCCGACAACATGGACCTGGTCGACCTCTTCATCGGGTCGGAAGGGACGCTCGGTGTCATCACCGAGATCGAGCTGCTGCTGACTCCTGCGCCCGAGGGTGTCTTGAGTGCACTCGCATTCTTCGGTTCCGACGACGACGCTGTCGCGTTCGTGAAGCACGCGCGCGGTGACGCCGCGGACGAGAGCTCGCCCGACATCGTGGTTCCGCTCGCACTGGAGTTCTTCGATTCGAGAAGCTTTGAGTTCCTCCGCCGCAGGAAGGTCGAGGAGGGCGCGTCGTCGGAGATACCGGAGTTGCCGGCGGACGCGGTCGCGGGAGTGATCTTTGAACAAGAATTCACCGAGGACGTGTTACTTGAGATCTACGATGCGTGGGAAGCGGTTCTCTCCTCACACGGTTCGTCGATGGAGAACACGTGGGGTGGGATGGAGGAGTCCGAACTCGCGAGGCTGAGGGCACTCCGGCACAGCATTGCGGAGCAGGTGAACGGCGTCGTCGCGCGCGCGAACGCGCGATACCCCGAGATCCACAAGATCGGCACCGACGCGGCCGTGCCCTCGGGGGCGCTGGAGCAGATGCTGGAGTTCTACAGGGGCGAGCTCCTGGGGACGGATCTCGAGCGTGTCATGTTCGGCCACATCGGCGACAATCACATCCATCTCAACATCATGCCGTCGTCACCAAAGGAGCTGCGTGCCGGGAAGGAACTGGCCACGCGTTTCGCGCGCCGCGCGGTCGAGCTGGGTGGAACCGTATCGGCCGAGCACGGGATCGGGAGGATCAAGCACGATCTTCTCCGGCTGCAGTACGGCGACGACGGGATGAGGCAGATGGCGGCGGTCAAGAGGGCGTTCGACCCATCCTGCATTCTGAACCGTGGCGTCGTCTTTCCCGAGGAGCTTCTCTAAGCGCGCAGAGGTAGCCCGCTTCCGGCCACAACGGGACGTACTACGCAATGAAGACGTCCTGTGATGAGAAATAGGCCGGGTTGTCCCCTGGTGTGGGGCCGTTCTAGGAGGTCGTACACCACGCGCTTGGCGCGGGGCTTGCATGTTTCGATCTCCTTGGTGAGCGGGCGCGCTGGGAGGACCGTTGGGCAAACGGATGCCTTGAGCATGCCAACGTTCAGCTGTATTCTGACACGGTGAGTGGCCATGCCGCTCATCTGATCGACTCGCGATTGAAGCCTCTCGCCCGACGCGCCCAGGACTCACGCGCGACGCGCTAGCGGGGGAGACAGAGCTGCCAGCTTACGGGGAACCACTGTGGCCGCAGAGAACGCGTCCGTGCCCATTCAGGACGAGCAGAAACAGTACCTCTCCACGGTGACAAAGGAGGCCGGCTTCGCCTTAACCGGCAAGGTCTTCGGTCTTCTATTCGGGTTTGTTGCCCAGGCGATCTTTGCACGGCTCCTCGGGGCGGACATCCTTGGTGTGTTTGTTCTGGGCTGGACCATTGTTTTCGGTATCACCATCCTCACGACCCTGGGCTTCGAGTTCAGCTTCGTCCGGTTCATATCGAAGTATCACTCGTCCGACCGGCCCCGTGAGGCCCGGGCCGTGTTCCTGTTGGGTGTGCGTCTGAGCATCGCCGCTGCCGCCATCGGCACTATCGCTGTGGTTCTGCTTCGCGCCCCGCTCGCGCACCGTGTCTTCCACGATCCCAGGCTGGAGCAGGTTCTTCTCTGGATCGCGCTCGCGGTGATTCCCTTCAGCCTCATGCGCATCTTCTCCGGGGCGCTTCGCAGTCTCAAGGACATCCGGAGCTTCATCATCGGCTTCGACGTGTCGCACCGGGTCTTCAGACTCGTGCTGTTCGTAGCACTCTACTTCCTGGGTCTCAGGCTCTTCGGGATCGTGGGCGCCACCATCGGCGCCACCCTCCTGTCGGCCGGTTTGCTACTCCTCTTCCTGAGGAGGCGTGGCCCGTTTCTCTTCGACAGAACGGTTGTTCCAGCGCCTATTCCCAAGAGGAAGATCATAGGCTATTCCACCGCCATGCTGGCCGATTCGTTCGTGGCGTTCGCCATGCAGCACAGCGGGCGCATTGTACTCGGCATCTTCCTCGTTTCGGCAGACGTTGGCGTCTACAATATCACGGCGCTCATGGCTACGCTCGTCACGTTCGTGCTGCTGTCGTTCAACACCATCTTCTCACCAGTGATATCCGACCTCTACCATCGCGGCAGGCTCGATCTGCTTCGACCGTTGTTCTGCTCCGTGACTCGCTGGACGATCATCATGTCATTGCCGATCTACATCTGGCTTCTGGTCGCAGGGGAGACGACGCTCGGCGTGTTCGGATCTGAGTTCGTGCGTGGTTACGACGCGCTCGTGCTCTTGTCCACCGGGCTTCTGATTGCGGTCAGCATGGGTCCTGTCGGCATAGCCCTGGCCATGACCGGATACCAGAAGTGGAACGTCTACAACGCCGTCGCGCTCGCTGTGATCTCGGTGGGTTTCACACTCGCCCTCGTGCCCAGGATGGGAGTCGCGGGCGCCGGTCTGGCGGCAGGGCTATCGCAGGCTCTCGTCAAGATGGCGCGGCTCATCCAGGTGAGGTTCCTTCTGAAGATCACGCCGTACGACAGATCGACGCTGAAGGCCGCCGCGACCGTGATGATCACGCTCGCGATGGCCGTTCTGACGCGCACGTATCTTGCGGTTCCACCGGGCGTCGTCTGGTCCATCCTGGTCATGGTCGCCAGCCTGGCGGTGGTCGCTCTTCTGACCGTAGCGATGGGCGTCACGGAAGAGGACAGGTTGGTTCTGGCGATGGTGCTGCGCAAGGTGCGTCGTTCGAGAGGGGGAGCGTAGGATGACCACTCGGAAGGTCGAGATACCCGAGGAGGTCTTCATTGAGCTCGAGGATCTTCTCCCGAAGCTGGACATGGGTTCGGTTGACGAATGCGTGACCTTCATCCTGAAGGCGCTTCTCTCGGGAGAGTTCGACGAAGGCGAGCTGTCCGGGGAAGAGGAAGAGCAGATGAAAGAGCGCCTCGCGGACCTGGGCTATATGTAATCGTTGCACGGGCCGTCCGCACCGTGTCTGTACCGAGTTCCCAAGGAGGCCAGAGACTGTCCTCTCCGAATATCATCCTCATCACGCTGGATGCGATGCGCGCCGATCTGTTGGGCCGTGAGCGCAACGGTCGCCTGCTTACACCCAATCTCAGCGAGTTCGGGTCGGAGGGCCGCGTGTTCACACGCGCGGTGGCCGCTGGGATCCCCACGTACTTCAGCTTTCCACCGATGTTCTGCGGCGGTCTCGCGCTCGATGGGGGGAAAGTCATCGGGTTGCCCGTCGGCACGACCACCGTCGTCGAGGAGCTGTCCCGGCACGGCTACAGGACCGCGGCGGTCATTGCTTCCAATCCCTACCTGAGCCACTACTACGGGTTCGACGCGGGATTTGACTTCTTCGAGGACTTCCATGCATCGGGCCTCGCGGGGCGCAGGCGGCGTGAGGGACGCAGGTCCGTGAGGTTCGTGAAGAAAGTCGCCGGCAAAGGCGCCACCGTGCGGCTCAGGCGCGCGAAGGCGAAGTACAACTATCTGCGCGAGTGCGCGAGGGGTGCCAACCCGGCTCTTCACGAGGGATCACGCGCGGAGAAGGTGACCGAGAGAGGGCTGGCACTTGCGCGCGAGATGGACGGGGACCGACCGTTCTTTCTCTGGCTGCACTACATGGACGTGCACGGGTACTTCTATGCCACTCAGGCCGACCGGCGCGCCGTGACGGGCGCATCGACCCCGATCGGCGACGCGCGCATACGGTGGAACAGATTTCGCTATGTCGACCGCTGGACGGGCCAGATCAGCCGTTCAGAGGAGGAGCCTCCGGACAGGGATGTTGAACACACGTCCGGTGACGAGAAGGTTCTCACCGGCTTCTACGAGGCCGCGATGCTCTATGCCGACAGGAGCATCGCTCCTCTGCTGGACTGGGCGAGACGCTCCACGCGAACCGTCACCGTTGTGACGGCAGACCACGGCGAGCAGTTCTACGATCACGGGAAGATCGGGCACGCTCCGATCGCCGTCTACGACGAGATCGCCCGCGTACCACTTCTCGTCCACGGCCCCGGGGTCGAGTGTGGAGAAGTGGACGATTGGGTGTCACACTCGTCGATCCCCGTGAGCATCCGCGAGGTCGCGGGGCTTCCGGGCGGAGTGCAGCATGCCCCGAGCCTCCTCGCAGGCGCCCCGGGAGGCGAACCGGTCTTCACCGAGACCTTGCTCGGAGTGCGAGCACCGTTCCCCAGGCGCAGGTTCGACGAGCACACGCTTCTCATCGCGTGCAGGCGGGGAGCCCACAAGTACGTCTGGCGGGAGGAGGATGGCGCGGAGCAGCTGTTCGATCTCGACTCTGACCCCGGAGAGAAGGAGAACCTGATCGGGCGGCCCGACGTCGCAGGCGCGGAAGCGGAGCTCAGGGCCGCCGTCCGAGAGCGGGCCGCGCGCATCGGCGTCCTGGACGCCAGGGCGAAGCTTGGAGAGAGCGTGCGGAGGCTTGGCAGGTCGATAGGCGTTTGCTGATATCTCGAAGACGGACCGGTCACGTGCAAAGGGCCGCCTTTCAAGGGCGGCCCTTTTTGATTTCTGATGCACTCGATCGCTCTCTGGCACACGAGTCCGCGCTCGCACGTGGTCGGGCGGCTACTGCTTTGGTGTCCCCTCCTCGTCGAAGTAGTCGAGTCTGTGGAGAGGCATGACCACGCTCGACGCGATGTTGGACAAGTGGAGCGACACTCTCTTCAGGTAGCGCGCGAGCAGCGTCAGCAGCACGGCGTCCCGCGTGGGGAGCTTGTCCTCCATGAGATCGGCGATCATCGCGTCGCACTTCTTCGCGAGGACGCGCGCGTCTTCCACGGCCCGGCCGGCCGTGTCTCTGTCAGAGTTGATGGTGCCCGTGACGGTCGGCTCGAAGAGAGCCTCCCCCTCGGCGAGTAGCTCCCGGACGCGAGCGCCGTATGATCCCTTGCCGGGGGGCGTCGTAGCTGCTTCGGCGACCTCGAGCAGGTTCTTGCAGATATCACCGACGCGCTCCGCGTCCTTGGTGATGCTCATGAGGGTAAGGGAGATGGGCACGTCCGATCCCGGCGCCAGGGCCAGATGTTCCACGAGCTGCTTGCGGATCTTCCTCTGAAGGTGGTTGATTCGCTTGTCCGTCTCGTAAACCCGGTCGTGCGCCGCCTGTGTCATGTCCTCCCGCCCCGCCAGCACATCCGCGATCGGCCGGTACATGTCGACCGCGTCCCCCAACATCTCCTCCATCTCGGACCACATCTGATTCAACAGCGGTCGTCGCCTCAGAGCCTCCAACAGTTCCTTGAACATGGCGGTTGCCTCCTACATAAGTTTGTCGATGAGTATCAAGAGCCCCGGTACAGCATAGAACAAACCAATAACAAAGAAAGCGGCGTTCTTCTTCGACCTGACCGCCGCGTCGGCGAGTTTCCTCGCAAGGAAGAGTGGGATTCGCCGGATGGGTCCATATGGATAGATGATGAGAATACCGGCGAGATTGAAGAGAAGATGCACCAGTGCAATCGTTAGCCCGCGCGAGTCGCCTGCCAGCGACGCAAGAAGCGCTGTGACGGTCGTGCCGATGTTCGCCCCGAGGGCCACGGGGAAGATCTTCTCCAGACGGACCACGCCCGCCCCGGCCAGGGGTACCAGCAGCGAGGTGGTCACCGAGCTGCTCTGGATGACGGCCGTGATGCCGGTCCCCATGGCCATGCCGGCAAGGCCGCTCTTGCCCATCAACTTGTCGATGACGATCTCAGCCCTGCCGAGTGCGAGCGCCTTCGTTAGCTTCACAAGGACGTAGAGCGATGCCAGAAGCAGCAGGAGCCCGAGCA
>JAUVLG010000235.1 GCA_030595835.1 Candidatus Eiseniibacteriota bacterium | reverse complement strand
GGACGCCAGCCGCCTCTTCAAGCACGGGACGATGGAGGAGCGCAAGCGGGTGGTGCGGGCGTTCGTGGAGGGCCTGACGATCGACGGCCTGTCCGGGAGTGGGGAAGTCCGGATGAAGAAACTCCCAGCGCCGGAGTTGCCGAGCACTGGGAGTTCTTTCGATATGGTAGCGGGGGCCCGATTCGAACCTGCGACCTCTCTCTCCGAGAAGCGAGACGTCCCCTACATGCCGGGCTCGATCTCGGGCACGGGCAGCCGCACGAAGAAGGACGTTCCCCTTCCAACTTCGATCTCCACGACCGTCGCATCTCTGATAAGGCGCGTGATACTCGTCAACGCGCCTGGCGCGTCCATTGCCTGCGCCGCGTTCAATATGAGGTTCATGAAAACCTCCTGCATCTGGCCGACGTCGACCTCCGTTCGACAGGATTCCGGCACGTAGACCCCAAAGGAGGGGCGGTTTCGCTTGCACGAGTGCCTTCCCGAGTGGTATCTTCGCTGGTGGTCGTCGCTGCCTCTGAGCACAGGGGCGGCGTTGCCACGTTCGGACCTGGCATTGTCTTCCCGTAGTGGCAACCCACACATCACCAGAGAATCTAAGAGCGTGAACCCAGCGGGGGTGCGATAAGTGTCAAAGCCAAAGGTAGCGCTGTACTGGAATGCATCGTGCGGCGGATGTGAGGAGGCTTGGATAGACCTCAACGAGGACATCCTCAAGGTCGTCGAGGCCGTTGACATCGTCCTGTGGCCCTGTGCGATGGACTTCAAGCGCAAGGATGTCGAGGCGCTGGAAGACGGGGAGATAGCGGTCGCCTTCCTGAACGGCGGCGTCCGGACGTCCGAGCAGTTGGAGTGGTCGGAGCTCCTGAGGAGGAAGTCCCAGCTGGTCGTTGCGTTTGGCTCGTGCGCGCACCTGGGTGGGATCCCGGGTCTGGCCAACTTCTCTGACAAGAAAAGCCTCATGGAGTGTGTCTACGAGACCCTGCCGGGCGTCGACAACACCGAGAAGACGCACCCACAGCCCAAGACGAAGAAGCCGGAGGGCGAGCTGGAACTCCCGGAGCTCTGGGACCGCGTGCACGCGCTTGACCAGGTCATCGAAGTCGACTACTACCTTCCGGGATGCACCGTGCCGCCGGATCTCATCATGGACGCGGTGAACGCCATTGTCGCGGGCAATCTGCCCCCGAAGGGTTCCGTGCTCGCCCCGAACAAGTCGCTTTGCGACGAGTGCGACCGGAACGACAGCAAGCCCGACAAGATCAAGATAACGGAGCTCAAGCGCCCGCACGAGACGTTCATGGACCCGGAGAAGTGTTTCCTGGCCGAGGGTGTCATCTGCATGGGCCCGGCGACCCGCGCCGGGTGCGGTCAGCGCTGCATCAACGCGAACATGCCGTGCCGCGGGTGCTTCGGCCCGACCGATGAGGTCAAGGACATGGGGGCCAAGTTCCTC
>JAUVLG010000195.1 GCA_030595835.1 Candidatus Eiseniibacteriota bacterium | reverse complement strand
GCTCGCGGGTTATACGCGGTCCGTTAGGCACAGCGCGCGACCGAATGACCGGCATCCCCTCGGGGGAAGATATGTGTGGAACGTGGAAGCTCAGTGCGTTGCTGGTTCTCCTGCTAGCCACGGGGCTTGCTGGAGCCGACGAGGCTGTCCTGTCTTGGGACGATGGTAGCTGCGGCTATCCTTGTGAGGCTATCTTAGGTCGACCCGGGAGCTTGGCTGTGGCGATGTTTGAGGCGCCCGCATGGGCGAACTGGCTGGTAGCTATTCAGTACTACGTGGTCACCGGCGGCGAGTTCACTGTCTTCGTGATGGCTCCAGCCGAGGGTGAGCCCCCGCTCCCAGGGAGTGTGGAGTACATGGAGATCTGGCCGGAGCCGGGATCCTCGGACTTCAGAGATGGGTGGTGGCTTGAGGTGAGACTAGAACATCCTGTTCCCATCGACGAGGAGGCGGTGTTTCCGGGGCGTGTGTTCTTCGTGGGAGCTGAGTGGATGCACCTGTTCAGACCGCAGTTCGGCTGGGACTCCGTAGCACCGGTGTACGGGCGAACCTACTACCGGCAGCCGAGCGAGGAGGAGTGGCTTCACCTCGACTACGGTGATGCCATGTTTCGGGCTGTCGTGTCAGACAGTCTGAATACACTTGTTGATAGTGCCAGTTGGACAGCTGTGAAGGCGATGTATCGGTAGATGCTCCGTGGAGCATCGCGCGCGTGCCTAACTAGCGTATGCAGCCGACGAGCTTGGCTGTCACGCCGACTGCACCGGGCGCTGTCGCGCCCGACGCACCCGCCGCGCCAGTCTTAACGCTCGCGGCTGATACGCGGTCCGTTAGGTAGGGCCGGCCTGTCGAAGGCTCGCACAAGATTGGAGTTGATACTTGCGTCTCTTTCTCTCAGTGACGATCACAGTTCTCTTGGCTACAGGCGCGGGGGCCGCTGGGCGCGCGAGCATCTGTGACATTCAGGAGTACGATGCTCAGGGCCTTTCGCCGCTCATCGGGGAGTCGGTCACGGTGAGAGGCGTCGTCACCTGTCCGCCGGGCTACTTCCTTCCTGAATACACGAGTTTCTACATTGAGTCAGATGGGTGTGGGGTCAACGTCTTTACCTACTACCCGCCTCCACTCAACTTGGCGCTGGGAGACAGCGTGGAAGTCTCGGGTGAGGTCCATGAGTACATAACATCCTTCAGTGGAGCGGGGGCAGTCACCCAGATCTTCTCGGTGAACCTCGAGGTGGTGTTGCTGTCAACGGGGCATCCTGCTCCGGTTCCTGCTGAGGTGACGGTTGCTGCGCTGAACATGGAGGAGAACGAGGGCAGGCTCCTGAGCACGATTGGGGTCGTTACAGGCGTGTACTTCCCCTACGGGTTCTACATCAGCGATGGCACTGGCGAGGTCGAGGTGTATCGTGGGGCGCCGGACAGCGTCAGTTTCGCGGGCATTGCCGTCGGTGACACGCTTCGGGTCACAGGAGTGCTCAGCCAGTACGATCGCACTGTGCCGTACTTCTCTGACTACGAGTTCATGCCGAGGACGACCCGTGATATCGAGGAGTACTCGATGACCCCGGTGCGACAGAGTAGTTGGGGTACAATCAAGGCGATGTTCAGGTAGGCCGGCCTACCTAACTAGCGTATGAACCCGTCGAGCTTGGGTGTCACGGCGTCTGCAAGGGGGGTCGCCGCTTCGCGTCGACCAGCACACCCCGCGCCACCCTTAACGCTCGCGGGTTATACGCGGTCCGTTAGGCCGACTGGCATGAAATAGAAAGACGCTGGTTAATGGCGAACGGCAAGCATGTGAGGAGAACAGCTGGCTTCGGAATCCTGGTCCTGTCAGTGGAGCCAGTGAAGATAGGATTGGTGATAGGTCGGGCTGCATACGGCATGGCAGGCGAGGAGTAGGCGGCTCTGTTCACGTCTTGTCAACGAGGGCTGAGTTGCGAGTCAGTTCCTCACGGGTGGTTGTTGGAGAGGCCGTATCCAGCCTGCTTTGAGGGCGCTGGTGGCCATCGGGGCAGACCGTTCAGCCAACGCGAAGTAGTCAGCGGCCTAACTAGCGTATGCAGCCGACACCGCATCCACGCCGTCACGCGCCCTGCTGATCGGTTGGTAGTCTTTGACGTTTGGCTGTAGTGAAGCATGGCGCGCGCCGACGCGCGGCGCAGCTGATACGCGGTCCGTTAGGCCGACTGGCATGAAATAGAAAGAC
>JAUVLG010000115.1 GCA_030595835.1 Candidatus Eiseniibacteriota bacterium | reverse complement strand
GTAGTTCATCATGAAGCGGACATGGCTGTTCGGGTACCAGTTGAGCGCCACGGTGATGTTCGTCTCTTCTCCGCCCTCGATCTCGCCGTCAGTGAGGTTGAGCGTGCTGTATCTGGCGGCAAGCTCGAGCGCGCCGAGACGCCCGACCGGCTTCACGGAGCCGAATGTGCCGTCCTTGTCATAGTCGCGCGATTCGCCGGTCGCAAACCAGCTGGCGTACGCGTACCAGCCGCTGAACGCGTAGTCCGTGCTCTCCTCTTCCCCTGGCGCCTGCGTCACGCTGCTTGAGATGTACTCTCCCTGCACAGAGAAGGGCCCGAACACCGCAGCGCCCTCGGCGCCCCAGGTCAGGACTTCCTCGACCTGCTTGATCTTTCCTGTGTCCAGGTACTTGATGTCCGTGACGTGCGACTCCGGACGAGCGTTGAACTTGATCTTACGCTCGCTGTCCGGGTTCTCCATCGATGCGTGCGCTCCGAAGTGTATTGCCAGATCGTCGTCGCGGATCGGGGCGAACGTGGCTCTGCCGACCGTGCTCCACCCCTCGTTGCCCTCGTCGTCTGCATCGTCGTCGAAGGCCTCACCAAAGACACCGAGCGACGCGGTCCACATGTCGGCCTGATGCGAGGCGGCCACCCCGATTCGACGGCCTGGCACGAGTTCGTTGACGAGCGCTCTCTCCATGAAGGTGATGTTCTTCGCGCTTGTGAGCTCCTCGATGCTGAACGGGGTCTTCTGCTGTCCGATGACGATCCGGGTTGCGCCGAGACCGGTGTAGGAGAGGGCCGCGTCCTTGACATCGGCGGTGCCGTCGGCGAAGTCACATTCGAACTCAAACTCCCATTCGGGAGTCACGCCGCCTTCGGCCTCGAAAGACGCGCGCCGGAGTTCGGTCCCGTCGCCGAGAGCGACCTCGTCCTCGGCGTAGAACGCTCCGTCTATGGCGACTCTGCCGCCGAACTCGAACCAGGCGCTTCCATCGTACCTGGACACCTCGATGCCGCCCTCGGTAGAGACCGCTGTCTCTTCTGCGGCGGCGGTCGTGGGCAGGAGAACCAGAGCGGCGAGGAGGGCCGCGACTAGGACGGTCGTCTGACGAGTGTACATACAGAAGCCTCCGTGGCTAGTAGACCCGCGCGAGACGGCGAGCGGATACGTGCCAGCGTCGACGCCCTCGCGCACCTGACCGCCAACGCTTGCGTCGTTTCTAATACATAGTTGTGTTCGATGCAAGTCCCGCGCCACCAGCGGGTGAATCCTTGTCAGAACAGCGGTCCCCCGGACTTCCCCCGAAACACCCCTGCTGGTTCTTCCCGAGAAGCTCCCCCAGAGCTTCGGCACCACCGATCTCCTGCAGGCGACCGGTCACAGAAAGCCCTTGACGGCGTCTTTGTGGCAGCTTATAATGTTAGGCAGACCAAACAAAGCCGCTGAGGAGGCTTCGCGTGACACAGGACGACGGCCTGACAGAGAGCCAGGAAGACTACCTGGAGGCCATTCTCGCCATTCTGGAGGATAAGCAGGCGGTGCGTGCGAAGGATATCGCCAAGCGCCTGGGTGTCACGGGCCCGTCGGTCACGGGGGCGTTGCACGTGCTCAGTGCGAAGGGAGTCGTGAACTACGCTCCCTACGATGTCATCACTCTGACCGAGAAGGGAAGGAAGGCGGCTGAGGACGTCGCGGGTCGACACCGGGTGCTCAAGGACTTCCTGACACGAGTGCTGGGCGTGGGCACGAGCGAGGCCGACGTGGCGGCCTGTCGGATGGAGCACGTGCTCTCACCGTCCGTGATGCGGAAGATCGTGGACTTCCTCGGGTTCATTGATATGTGTCCCGACGGGGGCAACGACTGGATCTGCAGCGTTCTGAGGACGTTCGAAGAGGTCGAGAATCCGGAAGGATGCCGGCAGTGCATCGAGCGATGTCTGGAGCAGCATCGGGGCCGAGGTTCGGACCCTGAGCCTCCCGACAGATCCTCCGGATGAGCCCGGAAGAGTGGGAGCGATGGGAGCGCGCTAGGCGCCCTCTCTTTTTTGCGTTGGATGTTAGGAGAGCCTAAGAAATCATGGCAAGGCGAATTTCAACAGAGGAGGAGCGATGAGACTGACCAGAGCAGTAGTCGCGGTCGTGTGTGTCGCCGTGCTCGCGACGGTGGCCGTGGCGCAGCAATTCGGGGGCGTCCGAGGCAGCATCGTCGACGCCGATACCGGGACCCCGCTCGCTTTCGTCAACGTGTGTCTTCGGGGAGGAGTGTCCGGCGGGATTACCAATCGCGCCGGGGAGTTCCATATCCCGAACGTCACGGTGGGTCCCCAGAAGATAGTGGTCTCGATGATGGGCTACAAGACACTGACGAAGGACATCGTCATCGAGCCCGACCGGACGGCGACGGTCGACTTTGCGCTCACCGAGACGGCCCTCGAGATGGGGGCGGTCGTCGTCACCGGCACAAGGACGACGCGCTACGTCAAGGACGTGCCCGTCCGCACACAGGTGATGACGCGCCAGTCGATCGAGGATGCGGGGGCGTGCGATATCTACGAGGCGCTCGATGGAACCCCGGGAGTGCGGGTCGAACAGCAGTGTCAGTTCTGCAACTACAGCCAGATCCGCCTGCAGGGTCTTGGGCCCGACCACACGCAGGTGCTCGTGGACGGCCAGCCGGTGTACTCGGGCCTTGCGGGCGTCTACGGCCTTCAACAGATCGGCACGGCGTCCCTCGACCGCATCGAGATCGTCAAAGGAGCCGGGTCGGCGGTGTACGGAAGTGGTGCTATCGCCGGCGCGATCAACCTGGTTACCCGGATGCCCCGGTCGCGCCCGGAGGCCGGGCTGACACTTGAGTTCGGGGAGTACGGAACGCAGAGGTACGATTTCTCGGCCTCACAGCAGTTCGGGTCCGCGGGGCTGGTGGTGTTCGCCCAGAAGAACAGGGGTGATGCCATCGATTACACACGCGACGGCGTCGGCCGCGACGAGGTCCTGGGGACGGACCATATCTCCGACAGAGTGCGCAGCAATCTGTCGAGCGCGGGCTTCAACGCGATCTTCGATGCGGTTCCTGGTCTCGACCGCGCTGTCGTGAGGGGTCGTGCCCTTCACGAGGTCAGGCAAGGGGGCGAGCTCTACAACGCGGACTACGTGATCCCGGAGGACGTCTACGAGAACCCCTTCACGGCAGGGAGCGAGTGCATCACTACCGACAGATATGAGGCGGATGTGTCGCTCTCGAGGGCCTTCGACGCCGGGAACGGTCTTGATATCTCCGTCGCGTATGCCACGCATGACAGGAATGCCACGAACGACACGTTCGCGGGTGACTACGAATCCATCTATGAAGAGACGCCGCCCGTGGATCTCCTGCGTCCATACCTGGCCACGGAGAATCTTGTGAGTGCGAATGTGACGTACTCCCATCCGGTTCCCAGCAGACACCGATTCCTCGTGGGTACGCAGCTGACGCACGACCGATTCGAGGAATCCGGGATGTACGTCGTCGTGGACGAGGAGGACGAGGACTACGGGGAGGTCTATCGCTCGACCAGCGAGAAGCGAGCTACGGACATCGGTCTCTATGCGCAGGACGAGTTCGTGGCGAGCGACGAACTCGAGTTCGTATTCGGCCTCCGGTTCGACCACCACACATCCGAGGACGCGTTCCGGGGGTCGGGCAGCGTTGCCCCCGAGGGCGTTCCGAGCGTGGAGTACGAGGAGTCCTCCGTGAACCCCCGCGTGGCGGTTCGCTACAGCCCCGGCGAGCGGTTGGCCTTCCGCGGCAGTGTGGGTACAGGACACCGGGTGCCGTTCGGGTTCTCCGAGGATCTCCATCTGTGCAGCGGGTCCCCGCGGGTCTGGAAAGGCGATGGCCTGAGGCCCGAGAGGTCAGTGAGCTACAGCGTGTCGGCCGACTACTACGGCGAGCGCTGGACACTCGGCGCGTCGCTCTACCGCACGGACATCCGGGACAAGGTGGGGCTCGTCGACGCGAGCGAGGCCGCGGACGCACGCGGCTATACCTACGAGTGGGAGAACGTTGATGATGCGTTCATCCAGGGGATCGAGGTGGACGCACGGCACGAGGTTACCGCAGCGCTCATTCTCAACGCATACGCGACTCTCGCGCAAGGGGAGTACGACAACGCACGCGAGGATTGGGTCGGGACCGAGCACGAGGATGAGAGCGTCTACATCTCGAGGCTCCCGAGCTACAGCGCGGGGTTGGGGGTCGAGTGCCGTCCCACCAGATGGAATATCGTCGTGGACGTCGACCTCCAGGGGCCGCTCTACATCGACTACTTCGCCGACGGAGAGGAGCCGACCACGATCAAGGAAACAGAGAGCTTCGTGATCGTCAACGCCCGGGTCTCTCGAGAGGTGATGTTGGGCGTTGAGCTCTTCGCCGGTGCCAGGAATCTCACCGACTACGTTCAGGAAGAGAAGCACACGGACGACGCGGCCTTCATGTACGCTCCTGTCTTCGGACGCATTTTCTACGGGGGAATCGAGTTCGGGTTCTAGTTTCTCGCCCGCGCTCGTTGTGAAACGTTCAGACAACCAGGGGTCGACGGAGTTAGCGGTCGGCTGCATCCGGCAGCGGGGCCATGTGGCTTGAGCGGCCGGGGTCTTGGAAGGAAGGGAGTTGCCTCAATGCTGGACAACCTGTTCTCCAGTCGCCGGATGCGTCCGGCGCGGACAGCGCTACTCACGGTCCTCGTGGCGTTCGCACTCACCGGCTTCGCGCTCGCGAGCAGTCGCGGGCTCCTGATCGTTGGACACGGCGCACCGATGCCGTCCTGGAACGGGCCGGTGCTGGCCCTTGAGAGCGAGGTGAAGACGCTCCTTGAGAAGGGGGAGGGAAGTGATGTCTTTGCCGAGGTGCGCGTCGCTCTCATGGAGTTCACGGAGCCCTCGATCCATACGGTCATGTGTGAGCTTGAGGAGGCGGGCATCGACGAGGTCTACGTTCTCCCGCTCTTCATCGCTCCCTCCGGTCATTCGCTCTTCGACATCCCGACGATCCTGGGGTTGTACGCCGAAGCGAGCATGATCGAGGAACTGGGTGAGGAAGGCATTACGATTGTCGATACCGACATGAAGGTGACGCTGGGTCCCACCCTCCGAACGGGCAGCGTTCTCAGAGAAGTCATGCTTGATCGTGTCACGGAACTGTCCACGGATACCGAAGTTGAGAGCATCGTGCTTCTCGCGCACGGCGACGTTGCGACGGAGCCGGTCTGGGATGGTCTGTGCCGCGACATAGGTTCGTACGTGTGCTCGCGCACCGGCATCCAGCACTACGACTACGCGTTGGTCGAGGTGGGGCAGTCGTTCCCCACAAAGGGGATAGCAGCGATCGCACGTGCCGCCGAGAAGGCGGAGCGCGTACTGGTCGTCGGGCTCTATCTTTCCATGGGAGTAGAGGGAATGGCTGAGCGAAGCATGCTGGACATGGGCATGATGAAGCTGACCGCCGGCGAGGCGTTCCGCGGCAGCGACATCCGCTACGCGACGAAGGGTCTTCTCCCGGATCCGCGCATCGCCGAGTGGATCGTTGAGCGGGCAATGGAACGGGTGGACGGATAATCGGAGGAGGGCAATCCTTGATCACTATCTTCACACGGACACACCCGCGGGTTCCCACGAACCCCGGCCAGGACAGCACGGCCCGGACGAGGCGTCGAACCTGGCTGCCGCGTCCCTCGATGCTCGGATGCTCATTGCTGTTGCCTCTCCTGCTCCTGACGGCAGACGTTGCGAACGGTATGGAGGTGCCGCCCCCGGAGGTTCACGCCGGCGTATCGCTGCAGGCGGAGTTCTACGGTGACGGCGCTCCGCTCTTGACCTCCTTCGGCCCCGGCGTCGATCGGTACGCTGTGCGTCACGTGGCTCTCGAGATCCTGGGACGAGTCGGCGAGCGTGTCGAGTACAACCTCGAGGCCGGTGTGGCGAGCTGCATGGGGGGTGGGGACATCAGGCTCATGGAAGGGGGCGTGTACTACAGGCTGTCTCCGGCACTCAGACTCGGTGTCATGCAAGGGCACGTGCTCCGAGGGTTCGAACTGCACCAGGAATGCGTGCACGTGCTGACTGCCGAGAAGCCGGTCTGGGCAAAGACGTTCGCTCCGTGCCATCCC
>JAUVLG010000062.1 GCA_030595835.1 Candidatus Eiseniibacteriota bacterium | reverse complement strand
AGACGTATTGACTCGCCGCAAAACCCTGAGCATCATCATCGCCTTCGCCGTGTGCGCGGGCATTGTGCTCGCGCCAACGCCCGCCGGGTTGACTCGGGAGGGACAGAACGCGCTGGCGATCTTCGCACTCTGCTTCGTGCTCTGGGTCGGCAACGGGCTGCCCCTCGCGGTGACAAGTCTCTTCGCCATAGTCCTCCTGCCCACGCTCAGAGTGCTCCCGGCCTCGCGCTCCTTCGAGCTCTTCGGCAGTCCCGTGGTCTTCTTCATTCTGGGCGCATTCATACTGGCCGCCGCGCTGATGCGCTCCGGTCTCTCCACAAGACTGGCTCTGGCCTTCCTGCGACGATTCGGCAGTAGTCCGAGATCGCTTCTGGCGGGCGTCATCTTCTCAGGGGGGTTCCTGGCCTTCTGGATGCCCCAGCATGCCGTGGCCGCCCTCCTGTTTCCCATTGTCCTCGAGATAGCGCACGCCCTTGACCTCAAGCCGGTGAAGAGCCGCTACGGCCGCGCGCTGTTCCTGGCGCTGGCCTGGGGAGTTGTCATCGGCGGTGTCGCCACGTTCCTGGGCGGAGCGCGCAATCCGCTTGCGCTGGGCATCCTGAGTCAGCACTACGATATGTCGATCACCTTCGTTGAGTGGGTGATCGCCGTGGCGCCGTTCTCCATTGTCCTTATGGGGTGCGCGTATTTCCTGCTCCTGAGGGGCTTCGGCGTCGATGTCGATGACGTTTCCCGCGCCCGGGAAGTTCTGAACCAGAAGGCGAAGGCTCTGGGTCCCGTCAGCAAGAGGGAGAAAGGCGTCGGGATCGTGATGCTCCTGACGATCGTCGCCTGGATCGTGAGCGGCCAGGTTGTGGGGCTGGCCTCGATCTCCATACTGGCCGCGGTCGCGCTTTTCGTGTTCAATCTCATCGAGTGGAAGAGCGTTGAGGAGTACGTTAACTGGGGCGTTATCTTCATGTACGGTGGCGCCATAGCGATCGCGGCGGCGCTCCACGAGTCCGGCGCCACCCGCTGGATCGCGTACGTGGCCGAGGACCGGATAGCCGGACTCCCGCCGTTCTGGATGCTCATGGTGTTCGCTGCTGCCGCGACCTTTATGACGGAGGCCATAAGCAACGTGGCCGCCGTTGCGCTGATGCTGCCCATTTGCTTCGGACTCATGGAGGGGAGTGGGGTGTCTCCCATCTCCGTCGTCTTCGTGGTCGCGGTGCCCGCGGGGCTGGCCTTCTCGCTGCCGATGGGCACGCCCGCCAATGCCATAGCGTACTCCGCGGGGTACTACAGGCTGCGCGATTCCTTCGCGGCGGGCGCCGTGTTCAAGGTCGTTGCGCTCCTCTTGTTCGCGCTCGTGGTGAGATTCTACTGGCCCCTTCTTGGTATAGGCGTGTAGGACGGAGGTGTACAGGTGAAGCGCGTTCTTCTCGTTCTCTCTGCCTCCCGCGTGTCAAACTCGTGCGTTGGCGGAGCGCTGGACGCTGCGGGGAGTGAGAACGCAGAGCTGGTGGTCCTCTTCATTCTGGACACGGTGATGCCGCGCGACGTCCAGGAACGCATGTCGCACGAGGGATTCCTTGGGGAAGCCCCCAGCGGGCGCCTTTTGCTCGCGATGCGAAGGGAACTCAAGCGCCAGGGGATCAGTGAACTCGCTGAAGTTGCCCGCGCGGCAGAGAAGCGCGGGATCACGCACCGCACGGAGCTTGTCGAGGGGGAGTTCCTCATGCGCGCGCTTGAGGCTGCTCAGATGGAGGCGCCCGCCGTGATCTTCGTCGCGAAGCGTGAGCACGCCGCTTTGTCCCGCCTGGTGTCCGGCTCGCAGGCCAAAGCGCTCAAGGACACCGTTCCGTGCAAGGTCATGATACACGAAGGCGGTGACGACTAGTCTCCCGTCGCCACCGCCTCGCGTTGTCCTTGCAGGTCCGCGCTGCCCTCGTGCTGAAGCTACTGCCTCAGTCCGCCCAGCTCACGCTCAAGAAACTCGATCATGTGTTCGTCGCTGGTCAGCGACCGCGCGGTCTCGTACTCGTGGACGGCCTCCGCCGACCTGCCCTGCTCGGCGAGGAGACGGGCGAGATTCGCGTGCGGTGACGCCAGCTTGGGACGAAGAGCGATCTCCTTGCGGAGTTCGTTCTCGACCGCGTCCATGTTCCCCAGCGCGTAGTATGCTTCTGCAAGCCTGGTGTGGGCGTGGTCGACGGGCGTGCGTCCGGTCAAGGCGGTTTTGAGAGCCGAGATGGCATCTGCGTGCATCTCGTTGGCCAGGTAGATGTCGGCCAGCCTCGACAGGGCCACGCTGTTCCGGGGGTCTATGCCGGCCGTCGCGACGAGCGCCTCGAGCTCGAGCTCCAGATCGCCCAGTTCCTGGTAGATGATCGCTCTCGTGTAGTACGCGTCCGCGTTCTGCGGGTCGAGTTCGAGGGCTCTCTCCAGTTCCTCCAGAGCCTGATCCGGCTGGCCCCAGAGCTTGTGTACCTGCGCCATCCCGACTCTGGCCACCGCGTCATCGGGATCGAGGGCCAGAGCTCTCCTGAAAGCGTTCGCGGCCTCGGTCAGCCGGTCCATTCGCATGTAGGCACTGCCGATACTGACGTAGGCCTGTGTGCTCTCGGGGTTCAGCTCGCTCACCTGCTTGAAGGCCGCTACCGCGCCCTCGAAGTCCCCGCGCCTGAACCGCTCTATTCCATCCGCGAGAAGCTGATGCTCTTCCGTTGAGGCCCCGCGATCGAACATCTCGAACTCGCCGCTCCTTCTCGAGACGCGCGAGAAGTCGGTGTCGGCTAGCCCGGCCGTGAGGACGGGGGCCTCCGCGCTTCCCATCGCGAAACCGAAGATCAGAGAGAGCGTCGCGAGCACGGTGAGGGCCGCGGGCACGTTCTGCCGTGCGAGCGTCAGCAAGGCGGTGGCTCCGGCCAGCCCCGCGACAGCACCGATCCAGAGCAGCATCGGTTGGCGGAGTATCGCCGCCGGGAGTAATGAGGCCAGGATGATCCCGAGTGCCGCGATAGAGCGCGCCCTCTTGAACCCCAGCGCGCTCTTCAGGTTCCAGCGTCCGCCGTCTTCCTGGTCGCGAGTCTCCCAGATGTCCCGGGAGAGAAACGCGAGCGCCGGGATGAAGATGCACGCGATGACGGCGCTTCGTGGGAGCCACAGTGACGCGGAGCCGCCGGCGTAGGCCGCGAAACCGAGCGTCACGGAGAACAGAGTCACCGCGCCGATCGCCAGCCCGGCGAGAGGTGTGAACCGCACGAGCCTCAGCGGGCGAGCGTAGTAGAAGTAGTAGACAGCCATCATCGACAGCACGTAGGTCATCGCCACGTAGCTCACCGACAGCGCGAATAAGAGGGCGAACACGCACGAGAATACTCCGAGCGTGGCCGTGGTGCTTCCCCCGCTCTCGGAGGGGGGTGTGCTCTTGCGGTGCAGCTCCCTCAAGGCTGACGCCGTGAGCGCCGTGAAGAAGGACGCGGCAAGCAGCCCGACTATCGAGATGACGTCGAACGGATGAGCGATCGGAGCGAAGCCTCTGGCCCTCATGAGGAGCTGGCCGGCCAGGAACACGCCCGCGGACGTCGTGAGCACGTGGAAGGCCGCCGTGACGGGGTCGAACACCTTCCGAACGGGAATGGACCCGCCGGGGGTGTACATCCGGTGCCAGATGGCCAGGAGCGGCGCCAGCACGAACAGGTCGATCATTGCGTTAGAGAGATCTGAGACGGCGAAGGGCGTGGCATTGGCGAACCCTCTGTGCACGCTCGCGCGGGCGAAGAACAGCTGGTAGATGTTATCGATGTCGCCCCCGAGAAGGCGGCTCAGCTTCACGATGATGACCGGCAGCGTGAAGAAGAAGAACATCGTTACGTAGATGGCGAAGAACGAGAGGACCGCCCTGCCGATGCTTCGCGTCTTCAGGTGCACGTAGAAGGCACCCAGCAGGCAGCCCAGCGCCGCCTCGAATCTGATACCGGCGGTGGCGCCCTGGAACTGCTGGTACGCCGGGTTGAACAGGTTGAGGAACGCTCCAGTGAGCGTGCCGCTCTGCGGGATGAGGTAGCCGATGAGTTCGGGGCCCTCGCCCGCACGCGACAGCAGAATGTCGATGAGCGGTGGCAAGAGCGTCAGGAGCCAGGCGAACAGCATCAGCTTGGTCACTCGCTCGATTCTCTCCCGCGCGAATGCGGCAAGCACCACCGACAGAGCGATCAAAGGCGCGACGTAGGCCAGCGGGTAGTGGATGAAGTAAGAGAGGAAATACAGGGTTTTCTGCTGCCCGGAGAGCTGCTCCAGGAAGTGTCTGAGGACGATGATGGCGCCCAGTATCAGCAGCCACCGGCCGAGCGAGATGGGGCGGCTCTCGACTGCTTCGGACGCACGCAGCACTCTTTGTCTGAGTTCCAGGCTCATCTTCGATCCAACCTCGCTTCCAGAGTTGCGCCTCCCGGCATCCGCCGGGCGACCGTGGACCTGCATTCGGCAGGAGTACCGTCCGACCCTCTAGCTCTCGTGCTCGTCCTTGGCGTAAAGGTGCAGATAGATGGCGAAGCCTACGCAGGCGACCGAAAATCGCCACAGTGTGACAGGCGCCATGTTCATGATGAACTCCCTGCTCGACATTCTCACGGCGATGCCGAGTAGCAGTACCACCGCCGCGATGACGGCGAGCACGAAAGACAGCAATCTGAGCATCGAGGCCTCCAAGCTCTCCCGGCAGCGGTCAGGGTCCAGAAAGCAAGCCTACGCCCCTCGGGCAGCGAGTGTCAAGCCGTGTTGCCTGGCCGCTCGCCGAAGGCGCTTGACGCGAGCACGCACGGGCCGTAGAATTCTGCTTCAGTGGGCGATTGATAAACTGATGATAAACTCCATAGGTGGTTCTACGTATGGGCGACACATTCGACGACATCCAGATGCAGAAGCTCCTGGCCGGGGAGAACGAGAAGCTCAGCGCGTTGAGAGAGCTGGTCGACAGCGCATGCGAGGAGATCATGGGCGGTCGACTCGACCGTCAGGAGGCCACGGTCCTTGCCCAGCGCGTCCGCCGAGAGGCGTCTGAGATCATCCCAGATCTGATGGACACGTTCGATCTCATCTACAAGAGCAGATTCGAGCGGCTCATATCCCAGTACATCGATAGGCCGACGGGAACCGGCGCGAGCGCATAGCGCCATCTGCTCCTTCGATTTCACAGGCCACTCGACGGTCGCTGATACCTCGGGTGGTCGCTTCTTCAGGAGAGCGCGATGATCCGGGGGTGTGCGGTCCGGATCATCGTCGAATGTGACCGGGGGATCCATGAAGGTCGCGGTGTTCGCCAGCGGGAGTTCCGGAAACGCGATCTGGGTGTCGAGTGCGTCGACCGCGGTGCTGATCGACGCCGGCGTTTCCGCCAGACGCATATCGCAGACGGCGGAAGGACTGGGTCTGGACGCCACGGAGCTCTCGGCCGTGCTTGTCACCCACGAGCACTCTGATCACGTGAGCGGCCTCGGTCCTGTCACACGACGGTTCGACATTCCCGCCTGCGCTACGGCCGGGACCCACGCGGCCATCGACCGACGTCTGGGCAAGTGCCCGGGGCGGACCATCGTGGAAGCGGGAACGGACTTCGAGATCGGCGACCTCCTTGTCTCGCCGTTCGCGATCAGCCACGATTGCGCCGAACCGGTGGGCTACTCCGTGAGCGATGGCCGAACAACCGTCGTGGTGGCCACGGATCTCGGCGTGGTTAGCCGCCCGGTTCGCGACCGCATCAGCCGAGCGGACTGTGTGGTGCTCGAATTCAACCACGACGAGCAGATGCTGCGGGACGGTGACTACCCGTGGTTCTTGAAGAAACGGATAATGGGGATCGAGGGACATCTCTCCAACGAGGCGGCGGCGAGGGAACTTGTTTCGCTTGGGGATGGTCCAATGTCCGCTCTCGTTCTCGCGCATCTGTCCAGGGAGAACAACACTCCAGACCTGGCGCTCACGACCGCGCGCGACGCTCTGGAGCGGGCCGGCAGGCCCGACGTCGAGGTCCATTTGGCGGAGCAGGATCGGGCGACGGGCCCCATCCGCCTGGGTCTTGACGCTCAGTTGACCGACGTGACCACATCGACGGGGGTTCAGGTTTCATGCACAAGATAGCGGTGATCGGGACGGGTTATGTAGGGCTGGTGGGAGGAGCGGGACTCGCCGACTTCGGCAACCAGGTCGTTTGCGTTGATCGCATCACAGAGAAGATAGATCAACTCGCGCGTGGCGAGATCCCGTTCTACGAGCCGGGGCTCCGGGAGGTCGTCGAGAGGAACGTGAGGGAGGGGCGGCTCAGCTTCACCACCGATTTCGCAAAGGCGGTCGCCGAGAACGACGTCATCCTCTGTGCGGTCGGCACGCCCGAAGGTGAGGGAGGGCGGGTGGATCTGTCCCAGGTGGACTCGGTCGCTCGGGATGTGGGCAAGCACATGACCGGCTACTGCGTCATCGTCCAGAAGAGCACGGTTCCCGTGGGAACGGCCACGAGGCTCAGGAGGATCGTGGAGGAGAATCAGGCCGAGCCCATCGAGTTCGATGTCGTGAGCAATCCCGAATTTCTGCGTGAGGGGTCGGCCGTCGAGGACTTCATGCGTCCTGACAGAGTCGTGGTCGGGGCCAGCAGTGAGCGGGCGATGGAGGTAATGCGGAGCATATACGCTCCCCTCTATCTGAATAGGACGCCCATCGTTGAGACCGCCACAGAGAGCGCCGAACTCATCAAGTACGCATCCAACGCGTTTCTCGCGACAAAGATCTCGTTTATCAACGAGATCGCGAACATCTGTGAGAATGTCGGCGCCGACGTTCAGGTCGTCGCATACGCCATGGGTCTGGACAAGAGGATCGGTCCGAAGTTCCTGCACGCGGGCGCCGGGTACGGCGGCTCGTGCTTCCCGAAGGACACCAAGGCACTGGTGCACATCGCGGAGGAGGCGGGCGCTGCGGCGCGCATCGTCAACTCAGCGGTCAGCGTGAACGAGGAGCAGAAAGAGCGGATGGTGACCAAGGTCGTCGAGGCGGTCGGCGGGGACGTTTCCGGCAGGACCGTGGGCCTTCTGGGCCTCGCCTTCAAGCCGAACACCGACGACATGCGCTACGCGGCCTCGATCGTGTTGGCCGAGAGACTCTCTGCGCTCGGTGCGTCCGTCCGGGCGTTCGATCCCGTGGCGATGGATAACGCCCGGGAGCTCATGCCGTTCATCGACTACGTCGCGGACGCCTACGCCGTTGCGGAGGGCGCGGACGCACTCGTCATCGCCACCGAGTGGAATGAATTCAGACAGCTCGATTTCGACCGGTTGAAGAAACTCATGCGGACTCCCGTCGTTATCGATTGTAGGAACGTCTACGATCCCGAGGATCTTGAGAGACACGGATTCAGCTACGTTGGTGTCGGGCGCGGCGTGCGGTAGTCGAAGGCTCAATTCCAGGAGGGGAGAATGGCACCCGGTGGTCTTTCCCGAGGCGTCAAGGCCAAGAAACTGATAGACGGCGTCCGCATCAAGGAACTCAGGCTGATACCGGACGAGCGCGGCTACCTGATGGAGATGCTCCGCGCTGACGACGACATCTTCGACAGGTTCGGACAGGTCTACTTGTCCGTAGGCTACCCCGGCGTCGTCAAGGGGTGGCACTACCACAAGGTCCAGACCGACTACTTCACCATTGTCAAGGGTATGATGAAGGTCGTGCTGTACGACGGTCGTCCAGATTCACCAACGCGCGGTGAGGTCAATGAGTTCACCATGGGCGAGCTCAATCCTATTCTGGTCACTATTCCCCCGGGTGTTCTCCACGGAATGAAGGCCATCGGGAACGAACCGGGCTACCTCGTGAACTGCCCGACCGAGCCGTACCGCTACGACGAGCCGGACGAGTTCCGCGTGGACCCGCACGACAACGACATCCCCTACGACTGGGGAGCGAGTGACGGCTAGCAGGTCTCTTGACATGCCTGATCTCTGAGACCGATAATCAGTGCTCCTATCGAGAGCATCCCTTCGACACGAGGTGACGATGGATCGTAGCGCCTCCATGCCCGTACGCGTCCTCCTCGCGGTCCTCCTGGCATTCGCTGCCGTGTTGTTAGCGGCGCCCGCCGCCGCGGTTGACGTCACGGACGCGAGCGCTGGCGTAGATACCATTGGCCCATGCAGGGAGTGGGCGCCTCATCCTCCGAGCCTCTCGGGACCCGTCGACGATTCGATCTACATCGTAGGTCCGGGCGACAGGTTCTCGATCACCGTCTGGGGGCAGGGCACCGTGAGCCATTCGGCGGTCGTGACGCCGGAGGGAGAGCTTGTTCTGCCGGGCATCGCGACAATCCCCGTCGCGGGCGAGGTTCTCAAGGACGTCAAGCGCGACATATCAGATCACCTGAGCGGGTTCTATCACGACGTGGAGGTCAGCGTCTCACTGACCGACCTGAGGAGCATGCTCGTAAACGTGCTCGGGCAGGTCAGAGATCCGGGCACCTACGTGGGGACGCCTCTTGATCTGGCAGGTGAGTTTCTTCAGAAGGCCGGCGGCCTCACGCCGGATGCCAGCACAAGGAACATAGCAGTCACGCGCCGTAACGGCGACGAAGCGCGCGTCGATCTCACGCGCTACGAGAACACCGGCGACGTCACCGCGAACCCGCCGGTGCTCGACGGCGACGTCATCTTCGTTCCGTACGCTGTCGCGTTCGTCGGCGTCTACGGAGCCGTCGGGAGTCCCGGGATCTTCGAACTAACGGAGGGCGAGACCGTAGCATCGCTCATTGAGCTGGCCGGCGGCTTCGCTCGAGGAGCCATCACTGACAGCGTCGAGGTCCGAGGGTTCACGGGCGGCGTGCAGGCGAGTTCCGTCATCGTTGACCTGTCGGCAATCGCGGGGGCCGGCCGCCCGCTCGCCGACGGGGACCAGGTCTACGTGCGCGAGTTCACTGAGTGGCGGCGTGTCACGCACGTTGCTGTCGAGGGCGAGGTAGAGCGGCCGGGGCCCTACGGCATAGAGGAGGGCGTCGACCGGCTGTCCGACGTCGTAAGAAGGGCGGGCGGACCGACTCCCGAGGCTTGGCTTCGCGGCGCCCGGCTCGTACGCCCGAGGCCGGAAGACGACCCAGACGCCGAATTCGAGCGGCTCAGCGGCATGCCCGTGAGCGAGATGACGGGGCTGGAATACCCCTACTTCAAGAGCAGGCAGAGGGACCGGATGTCGGTGATCTCGGACTTCGAGAGGGCACTCGCCGGCGACGAGTCGGAGGACGCTCTGCTCCGGGACGGCGACCTGATAGTGATCCCCCGGCACGTCGACACGATTGAGGTGCTCGGCCAGGTGGCGAACCCGGGCAAGGTCGGGCATCTGTCCGGCAAGCGGTATGGGCACTACATAGAAAAGGCGGGCGGCTACGCCTCCTTGGCCAAGAAGAACAGGATCAGGGTGGTCAGGGGCGCCACGGGCGAGTGGATGTACGCCGGGAGCGCGGGTGTCCTCGAGCCCGGTGACCTCGTATGGGTGCCCGAGCGTGATGAGAGCGACTGGTGGAAGCTCGCGCGGGAGGTGGCCGGCTTCATCATGTCCGTATTGACGGTGTACGTTGTCATAGATCAGGCCACGCAGTAGCTGGCGGGAGCCCGCCGGGAGTGCGCAGTCGATGGCAAATCAGAAGTCCGCTCTGGATCTCATCCTCGGCTGGAGAAGGCTCGTCTACAGGATCACCATCGGAGCGATCGTCGTGTCCGTCGTGGTGAGCCTCATGATGCCCAACTGGTACGCGGCCTCGGCGACTTGTGTATCTCCTCAGGAGGGAGCATCACGAGGCGGCGTCCTGAGCATGTTCAGCCAGATAGGGATGGATCTTGGGGCTCGAGGCCTGCTCTCGTCGACGCCCATGACCGACTTCATGATCGGGGTTCTGAAGAGCAGGCTCATCAGAAGCCAGGTGGTCGACAGATTCGACCTTCAGCGGGTCTACAAGGCCGACTCGGGCGAGCACGCGATCGAGGAGCTCGTTGATCGTCTCACCGTTGGCACGACGTCAGAGGGGTTCATCGAGGTCCGAGTGGAGGACCTCGACCGTCAGCGAGCCGCCGACATGGCCAACGCCTTCATGGAGTTCCTCGACGACTACAATCGCAGGACCAGCGTCGAGCAGGCCGGGCGCACGCGCGAGTTCGTCGAGAGCGCCCTGGGCGAGAACGGTCAGAGGCTTCTGACTGCCTCCGACGCGCTCCGCGAGTTTCAGGAAGAGCACGGGGCCATAGACCTGACGGAGCAGACACGGGCCACCGTGGCGGCCATCGCCGTGCTGGAGGCGGAGCGCACGAAGCTCGAGATCAGACGCGGCGTGCTCGAGGGCTTCTCTCATCCGGACAACGTCGAGATGAGAGAGATCGACGCTGAACTTCGGGAGATCCAGAAGAAGCTCGGGGAGTTCACGGGCAGAGGCCACGACGTCCCGCTCGGCTCGAACGAGGACGGGACACTGCTGCCTCTGGCGAGCATACCCGAACTCGTCGTGCGCCTGGCCGACCTGACGCGCGAGGTGATGGTCCAGGAGAACGTGCGCGCGTTTCTCAGCAGCCAGCTCGAGGAGGCCAGGATCCAGGAGACGCGCGATCTGGAGATCATCCACATTCTGGACGCGGCCACTCCACCCCTCAAGAAGTCGCGGCCCCGGCGCAGCATAATCGTCCTTCTGACGGTCGGTCTGGCGTTCGTCGGGTCCGTGGGCGTTGCCTTCGCCGCCGACAGCTTCCTCCGCTATGCTCGAGGCAACCGCCACGACGCCGAATTCGCAGGCTCGATGGAATCGAAGGTTCTTCTTCGCTTCGCGCGCGGGCTCAGGCAGTGGGGGGGGCCACGTAGCGACGAAGACTCCACCTAACCGGACTCACGCATGAAGCGATCGGTCCTTCACGGTGTCGCCTGGGTCGGTGGCATCATGTTCCTTGTCCGGGCGGTGCGCTACCTTGCCCTACTGATCCTCGCGGGGCTTCTGACGCCCGTTGAGTTCGGCGTCTTCGCCGCGCTCTACGTCGTCATAGACGGAATGGTTCTCCTTCAGGGCTTCGGCATCGGCCAGGCTCTCATCTACAGAAAGCGCGAGACCAGCGAGGCCGCCGACACGTCGTTCCTGTTGTCGGTGGGCATCGGGGCGGTGCTCGTTGTCGCCGCGTGGTTCTTAGCACCCGTTGTTGCATCGTTCTACAGAGAAGAGGCGATGACCCCGCTCTTCAGGGCTGCCTCGGTAGTGCTCGTGATCCACGGCTTCCGGCTAGTTCCCTACCGTCTTCTCGAGAAGGCTCTCGATTTCAAGAAGAAGCTCGTGCCGGCCACCGCCGGATCCGTCGCCTACTTCGCGACGGCGGTGCTTCTGGCGTCACGCGGGGCGGGGGTCTGGTCACTGGTCGGCGCGTCGGTGGCGTCGGTCGTGCTTGAGACCGTGGCCTACTGGATCGTGTCGTCCTGGCGCCCCACGTTCAGATTCAGCAGGCGCCTCGCGCTCGAGGATCTGAGCTTCGGCTGGATCGTGGTGGGCGGGAGCGCTCTGATCTTCGCGTTCCGGAGCGTCGACCGCATAGTGATCAGTCGTTTCATGGGCTCTCACACACTGGGCATCTACGCGTTCGCGTACTCGCTGGCGAATCTGCCGGCCACGCTGTTCGTGCGTGCCCTGAACACGGTGCTCTTCCCGTCGTACAGCTCGCTGGGCGACGACCGGGAACAGCAGCGTTCGCTCTTCCTGCGCGCGACGTCCTTCATGTTCGCGGCGGGTCTCCTCTACACGACCGGAGCCGTCTTCCTCGGACGGTACTTCCTACTTGCGATGTATGGACAGAAGTGGCTCGAGGCGGCCGTGCCCCTGGCCATCCTGGCGTTCTTCGCGCTCTTCCGATCGCTGTCGGCGCTCGTTGGCGATCTGCTCGTGGCAACCGGCAATCCGAACAGGTTCCGCGCTATCACCGGTCTGCAGTTGGTGCTGGCGGCCGGCGGTCTCTACTTCGGGGCGACGCTTGGCGGGATGGTAGGTGTGGCGCTCGTCATGACGACCGCGCAGGCGATCGCGCTGGTCGTGGGCTGGATCTCGGCGGCGAGGATCGTGGGCGCGCGGGCCGGGGAGTTCGCTGCCGCGGTGCGCGGGCCCATGGCAGCGGGCGTCGTCGCCTCGGTGGCGTCCGTGCTCGCGATGAGGGTCTTGCCCCACGAGGGGAGCCTCCTCGCGCTTCTGGCCGCTGTGGTGGGTATCGTTGTCGTGTTCCTCGCGGTCTGGGCCGTGCTCGACGCGAAGCTCAGATCGGACTTCGCGAGAGCGATCCGGCGAGGGGAGGCCACGTGACCGCGGTGATCCCGGGGGGTGCGTCTTGAGCGGGTCCCGCGCGGGGCGGCTGATACGAAGCCCCTGGCTTCCGGTACTGATCGGTCTTGCCGCGATCGTCTGGGCCGTCGCAGCGGCCCCGTCCGCAGCGGTGATCGTCATTCTGGCTCTGTCCGTCGCGTGCTGGCTCGTGTGGAAGTTCGGCGTGAGGGTCGGGTTGTGGCTTCTCTTCCTGGCCTCCATTCCCTTTCGGGAGCCCTTGAGCATCGACATCGTCGGGACGGCGTCGCTCTTCCCGACCGACATGCTTCTGGTGGGGTTGTTCGCGGACGCCGCCTACCGCGGCGAACTCCGACGTGTGTGGCGGTCGAGTGTTGTGTTCAAGATCGGGCTGGCGATCCTGGTCCTGAGCCTGCCCGGGCTCATGACCGCCTCCCACCTGTTCTGGGGCGTGACCAGCGTCTACCGCATTGCTCTGCAGGTCGCGCTGTTCGTCGTGGCATCGAGTCTTGTCCGCTCGGGGCGCGACGCGACGCTGGCGCTGGTGGCCGTCATCGGCGGCCTAGTACCGGCAGTCGCCTACGGCCTCTACCAGGCGTCACTGCCGTTCGGCGCCGAGCTGCCGGACTGGGCCAATCATCTAGTGGCCTACGACTCCACCGGTACACCCGGTGTCCGGATCTTCTCGACGTTCGATCACACGCTCCGTTTCTCTCACTACCTGACGATCGGGTTCGGTCTCTCGCTGGGCATGGC
>JAUVLG010000259.1 GCA_030595835.1 Candidatus Eiseniibacteriota bacterium | reverse complement strand
GGACGTGTCGCTCTGGTGTTGGAGTATGCAGACTAAACTACTGCTAATACCCGCCATTCTTCTGGCGCTGACATGCTCACCCATAGCACTTGCTGCCGAGATCGTGGTGGTGGATGCCGATGACGTCTGGAATCTCACGCTGGACAATGCTGCAGATGTGGGTCGTCTTGTTGGTGAGCCGGACATCATGGTGGTCAAGTACGCTGATGCATTCTCGTATAGATCGCTTGAGAACGCCACAGAGGTTGAGAGACTGGTCGGCGAGCCCGGCGTCATGGTAGTCAGATATGCCGACACCATCGCCTACAAGCCGCTTGAGAACGCTACGGAAGTGGACCGACTCGTCGGTGAACCCGGCATTATAGTGGTGAAGTATGCCGATACGGTCACGTCGTCCTTCTCGCCACTTGTGCATCCGTGGGATCTGCCGCCGAAAGGCGACCTCAACGGCGATGGACACCTCACCCCCGCAGATGCTGCAATCGCGCTCTGGATCGCAGCCGACGGCGGCTGGGACCTTGATGCGGATGTCAGCGGCGACGGCAGCGTCACCTCGCTCGATGCGCTCATAATCCTGCAAGCCGCAGCCGGCGCAATCGACCTGTAATCTGTAACCAAAAGAGGGCGGCGCAAGGTGTGCGCACCGGTGCTCCGCCCTCCCGCCTTTTTATTTCTTCCCAAAGACCTTTCAAACCCTCTTGGTAGGGATGCTCACTCTCCAAGCTCTCTCGACCGCCGGGTCGCTGCGATCACGGCATTCATCATGCCAGCACGCAGCCCCTGCACCTCGAGCGCATGGATCCCGCGGATGGTGGTTCCGGCAGGCGACGTCACCATATCCTTAAGCACGCCCGGATGCTCTCCTGTTTCGAGAACCATGGCAGCAGCACCGAGAACTGTCTGTGCGGCAAGTTCGAGCGCGATGTCCCGCGGGAGCCCTTCATGAACCCCGCCATCAGCGAGCGCCTCGATTATCTGGAACACAAACGCAGGTCCGCTCCCGCTCAAGCCGGTAACAGCATCCATCATCGATTCCGGAACCGAGACGACTCTTCCGACCGATCCAAAGAT
>JAUVLG010000145.1 GCA_030595835.1 Candidatus Eiseniibacteriota bacterium | reverse complement strand
CTCGAGGTCGTGGTCGGCAACGCACCGGAATGGGCCGAACCATGGTCACGGGTCCGGCGGGCGTATGTCGTGAAGGACGGATGGTGGTTGTGGCTCGTCGATGAGCAGGGTCGCGAGATCGACGAGGACGATGTTCAAATGGCGCGATTGGCCGGGTTGGAAGGTGAGGAGCGCCTGAAGTACACGTGACGCCAGCTAGCTTGAGGCCGGCTCGTTCTGAAACAGCGCGTCCACCCGCGCTCCGCCGCGGGGCGATGTACCTGCTCCGTGATCGCGAGGGCAGCTCAGGGAGCCCTTCTCACCGGCACCCTGTAAGCACGTAAGCACAGGGCGTCCCCTTCTGCATATCTGCTTGCAGGCCACTCGCGGTGCTTCCCTCGAAGCTCGTGGGAGGCGCCCTCCGGCGCCACGAGCGATCCGTGTGGGATTGACTCGCCGGATGAACGCCGGTAGAATCTCCAGCATGGCTAACGATCCGCGCAAGGACAGCTTGCGGCGTAGCACTGGTTCCAAGCCGAACGATCCGGAGTGGGTCGGCGGCCGAGTGCTTCCTCCCTTCTACATCACCGAGGGCACACCGTACCGGCCGGAGATGATCCTCTGGCTGGAGTTGCCGGAGCTCGTCGTCATTTTCTTCCAGCTGAGCAAGCCGGGGGAGGCGCAGGCCTCATTCGGTGCGACGCTGCTCGAGGCCATGGAGTCACCCCTCATCGGTCCGCCGCGACGGCCGGGCACCGTACGGGTGGCCGACGCGCGCCTGGCCGCGGAGGTGCGACAGGTCCTTCCAGATGTTCGGATCGTGGAGGCACCGACACCCGAGCTGGATCAGACACTCGAATTCATATCCGAGGCCGCGTCGGAGGACGTCACCCCAGGGCTGGATTCGCGCGAGGAGTCGAGCTACTTCGAAGAAGGTCGGGTCGGGATCGAAGTGATCGAGACGCTCTTCCACTCCGCCGAGGTCCTGTACCACGCTGCCCCCTGGAAGGTCGCCGGAGACGGCCAGATTCTGCGTGTGGATATCCCCGCGTACGGCGTCGACGGGACGTGCCTCTCGATCATCGGCGCCCTCGGTCAGAATCTCGGCCTGATCCTCTTTCCTTCGCTCGAAGGGTACGAGCAATTCCTCGAAGTAGCCGACGCGTTACCCCCGCCCGGAGCGCCAATCGACCTGGGGAGCACCATCCTCTGTCTGAACTACGAAGCAGCGTCAGACCTGCCGCCCTCCATGCATCGCGAAGCGCTGGAGCACGGGTGGCCCATTGGCGGCCCGGAGGCCTATCCGGTGGTCCAGCACCGCGACCGCGACGGGGTCCTGCGGCCGCTGTCCGAACGCGACGTCCGCGTCGTTTCCGCCTGTGCGGTGTCTCTGGCCGCCTTCTTCGTCAAGCACGGCAATCTCTTCGAACGAGATACCATCGACGAACCCGTCTGCGAGTCGTATTTCGACCACGATGATGTCGAGGTGCGTTTCACCGTGCCGTATGAAGCCGGGGAGCTGTTCGAGGTCAACACGTCCCGCCACCCACCGAAGGCTGCCGCCCGCTCTGCGCCGACGGGCGGACGGGGAACCTCGAAGGCGGCCAGGGTCGGGCGCAATCAGCCGTGTCCCTGCGGAAGCGGGAAGAAGTACAAGCACTGCTGCCTCGCACGTGAGCAGGCCGAGGCGAGCGGGCGATCCACTCCCACGGACGCTGAGATCGCTCCCGCGGCATGCCATGATCTGGACCGGAAGCTCGCGGGCAGGCTGAACCGGTATGCCCGCGGCCGCTTCGGCTCGGACTGGCTGGACGTCGCCGCGCGCGCGTTTCGTGACCGGCCGGCGCCCGAGGAGCTTCTCGGTTCATGGGCGTTCTATCATCACCTCTTCGACGGGAAGCCGGTCGTGCAGTGGTTTCTCGAGGACCACGCGGGCCGGCTTGGCGCAACCGAACTCGCCTGGCTGAACGCACAGCGCGCCGCGTGGCTCTCGGTGTGGGAAGTGCTCGATGTCGAGCCCGGCAGGAGCCTAGCCCTGAAAGACCTCCTCACGGACGAGACCCGTGTCGTGTGGGAGACGGCTGCTTCGAAAACGCTTGTGAAGCGGGACGCCGTGCTGGCGCGCGTGGTCGACCACGAGGGAACCTCGGTGCTGTGCGGCCTCTATCCCCGATCTCTCCCTCCCCGGGACGCGGCCGTCGTGGTCCGGCGGGCCCGCGGCCGATTGCGACGCAAGAGCAGCATTCCCGTCGAACGCATGCGGCCGGAGGCGATCGGCCGATACCTGATCGCCCGTTGGGAGGAGGCCCTGGAGGAAGCCGACATTCGGGCCCGTCGTCCCCCCGTGTTGGAGAATACCGACGGGGATCCCCTGCTAATCACGGTGGACCACTTCGTGTTCGGTCCCGCCGACCGAGCGGAGATCCAAACACGCCTGGCGGCCGCCGAGGAGGTCGAACATCCGCCCGAGGCCGACGATCCTGAACAGGTCTACGTCTTCAGCCGGTCGGGCAATCAGACGCACCAGGACTGGGAAAGCACGATCACCGGGAGTGCCACGATCTCCGGCGACACGCTCCGGATGGAGACCAACTCCGTCCAACGGGCGGACTCGATGCGAGATCTCCTGGAGACGCTGCTCGGATCGCTGATCCGCCATCGCACCAGAGAGCACTCCGACCCGGTTGCCTCCTTCCAAACGGAAGGCGACCCGGCGGGGGCCCCTTCGGCACTGCCCCTTTCGTCGGGCGAGATGGACCGGATCACCCTCGAAATGAAGACAGAGCACTATGCCGACTGGGTCGACTGCGCGCTCCCAGCGCTCGGGGGCGAGACGCCCCGAGAGGCCGTGCGGACGAAGTCGGGCCGAGAGGAGGTCGACCTGCTGCTCAAAGAGATCGAGAACTCCGAGGCCCGGCTGCCCGCGGGTCAGAGGTTCGATTTCGGCGCGATTAGGCGGGAGCTGGGACTGAAGGAGTAGAGGAGCCGCCCTCCGCGAATGGCCGATACAGTCGGCGAACCCTCGGTGTCGCGAGAGGCGCCGGACGGGGTGCGCGCGGAGAGCTCTCGCCCAGAACGTCACGCAGGACTCGGACCGGGCCTCCTCCCCCGAGCCTGGCAAGTCGGTTCGTCAACCACATCGCACGCAGAGAACGGAGAATCGGAGAGTCTCGGCGCGCAGAAGCCCACGTCGGGGCGGGCGCGCCAGGAGGCGCGACCAACGCCTTCGGAACGGAGAGTCGCAAGGCGAAACACCGGCGATCGGATTCGGCAGGCTCTGTGGGAGAAGTCGCGAGCCCCGGCGGGGTGGCCACCGGGGCTCCGTCAAGCGCGCCAGCGATTCGGGTTCGAATCCTGGAACAATTGGCTCCGCACGTTGACCATTGACTGCACCGCTTCCGCAGCCCCTTGGTGGCAGACCTTCCCCGTCTACAAGTCCCACGACAACCGCCGGGTGGTCTTCCAGTGGGAACGGATCCCCGATGAGCCTGAGCGTGTCTACACATCGCCTCTGCAGGAGGCCCGCCGGTACGTCCGCATCCTGGAGAACGACCCCTCCGTGACGACCCGAGCTGATCTCGCGAGAGAGATGGGTGTGTCGCGAGCACGGGTCACACAAGTCACGAATCTCCTGCGGTTGGATTCAGAGGTCCAGGAGAAACTGCTGAAGCTGGAGAATCAG
>JAUVLG010000005.1 GCA_030595835.1 Candidatus Eiseniibacteriota bacterium | reverse complement strand
TACATCGAGGACAACATGAAGCGAACGTATCAGCCGAAGAAGCGCAGAGGCAAGAGGAAGCACGGATTCTTGAGTCGCAGCTCCACTCCTGGTGGACGGAGGGTCCTGGCGCGGCGGCGGGCGAAGGGCAGGAAGCGTCTGACGACGCGGTAGGTGGTCGAGTGCCGTCCGAGAGGCTGAGCAGATACGCGAAGATCAGACGGCGTGAGACGCTGGAGCGTACGTTGAGAGCGGGAGCGGTGGCGCGGACCTCGTATTGCAGAGTGTGCTACCGAGTGGGGGAGGGACCGCCGGGTGTGGCCTTCCTGGCGGGAAAGAGGGTCGGAGGAGCGGTCAAGAGAAATCGCGCGAAGAGGGTCCTTCGAGAGGCGCTCCGAACGAGCAGTGCGGATCTGTCTGGAATTGAGACCCTTGTCTTCGTAGCATCACACAGAGCGGCCACCGCGCGGTACTCAGACATCAGGCGAACACTTCACGCAGAGCTCCGCCGCATATCCGACCACGACAGCTGACGAGGGAAAAGGACCGGCCTAAACGGCGGCCCACTATCAAAGAAGATGGCGATCCTGATGGCGTCTTCCAGGAGACCCCTGGTGATGACCAGCATGCTGGTTGTGCTCGTGCGAGCATACCAGAGGCTGGTGTCCCCGTTGATTCCCGCCAGCTGTCGTTATGTTCCCTCCTGTTCCGAGTACGCCGTACAAGCTCTCACGCGACACGGCTTGGTGCGTGGTGTCTGGCTGTCCGTGGCCAGGCTCCTGCGTTGTAACCCCTGGTCTAAGGGGGGAGAAGATCGCGTCCCGGAATAGGGTGTGCCCCGCTGGGCCACGAACTACCGGGACCATGGACAGGCCCCTTGAGGAGGCGTGAATGGGTGAGAAGCGCGCCATTGTAGCCGTCGTTCTTATCTTCGTCGTGCTGTTCGGCTTCAACTACTGGCAGAACCAGCAGCGGCAGAAGAGGGCGGCGGAACAGGCGGGGATGGAAGCAGTCGGCGAGCCAGTCGCGTCGCAGATGGAAGATGCAACCCCCGCCGGGGACGAGGGGGCGCGCAGCTCCACTACCCCGGGTAAGGATGCCGCCGACGCGGGCCACGCGGAGGACATGGCGGTCACGCTCGATTCGGTGGACGAGACGATTCCAGAGACGACCATCACAGTTGATGCCCCGCTGTGGACGGCCACGCTCTCGAGTCGCGGTGGTTCAGTTACGTCGTGGGAGTTGAAGGACTACAGGCTGCGACTCGACCCCGAGGACGATGCGCGGGCGCTTGTCTCGCTGGTACCGGACAGTGCTCGGGCGCTCGCGCTCAGCCTGGACTACGGCCCGAACACCCTGCAGCTGGACGACTGGGTATTCGAGTCGAAGAGCCCCTCCTATATAGACCTGACGGATGGACGTGAGACGGCGGTGGTGCGTTACTCCGCGGTCGGCCCGGACGGCATCACGGTCATACGTGAGCACACCTTCTACGCGGACAGCTTCGGGTTCGAGACGCGCGTGGACGTGTCGGGTCTGTGGGAGCCATCCGGAAGACGTTCCCTTTGGATCGGATGGCCGGGCGTGAGGCCGACGGAGGCGAAGGAGGACGGCAAGGCCCCGGCGTCCGTCATGCGGATCGACGGGGGCATCGCGAAGGACGGCCTCGGTCGATTCAAGGAGCGCATTGAGTTCCCGCGTGTGGGTGCCATCGAGTGGGTGACGACGCAGTCGCGCTACTTCATGGCAGCGCTCGCGCCGGATGGCGTCACGTGCAGCGAGGTGCGGACGACAGGGGACACCGAAGGGCGGAGCGTTGGGTTCAAGGTCGCCGTACCAATCGAGGGCGATGGTGCGTCGATAAGGTTCATGGTGTTTGCCGGGCCGCAGGACTACGGCGAGATATCAGCGATAGGCGTGGGCCTCGAGCGGGCGATCGACATGGGGTGGAGCGTGACGAGACCGCTGTCGGTTCTGCTCCTCAAGGCGCTGGTCTGGGCGCGCAAGTACATACCCAACTACGGCATCGTCATCATCCTCATCTCTGTCGTGACCAAGCTCCTCTTCTACAGGCTGACGCACAAGAGCTTCACTGAGATGAAGCGCATGCAGGACGTTCAGCCGAAACTCAACGCCCTCAAGGAGCAGTACAAGGACAAGAAGGAAGAACTGGCGAAGGCACAGATGGAGCTGTACAAGAAGGAAGGAGTGAATCCTCTGGGCAGTTGCCTGCCCATGATCTTGCAGATGCCCGTCTTCATCGCGCTCTTCCAGGTGCTCAGAACAACGATAGAGCTCCGCGGCGCACCGTTCATGTTGTGGATGACCGATCTCTCACAGCCGGACACGATCGCAGCAATAGCTGGATTCCCGATTCACGTGCTCCCTCTGCTCATGGGCCTCGGAATGCTCATGCAGCAGAAGTTCACGACATCGGATCCCAGCCAGGCCGGCGTCGCGAAGATGATGCCCATCCTCTTCACGGTGCTATTCTACAACTTCGCATCGGGCCTCGTGATCTACTGGCTGGTGAACACCATCCTGAGCATCGGACAGCAGTACTATATCCACCGCGGCCCCTCGGCCGCCGTGGCCGTGTCACCACCCGATGCCGCTGCCCTGGAAGGTGTTCCTGAAAGCACGCCTACCTCCGTCACCGCGCCGCCCGCGTTTGAGGCGACCAAGGCCGTCGATAAGACCGGCCGGTCGTCGCAGTCGTCGAACAGCAAGCGCCGCGGACAACGACGTCGCAAGAAGAGGTAGGGTGCATCTACCCGCGGGGCAGCACGGGGAGGACATCGAATGGCACGAGTCATCGAGGGAGCAGGCAAGGACGTAGCGGAGGCGACAGGGCGCGCGCTGGCCAAGTTCGGGATCGCGCGTGACGAAGCGGACATCGAAGTGATAAGCCACGGTCGGAAGGGATTCCTCGGGATCTTCAAAGGAGCCCCGGCCAGGGTGGCCGTGTCACGACGCGTAAGCTCGAGCGCGCGGGCCGAGGAGCTCGTGGCCAACATGCTCAAACTGATGCGCCTCAGCTGCCAGCTTCATGTTACGGAAGAGAAGAACACGCTTGTCATCGACATAGAAACGGCCGGGTCCGACGGTCTACTGATCGGCAAGGGCGGCCATACATTGAGTGCGCTGGAGTACGTAGCGAACCGCATGCTCCAGCGGGGCACGAAGAAAAGCCCGAAGATCGTTCTGGACGTCAGCGGGTATAAGAGGCGCAGGGGGGACTTCCTCAAGAACAAGGCCCTGTCACTCGCCGAGCAGGTCAAGGCCGCGAAGAAGCAGATCACGACCGAGCCGATGGATGCGGCCGATCGCAGCGTCGTCCACGCGGTTCTGAAGTCAGACCCCGCTGTCGAGACCCGGAGTGTGGGGCAGGGACGCGTCAAGAGCATCATCGTTGCGCCCGCGAAGGGCGGCAGCCAGGGCAAGGGCAGGAGTAGAAGCAGGGGCGGGCAGAGGCGGAGGCGGAAGCAGCCTACCCAGCCCCAGCAATAAGGCAGGCTTCTGCCGGCCGGGAACCAAGCGATGAGACACCTGCCCGGGGACACAATTGCGGCGATCTCCACTGCACTTGGTCCCGGAGCGGTCGCGCTGGTGCGGCTGTCCGGTGACCAGGCGATCCAGATCGCGGACAGCATCTTCCAGGGGCGACAGACCCTGACCGACTGTCCTACTCACACCGTGCATCACGGTCGCGTCGTCGACGTCGACGGTCGTGAGGTCGATGAGGTTCTCGCGACCGTCATGCACGCCCCTCACACATATACCACTGAACATATGGTTGAATTCGGATGCCATGGGGGTCCTGTTCCCGCACGGCGCGTTCTGGCAGTGTGCCTACAGGGCGGGGCGCGCCAGGCTCGACGTGGTGAGTTCACCGAACGAGCGTACCTGGGCGGACGGCTGGATCTCGTCCAGGCGGAGGCGGTCGCCGACATCGTTGCGGCGGAGACACCGAGGGGCCTCGAGATGGCCCTCGGACAGCTTGAGGGTGGGCTCTCAGGTCTGATCGCCGAACTCCGCGACACCCTCCTGTCGCTCAGGACAGAGACAGAAGCCGCGATAGATTTCCCTGAGGACGTGGACGTGCGGTCCGCACGGCAGGCCGTCGCGTCGCTGTGTCAGGCCGCGCGGGACCAGGTGGAACTCCTGTTGGAGAACTGTGCGGTCGGCGCTGCCGTGCGGGACGGCGTGTCCGTCGCGCTCGTCGGCAAGCCGAACGTCGGGAAATCAAGCCTGATGAACGCTCTTTTGATGAGGGACCGGTCGATCGTCACGACCTCACCTGGGACGACGAGAGACGCCATCGAGGAGAGCCTGCACATCGACGGCATCCCCATGCGGCTGATGGATACGGCCGGCTGGAGGGCCAGCGAGGACGAGGCGGAGCGCGCCGGGGTGGAGAGAGCGAGAGCCGCGGCGCGGGGCGCGACGCTGTCCGTACTGGTCGTGGATTCGTCCGCGGCACCGGACGACGAAGACGCGGCGGTCGCAGCCGCGCTTGACGCGCGCACGACGATCGTGGTCGCAAACAAGGTCGACCTCGGTCGTGGCGCGAGCGAGCCGGATCTCGTGGGGTTGTTCAGGTGTGAGATCGGGGGCGATGGCGCCGCTGGCCCGCGAGTGGTGTGGGTGTCGGCTCTCACGGGCGCGGGGCTCACAGACCTGAGGTCTGCGCTCGCCGAGGGATTGCTCGGCCCCGTCCACTCATCTCGCCCCGCTGTGTCGAACCTCAGGCATACCGAGGCGCTGCGCCGTGTCAACGAACACCTGTGCCGGGTGGACGCTCTCCTTGCGGAGGGCGCGCCCTTTGAGCTTGTGGGAACAGAGCTGGTGGACGCGGGAGCCGCGCTTGGTGAGATAACTGGGGAGACCACTCCTGAAGAGGTCTTGCGACACATATTCGAGCGTTTCTGCGTTGGCAAGTGAGTCCCGTGATGAGTGAGCGTGATTTCGACATAGTCGTAGTGGGCGCCGGCCATGCGGCCGTCGAGGCGGCCTTGGCTGCCGCGCGGCTGGGGAGCCGCGTGGCCGTTGTGACGATCTCGCGTCGCCACGTGGCCGAAATGCCCTGCAATCCTGCTATCGGGGGCCTTGCCAAGGGCCAGCTGGTCCGGGAGATCGACGCGCTGGGCGGCGAGATGGCCAAGGCGATCGACGACACGGGGCTGCAGTTCCGGATGCTGAACACCGGTAGAGGTCCGGCGGTCAGATCCCCAAGGGCCCAGGCGGACAAGGACGCGTACCGCGCCCGGATGCTTGCCGCACTCACGGGAGAGCCTAATCTGACCCTGATTGCTGCCCGCGTGGAGCAGCTGCTCATGGCGGACGGACGTGTCAACGGCGTAGGGTTGGCAAACGGGAGAAGAATACACACATCCGTTGTTATCTTGACAGCAGGCACGTTTCTGTGTGGCATTCTACATGTGGGTGAGCGGGAGTGGAGAGGCGGTCGGTCGGGGGAGCCGGCGGCGCGCCGCCTGTCAGAGAACCTCAAGAGATTGGGCCTGGGCCTGGGGCGCCTCAAGACGGGCACGCCGGCAAGGGTGGACGCGGAGAGCGTTACGTGGGGAGAGCTCGAGGTGCAGCACGGAGATGATCCCCCTGTACCCTTTTCGTTTGCAACGCAAGGGTTGAGAGTTGACCAACTTCCCTGTTACATCACCGGTACAACAGGAGCGACGCACAGGGTGATCGAGCGAGCGCTGGACCGGTCGCCGCTCTTCACCGGGCGTATCACCGGGATCGGACCTCGTTACTGTCCCTCAATAGAAGACAAGGTGGTGCGATTCCCCGAGCGCGACTCGCACAGGGTGATCTTGGAGCCAGAGACGCGCAGAGGGGATGTGATCTACCTCAACGGTCTATCGACGAGCCTGCCGTACGATGTGCAGGAGGAGATGATACGGAGTCTGAGGGGACTGGAGAGGGCGCGGCTGTTGCGGCCCGGCTACGCGGTGGAGTACGACTTCGTCGATCCGAGAGAGCTGAATGCATCGCTGGAGGCGAAGCACGTCCCAGGGCTGTTCCTGGCAGGCCAGATCAACGGGACCTCCGGGTATGAGGAGGCTGCGGCGCAGGGGTTGCTTGCGGGGATCAACGCGCACCGCAAGCTTGCCTCAGAGGAGGCGGTGGTGCTGCGACGGTCCCAGGCCTACATCGGTGTGCTGATCGACGATCTGGTGACGAAGGGAGCTGACGAGCCCTATCGGATGTTCACAAGCCGTGCCGAGCACCGCCTTGTGCTCAGGCACGACAACGCCGACATGCGGCTCACGTCGCTGGGCCATGAGCTGGGGCTGGCTTCTGATGCCGCACTTGCGCGGGTGGAGCGGCGGCAGCAACTGGCGAGGGATGAGAGGGTGAGGCTGCGGGGGATCACTGTCAGCCCCTCACGCGCGAACGGACTACTGGCGGCGCGCGGGGCCAGTTTGCTCAGCGAGGCCATGGTAGCCGAGCGGTTTCTTGCACGCACGGAGATCGGCTACAAAGATATCCTCGAGCTGTGCCCACCGGGTGTGGTGCTTCCGTCAGACGTGGCGCAGCACGTTGAGATCGAGATCAAGTACCGCGGCTACATCGCGCGTGAGCAGGGACGGATAGAGCAGCTGAGCCGCCACGAGAACTCGCGGCTGCCGGACGATATGGACTACGCTGTTGTCCACGGGCTGTCCACCGAGGCGGGGCAGAAGCTGAACGACATCAAGCCGCGGACGATCGGGCAGGCCGGGAGGATTCCAGGGGTCAGGGCGGCGGATGTCGCCGTGCTGCTCATTCATCTGAAGTCGCGGATGGTGGAGCAGTAGGCGGTGGCGAGGGTGGCTGTAGCACGCGTAGTGATCATGCGCATTCTCAATTGAGAGCAGGAGTGGATAAATGGTGGACTTCTCCCTTCCACGCGCGGCAATCGAGAGCGTGGGGGGCCAGCTGTCCGACGAGCAGGCAGAACTGCTCACGGGTTACGGGCAGGGCATCCTCAGGGCGTCAAGGGACATGAACCTGGTTTCAAGGCGATCGCTGGGCAAGCTGGACGAGCATTTCGTGGACTCGGCGGCGCTGCTCTCGTTTGCGGATCCTGGGCAGGGGAGTTTTGGAGACCTCGGCAGCGGTGCGGGTCTTCCGGGTATTGTCGTGGCAATCATGAGGCCACAGGCAAGCGTCACGCTCGTGGATTCCCGGAGGAGCAAGGTCGTCTTCCTTAAGGATATGAAGAAGCGGCTCGGCTTGGAGAACGTGACAGTCGTGCACGGGCGACTGGAGGAACTGGACGGCAGTATGCAGTTTGAGATGGCGACGGCCAGAGCGCTGGGGAGTACAAAGGCGGTTCTTGTACCTTGCCTGAGACTCGTTGCTCCAGGGGGCAAGCTCGTGCTTTTCAAGGGACCGCGCTGGGCAGATGAGGTAGAGCAGGCGCGGGGGATCGCGGCCCAGGAGAGAGCTGAGATCATACGCACTGAGGCAGTGGCGCTGCCAGGGCTCGATCGGGCGACGACGTTCGTCGAGTTTCACGTGAAACATCTGGCGGACGAATAGCGCTGCCCTACCTCTGATGTTTCACGTGAAACACACCAGACAGCCCTCCGCTGACCCCCAAGAAAAAGCTGTGGATAACTCACACTACTCCCAAGTTTCCGCTTGACATGAATCCCGTTGGTTGTATTCTTCTAAGATCTTCCCAATATCCTTGGTCGACAGCTCGTTGACGGACGAACCTTATCCACATACGGGGTACTCATGGGTCGGATCATAGCCATTGCGAACCAGAAAGGCGGCGTCGGGAAGACCACCACGGCTGTCAATCTCTCAGCATGTACAGCTGTGGCAGAGCGCCCCACGCTGCTGATTGATATCGACCCTCAGGCCAACGCAACGAGCGGCTTGGGCATCTCGAAGGACGACGTGCATAGCAGCATCTACGAGGTCCTCATCGGAGAAGAGGACATCAGCGAGGCTATTCTGCCGGCTCCCAACCTCCCCTTTCTGCATGTTCTTCCGTCGCATCAGCGCCTCATAGGCGCTGAGATCGAGCTCGTCAATGTCATGGCGCGCGAGACACGCCTCAAGCGGGCTCTCGAATCCATCCGCAACGATTACCACTACATCTTCATCGATTGTCCCCCGTCGCTCGGCCTGCTCACGGTCAACACGCTGACCGCGGCCGACAGCGTGATCGTCCCCATCCAGTGCGAGTACTACGCGCTCGAGGGCCTCGGCCAGCTCCTCAACAGCATCCGCCTGGTTCAACGGAACCTCAACTCGTCACTCAGGATCGAGGGTATTCTCCTGACAATGTACGACGGGCGCCTGAACCTGGCGCGGCAGGTAGCGGACGAGGCGCGGCGCTACTTCGGCGATAGGGTTTACCAAGCGATGATCCCCAGAAACGTAAGGCTGGGAGAAGCGCCGAGTTTTGGTCAACCGATTATCCTTTACGACATACTCTCAGCGGGCTCCGAGAGCTACATTCAGCTGGCGAAGGAGCTGATGTTTGACAGAGCGACCGCAGAGCCAGTGGAGACCGCGGCCGAGGGACGGCAGTGAGACGCGACGGGCCGCAGTGGAGATCAGGAGGGAGACTGAGATGAACCGGAAGGCTCTCGGCAAGGGACTCGAGGCTCTGATACCAGAGGCCCCCAGCGAGGCAGCGGGCGGGCTGGTGCGCGAGCTGCCCATCGGCGAGATCAGGCGGAACGAGGAACAGCCGCGATCGCGGTTCGATGAGGACACGATCGAAGAACTCGCGGGGTCGATACGCAGGTACGGCGTCGTGCAGCCAGTGATCGTTCGGCAGCTCCCGACGGGCGTCTATCAGCTGGTCGCGGGGGAGCGACGGTTGCGCGCGGCGCGCCTGGCCGGACTCGAGGTCATTCCGACGATCGTCCGAGACGTGGGTGAGACCGGGGCGCTTGAGCTGGCCATGGTCGAGAACCTCCAGCGGGAGGATCTCAATCCGATCGATGAGGCGCGGGGGTACCAGTCGCTGATGGAGCTGTCGGGCGGGACGCAGGCCGACGTGGCGGAGCGCGTAGGGCGAGGTAGAAGCACGGTAGCGAACGCGCTGCGGTTGTTGGAGTTGCCCCAGGACGTGCAGAGCATGCTGTCGGAGGGGGAGCTCTCGGCGGGGCACGGGCGCGCGCTTCTCGGCTTCGGAACGGCGGAGGACGTGTTGGCGGGGGCGCGGAAGGCTGCAGCGAGGGGACTGTCCGTGCGGGAACTGGAGGCGCTGGGGCGCGGCAAGAGGCAGCGCAAGAAAGTGACCCGGAAGCGCCGCACAGAGGACCCGGTCCTTCGCGAGTGGGAGGAGCGGCTGCAGAGAACGCTGGGTACGCAGGTCCGGATAGAGCAGATCGGGGCCGAGGGGACGATCAGGATAGAGTATTACTCGGATGAGGACCTTGAGAGGATCCTCGAAGCGCTGGGGACGCTGGGCTAGTGTCAGTATGTTCCGGCCGCGCGTCGGGCGGGTGTTATGTGTTGACTCACCCGGGGTCGTCTGCTAACTTGCGGCGTTCGATTGCAAACGAATCTGATGCTCGCGGGTGCGGTGGGAAGCAGCCGTAGGTGGGGTATCAAGGGGGAACGGATGTTCGCTAGGGACGAGGAAAGGACTGCGATCGACGTGAACACGATTATCGGTGAGGGAACGGTCCTCAAAGGCGACCTGAAGGTCGAAGGCAGCATCCAGGTTGACGGTGCGTTCGAGGGGACGATTGACGCGGCCGACACGCTGGTCATTGGTGAGAACGGGAAGATCGATGGCGACGCAACGGTCGCCAACGCCGTGATCGGTGGCAGGATGTACGGCAACGTGTTCGCGTCCGGGAAGATCGAACTGCAGCGCGGCTCTCAGCTTCTGGGCGACATCAAGACGCGCGGACTCGTAATCGAGGACGGCGTGGTGTTCCAGGGCAACTGTCAGATGGGAGACGTGATCGACCCGCCCGTGCTGAGGCGAGGCGAGTCTGAGCCGGCTCTGGACGACGTGGCCGTGGAGGAAGAGGAGTACGAGGACGCCGACCTGTAGGCTGGGGACGGAGGGCGGCATCGCGAACTGCACGTGCCTGGGAGCCCCGGGCGCGGGGTGCTTTGTGGACAACTGTGCATAGTGACTCCTGTAGAGCACAACTCCTGATACTATAACAAGTTAGACATTTGAGGCGGCCACGCCGAAATCGGGTTATCCACCGGATTTCGAGCCTGTCGTTTGCGTGGTGAGTCGGCCAAGTGCGCACGCGACGCGAAGTTGGAGTTGGTCGTCGAGCAGAGAAGTGGCGGCGGATAGGCGTAGCGTCTCCGGTGGAGAAGCAGTGCAGTAGTCCTGGCCGAGACGGTCGTCCCGCAGGTGGGGCCCGGCACCACGGGCCGGTGGAGGGCGCGGTGGTAGCAGAAGCCATTGAACGGATCAGAAGCGCCGAGCGGGATGCCGAGGAACTCGAGCGAGAGGCGCGGGCGCAAGGGAAGGCGTTGATCGCTGAGGGGCACGCCGCCGCGGAGCGTTCCCTCGATGAGACGCGGAAGGCGGCATGGCAGGAGGAGAAGGTGCTGCGGGCTGCGGCCGCGAAGGAAGCCGAGGGTGACGCGGAGAAGCTCATCACGGAGAGCAGATCGAGCGTTGAAAGCGTGCGCGCGAGCGCAGAGCGGCGCGTAGAGGACGGCATCAAGAGGGTACTCGAACTCATCACGGCTGCAGCAGACGCAACCCGGGGGTAGCATCGGATGGCTGTCAGCCCGATGAGGAAGATCCAGATCCTGGCCCACAAGGGCGCAAAGGACGAGATGGTCTCCACCCTCCGAGAGGGAGGCGCGCTCCACATCACGGAGCCATCCATCGAGTTCGAGCAAGGTCCGGACGAAGAGGCGCGTCGTGAGAGCGAGCGCGACCTGCAGGCGCGACTGGGCAAGCTTGAGCACCTCAGGAACTTCCTCAAGCCCTACATTCCCAAAGAGAAGAAGACACTCGACACGATGTTCAACCCACGTGTCGTGGTCGAGCCTGCTGAGCTGGCGGCCATCCTCGAGGGCTTCGACCTCGACGGCTGGTACGAGCAGATCATCGAGCTCGAGGGCGCCATGCGCGGCGCCGAGGCGGAGATAGGTCGCAAGCAGTCGCTGGCGGCGGAACTGACGCACTGGGCGGGCATAGAGGCCGGCGTCGAGAAACTCACGGACACTCGACTTGTCAGCATTGCGCTCGTGACGGTCGAGTCGTCGAGCGTCGCGGACCTCACCTCGGAACTTGCCCTGGCGACGACCGAGTCGGACCTGGTCGAAGTATCGAAGGCCGGGTCGTCCACGTATCTCGCGGTGTTCTCTCTCAAGAGCGCGGAATCCTCCGTCGCGCCGATCCTGAAGCGACACAACGCCAGAAGGGCGAACCTGGCCGGTGCCACCGGGACCCCGGAGGTGGCGGCCGCGGCCTTGCTGGAGGAAGCGGAGGGACTGCGTGCCAGGATCAAAGAGCTGAAGGAACAGGCCACCGAGCTGGCGCGCGAACACCGCACGGTCCTCATTGTTCTCGACGAGGGCGCGGAGACGCTGGCGAAGAAGATCGCGGAGGAGAGATTCGGCGCGACGCGCGAGACGTTTCTTGTGGAGGGTTGGGTTCGGGGGAGGGACGAGGAGGCCGTCCGCGCCAGTATCGCCGAGATAGCCCCTGAGGTTGAGGTCTCGAGCCGCGACCCGGAGAAGGGTGAGAATGTTCCCGTCGACCTTCATAATCCGAGCGCGATCAACCCCTTCGAGTTCGTCACTACGCTGTACGGCAGACCGGCGTACTCGGAACGAGACCCCACGCCGCTCCTTGCCCCGTTCTTCATCGTCTTCTTCGGGCTGTGCGTCAGCGACGGGGGCTACGGCATCACTCTGGCAGCGGTGTCGTTCTTCCTGATGACGAAGATGCAGCCTGGCGGCGGACGCCAGTTGATGAAGCTCCTCACGATGGGTGGCATCTCGACGGCGGTGGTGGGCGCCGTCACGGGCGGTTGGTTCGGTATCGATCCGTCCATCATGCCCGGTTGGCTGCGGAGCGTCATCGTCATGAACCCGCTCCAGGAGCCGATGAAGATGCTCAATGTGGTCTTCATTCTGGGCATTATCCAGATCGTGACGGGACTCCTCATAAAGATGGTCGCCAATATCAGAGAAGGACGCTGGCTGGACGGCATTCTCGACCAGTTGCTCTGGGTGTTCTTCTTGGCCTTCCTTGTTCCGCTCGGATACAGTTTCATTCTGGGAGGCAGCGTGCCGGCGGGCGTGACGGCGATCGCCGGGAAAGGTTCAATGGTGACAGCCGCTATCGTGGTTCTCACCGGCGCACGCAAGAACCCGAACCCGGTCATGAAGATCCTGGGCGGCGTGCTCAAGCTCTACGATGTCGTTGGCTACTTCGGCGACGTGCTGTCGTACGCGCGGCTCCTGGCGCTGGGTCTTGCGACCGGCGCGATCGGCATGGCCATCAACGGCGTTGCGCAGATGGCGGGCGACATCCCCATCGTGGGGCCGATCGCGGTCGTCCTCGTGCTCATCGGAGGCCACTTGTTCAACTTGGCCGTCAACTGCCTCGGGGCCTTCGTCCACTCGGCGCGGCTTCAGTATCTGGAGTTCTTCTCGAAGTTCTTCACCGGCGGCGGGAGCGCGTTCCAGCCGTTCAGGGTTGAGAAGCGGTACTCCGTGACAAGGAGATAGCAGCGACCGGGCCCATCGTGACACAGAGCGTGAGGCTCGGACGAGCAGTGTTACTGACAGGAAGACGGAAGAACGGAAGACGGGAATCACAAGGAAGGAGTTCTGGTATGGACGGACTGATGCTGGGATTGGCGGGCGCGGCACTGGCCGCCGGTCTCGCGGGCACCGGCTCGGCCTTAGGTACTGGGATCGCCGGCCAGGCGGGCTCAGGAGTCGTTGCGGAAGACCCAGAGAAGTTCGGGCGGTTGCTTCTTCTCCAGGCGCTTCCCGGCACCCAGGGCATCTATGGCATCGTTGGCCTCTTTCTCGCGCTCAACAAGATGACCGAGCTGGGCCTCACGGCGATGACGGCCGGACAGGGCTGGCAGGTGCTCTTCGCGTGCGCGCCACTGGCCATCACCGGTCTCACGTCCGGGATTGCGCAGGGCAAGGTCGCAGGCGCCGCGTGCGGACTGGTCGCCAAGCGGCCCGACGAGATGGGCAAGGGTATGATCTTCGCGATCGTCGTGGAGACCTATGCCGTGCTCGGCCTCCTCGGGACGATCCTGCTCCTGCAGAAGATAGGCATGTAGAAGCGACATTCAGTGGGTCTTGGGCCTCCCGCGCGCGGTGCGTCGGGGGGAGAACGGACAGGTGGGTGATCGATGGCTGTCGACGACATTCTGAAGAGAATCAAGGTGGACGCGGAGGAAGCGGCCCGGAAGATCGTCGCCGAGGGGCAGACTGCGGCCGACGCCGTGGCCGATGTAGGGCGCGCTAGGACCGATGCGCAGAAGAAGAAACTGAGGGCGCGGGCCGAACAGCGTGCGCAGGAGGAACGGAACCGCATTACGACACTCGCTCGCCTCGCGGCAAGGCGGGAGCTTCTTGATGAGAAGCAGGCGCTCGTTGACCGCGTCTTCGACGAGGCGGGTGACAGGATTGTCGCGATGGAACCGAGCGAATATCGGAAATTCATCATGGGCTTGCTTCTGAGCACCGTGGAGTCGGGCGACGAGGAAGTCCTCATCGGTGAGACCGAGAGCAGGCTCGACCAGGCCTTCCTTGACTCGGTGTCGAAAGAGCTGGGCAAAGGCGGTGGCCTCAAGCTTGCGAGCGAGCGCAGGCCGATCGCGGCCGGTTTCATCCTGAGAAGCGGCAGGGTGGAAACCAACTGCGCCCTGTCCACGATTCTTCGTGACGCCCGGGAGACGCTCGAGACGGAAGTGGCGGCGATACTGTTCGGCAGTAGCGGGGAGTAGCAACGGTTGGCTGACGACACCAGATACGCATACGCCGTGGCGCGGATAAGGGGCCTGGAGACGAGGCTCCTCGGCCGGCAATGGGTCGAGCGGCTGCTCGCCGAGGACGCTGCGGGCGCTCTCAACGTACTGGCCGACTCGGCGTTCCAGGAAGCGATCGCCGACATCGAGCGCCCGGAGGATCTTGAAGAGGGCCTGGTTCGCGCCCTCGCCGAGACCCTGTCGACGGTCTCGGCGCTGTCGCCTGAGCCTGCGCTCATCGACCTCTTCCGTGTGCGCTGGGACTTCCGAAATCTGAAGACGCTCATCAAGGCGTCACTCCTCAAGCTGGGCAAAGATGGCGTGGGCCCCTCGGATCGGGAGCTCGGACTCACGGATGGCGTGGGCACGATCGACGTCGCGGTGCTCCAGAAAGCGGTGCAGGATGGGGACTATGTGGCGCTCCCGGCCATTCTTGCAGATGCGGGGCGGGCGGCAACGGAGGCCTTCCGCGACAGCGGCGAGATGGCGCGCGTCGACCAGGAGTTCGACCTGGCGATGTGGGCGCATCACCTCGCCGTCGCTGCCGAGAACGGCAGCGAATTCCTCGTGGGGTATTTCCGCGTCGAGATCGACACGCTCAACATACGGACTTTCATAAGAGTGAAGGAAGCAGGCCTGGACAGGACCGACCTCTCGAGAGCGTTCGTCCCCGGCGGCACGGTCGACCTCTCACTTCTGGAAGCGCACTTGGGCGAGCCCGTGGATGCGTTCGCGCGCAGTCTCGAGTACGGCAGCTTTGGCGCACTGGCGCCGATCTTCCGCGAATGGAAGGCCGAGGAGGCGCACATGCTCGAGCTTGCATGTGACAATATCTTGCTGAACTACGTCGAGCGGGCTAGGACCATCGCATATGGGGTCGAGCCCCTGGTGGCGTTCATCTTGGTAAGGCAACTGGAGATCAAGCTGGTCCGCGCCGCGATGGCGGCCAAACTGGACGGCATTTCACGCGACGAGCTGGAGGGAAGGCTGAGGGCCGTGCATGTCTAGGATCGCATTCATAGGCGACAGGGATTCGGTCTGGGGCTTCCAGGCCTTCGGGATCGCCGCGTTCCCGGTCGCCGGTGCGCAAGAGGCGCGCGCCGCGTTCGAGACGGCGGTGGAAGGCGCGCACGCAGTCATCTTCGTCACAGAGGACGTCTACGAGGCGTGCGCTGAGCAGGTGGCGAAGTACAGAGATCTTGCCCTACCGACGGTCACCGTCCTGCCGAGCGTGATGGGCTCGCGGGGACTGGCGGCCACAGAGATACACGAGGCGGTCTCGGCCGCGATCGGCGCGGACATCCTGGGAGAGGCCGGGAAAAGGAGCTAGTCCGGCCGGTCGTGCCGGAGCGGCAGCTTCCGGTGGCGGGCGGTGTTCCGAACAGGAGAATCGAGCATGGCAGACACAAGGGTTCAGGGAACCATCAGGAAGGTGTCCGGACCTCTCGTTGTCGCTGACGGGATGCGCGCGGCGAGGATGTTCGACGTCGTCCTCGTGAGCGACAAGAACCTGATCGGCGAGATCATCGAGGTCAAGGGCGACCTGGCGTCGATCCAGGTCTACGAGGACACGAGAGGTCTCGGTCCGGGCGAGCCGGTCGTTTCGACCGGAGAGCCCCTGTCGGTCGAGCTGGGGCCGGGGCTCATCGAGTCCATCTACGACGGCATCCAGCGGCCGCTCGACAAGATCAGGGAGATGGTCGGTGCGCACATCACGCGCGGCGTCTCCGTCCCGGGGCTGGACAGAGAGAAGGTATGGGAGTTCACGGCAAAGGCCTTGGTGGGTGATGAGGTGGTGGGCGGTGACATCCTTGGTACCGTGCAGGAGTCGGCGCTGGTTCTCCACAAGATCATGGTGCCGCCCCGCATCTCCGGGAAGATCACGAAGCTCGAAAGCGGCAGCTACAAGGTGACCGACATGATCGGCGAGCTCGAGGGCCAGGGCGGCAAGCACGACCTCGGTCTGATGCAGCGCTGGCCGGTCCGTCAGGCGCGGCCGTACAAGGAGCGCCTGAGCCCGGTGGAGCCGCTCGTCACGGGGCAGCGCGTTATCGACACCTTCTTCCCGATCGCCAAAGGTGGGACGGGGTGCGTGCCCGGCCCGTTCGGTGCGGGCAAGACCGTCGTTCAGCATCAGCTCGCGAAGTGGGCCGACGCCGAGATCGTTATCTTCATCGGCTGCGGTGAGCGCGGCAATGAGATGACCGACGTGCTGATGGAGTTCCCGGAACTCAAGGACCCGCGGTCCGGTGAGCCCCTGATGAAGCGGACCGTTCTCGTGGCAAACACGTCCAACATGCCCGTGGCGGCGCGCGAGGCCTCTATCTATACGGGGATCACCCTTGGGGAGTACTTCCGCGACATGGGCTATTCGGTCGCAGTGATGGCCGACTCGACGTCACGCTGGGCAGAAGCGCTCCGCGAGATGTCCGGCCGGCTTGAAGAGATGCCTGGCGAGGAAGGTTACCCGGCCTATCTCCCTGCGCGCGCGGCGCAGTTCTACGAGCGCGGGGGCAGGGTCACGACGCTGGGCACAGACGAGCGCACGGGCGCGCTGTCGGTAGTGGGCGCGGTCTCGCCTCCGGGGGGGGACCTCTCCGACCCCGTCGTTCAGGCGACGCTCAAGGTCGTGAAGGTCTTCTGGTCGCTGGAGGACTGGCTCGCGTACGAACGGCACTTCCCCGCGATCAACTGGCTGACCAGCTACTCGCTGTACCACGACGGCCTCGAGGCGTACTTCCGCACCGAGGTCTCGGAGGAGTGGGCGGGCATGCGCCAGGAAGCAATGAAGATCCTCCAGCAGGAAGCCGAACTCAAGGAGATCGCGCGCCTGGTCGGCGTCGACGCGCTGTCCAACCGGGACAGACTCGTCCTTGGCACGGCCAAGGCGATTCGGGAGGACTTCCTGCACCAGAACGCGTTCGACGACGTCGATACCTACACGTCGTTCCCCAAGCAGTACAGGATGCTCAGAAACATCATCGCGATGAACCGCCACGCCCAGGACGCGGTGGAACAGAGCGTGTCGCCCGAGGCCATCTTCGGTCTGCCGGTACAGGAAGAAATCTCGCGGGCGCGGTACATCCCGGAGGCCGAGATGGACGAACTGGATGCCATCGCCGGGCGCATCGAGACCCAGATACGCGAGCTTATCAATGAACATGCCGGCGTGAACGAGCTGTCGGAGTAGCACGGTCTACGAACTCATTCCGAGGAGAACTGCTGATGGCGAAGGAATACAGGACCGTCCTGGAGATCGCGGGACCGCTCTTGCTGGTCGGGGAGGTCTCCGGGGTCAAGTATGAGGAGCTGGTCGAGGTCGAGCTCCCGGGCGGTGAGGTGAGGCGGGGCAGGGTGCTTGAGGTTGATGAGGACACCGCACTGGTGCAGCTGTTCGAAGGCGCCACGGGCGTCTCCGTGGACAGCGCCAAAGTGCGCTTCCTGGGGCGCGGGTTGGAACTCGGGCTCTCACCCGACATTCTGGGACGTGTGTTCGACGGGCTCGGGCGTCCAAAGGACGGTGGGCCCGCGATCATCCCGGAGATCAAGCGCGACGTTGCGGGCGCACCCTTGAACCCGACAGCTCGCGACTACCCCAACGAATTCATACAGACCGGCATCTCGTCCATCGACGGACTGAACACACTGGTGCGAGGGCAGAAGCTCCCCATCTTCAGCGGCTTCGGTCTTCCACATGCGGAACTCGCAGCTCAGATCGCGCGGCAGGCGACAGTGCTTGGGACCGAGGGCAGCTTCGCTGTCGTGTTTGCGGCAATGGGCATCACGTTTGAGGAGGCCGAGTATTTCATCGCGGACTTCCGCAGGACGGGCGCCATCGACCGCGCCGTCCTCTACGTGAACCTGGCGAGCGACCCCGCGATCGAGCGCATCGCGACGCCGCGCATGGCGCTGACTGCGGCCGAGTACCTGGCGTACGATCTTGAGATGCACGTACTGGTGATCCTCACGGACCTCACGAACTACTGTGAGGCGCTCCGCGAGATCTCGGCTGCTCGCAAGGAGGTCCCCGGGCGGCGAGGATACCCCGGATATCTCTACACCGACCTCTCGACCCTTTACGAGCGCGCCGGGCGCATCAAAGGGAAGGGTGGTTCCATCACACAGATCCCCGTGGTGTCCATGCCCGAGGACGACAAGACCCATCCCATTCCCGACCTGACTGGCTATATCACGGAGGGGCAGATCATCCTCGACCGCGCACTGCACCGCAAGGGCATCTACCCGCCGATCAATGTGCTCCCATCGCTGTCGCGCCTGAGAGATAAGGGCATCGGCGAGGGGAAGACGCGGGAGGACCACGCGAACCTGGCGAACCAGCTCTTCGCTGCGTACGCACGCGGCAAGGAGGCGCAGGAACTCGCGATCATTCTGGGCGAAGCGGCGCTTTCTCCGGAGGACAAGGCGTTCTTCAAGTTCGCCGAGGTCTTTGAGGAGAGATACGTCAAGCAGGGAGGCGACGAGAACCGCACGATCGAGGAGACGCTGACGCTCGCGTGGGAGCTGCTCGAGATCCTGCCCTTGTCCGAGCTCAAGCGTGTGAAGCCTGAGCAGATCGAGAAGTACCTCAAGCGCACGGGCGCCAAGGCGAAAGAGGCGCTCGTGCCGAAGGAAGCAACCGAGGGGACATGAGGCTTCGAGCGAATCCCAACAGAATGCAGCTCTTGAGGCTCAGGCGCCGCCTGACTCTCGCGAAGCGCGGGCACAAGCTCCTCAAGGACAAGCAGGAGGAGCTGATGCGCCGCTTTCTGGGGATGGTGCACAGCGCCCGCGACCTGCGTGCGGACGTAGAAACCGAACTCGCCGGCGGTTACCGCGCGTTCATCTCCGCCCGGTTCGAAATGGACGGCAGCGCGATGGCGTCCGCGCTGGCCTTCTCGCGGAGGACGGTCGAGCTCAAGGCCGCGCGTGAGCAGGTGATGAACCTGAAGGTCCCAAAGTTCCAGATCGATATCCCTTCGGACGCAGAGTTCGGTTACGGCTACGGTGAAACCACCATGGACCTCGACCGCGCCCTTGAGATGTACGCTGCGCTGCTCCCCAAGCTCATGTCGCTTGCCGAGGTTGAGAAGTCGATACAGCTACTGGCCGCCGAGCTCGAGAAGACGCGGCGGCGCGTCAACGCGCTGGAACATATCCTCGTGCCGAACCTCGAGGAGACCATCAGGTTCATCGCGGACCGCCTGTCCGAGATGGAGCGCGCCACGGCGACGAGACTGATGAAGATCAAGGACATCGTGCGGGAGCACTAAGTAGCCTGTGCCTGACGGCATCGAGCTGACAGGAAAACAGACCACACAGGAAAACAGACCACACGAGAGAGCGGGGCGTCGCGATGACGCCCCGCTTCTGCATTCAGGCTTCGAGCTGCCGACCGCTACTCGATCCCGAGCACCTCCTCGTAGCCTTCCATATCCATGAAGCCATGGCCGCTGACGTTGAATGCGATCACCTTATCCTCACCGGTCTCCTTACACTTCAAGGCCTCTTCAATGGCGCAGCAGATACTGTAGGCCGATTCCGGCGCGGGGAGGAAGCCCTCCAACCGGACGAACCTCATGGCCGTCTCGAATACACGCTTCTCGTGCCGCGGATACGCGACGGTGTCGATGTAGCCGTGGTGTCTCAGAAGACTGATTATCGCTGATCATCATGTTTGGAAGCTGCTCGACGCGCGACGGACCGTCGTCCGGGTCCTTCGGTGGCGGGTTGCTCCAAAGAGAACGGGGCGCCAAGTGCGGCGCCCCGTTCTCAACATCTCTACAAGCCTCAAACCACCCAGTGCCTCACGGCGGTCGGAAGGCCCTGCAGCGCGGATCCTAGAAGTAGACCGAGAGGTAAACCGACGCGGCCGAGAAGCCCATGCCACCCTCCCCGCACTCGCCGTAGGTGTCCCCGTCGGGGTTCTCCGACTCGCTCGCGGCCGCCCAGAGACCGGCCTGATACTCACCACCGAGCGTCATGCAGTTGGTGAAGGCCCACTCAAAGCCCAGCATGCCGTAGCCGCTGAAGCCTACGCCCGTGTCTGTCCAAGTGTCGCCGTCCTCGTCCTTATACTCGCCTGTCTCGGCCCAGAAGCTGCCACCGACGCCCCAATAAGGGGAGACCGAAGAGCACGGCCCTTCCATGTGCATCTCGTACGCGGCGTCCAATCCGATGAGCAAGGAGGTGTCCTCTCTATCCTCGTCCCAGTCGTCGTCCTTCTCGATGTCCGCCTCGCTTCCAAGCGTGAGGCCGGCACGGATCGCCTTGCTGTCCGCGAAGTAGTAGCGCATGCCGACACCGTACTCGCCGTACGTGCCGAGGGACAAGTTGTCCAGGCCGTTGAACATGAAGATCATGGCCTTGTCGCCCTGTGACGTCGGAACCTCAGCTGCCTGAGCGGTCATACCTACCAGCATCAAGGCAAAAGCTATGAATATGAACAGCTTCATGACACATCCTCCTTGGAGAATCCCTGTTGAATGAAGACCCCTACTCCTGTCCCGTGCCTCCCGCAACTACAGACACACAGGTCAGGAACTCAGATCCTCCTTCCTTTGTATGCCCCGCCGAGCGTCGCGTGGTGCCAGCGCTAGATGCCGCTGCTCGTGCCGACGCCTCCACTGGGCGGTTGTCATTTCAGAACCCGCGTGACCAGCTGAAACCCACTAACTGCAAACGGGGCACACTCTAGCACAGCGCCGATTCCTGCCAAGTACAAAATGGATGGGTGGCGGCGCAATATCCGGGCCATTCCGAGACGGCGGTGGCCCTAAGTGCCGAAAAGAGACCGTATTGTGGGCACGCAGACATCCCCGGACCTAGGGTAGAATCTCTTCATCTTCTTCTCGCCAAGCGGGATCGACTATGCAAAGGAATTCAAGGCCGTGGTCTTCCGTGTTCTCGAGCCACTGCTCGGCGCCTGCCGGGACGACCACCGTGTGGCCCGGACCCACGGTGGTGGCCTCGTCAGCCACGTGCATGACACCTGTTCCTGCGAGGAAGTGGTAGACCTCAACAGAGGTCAGGCGGTGTCTGAGCGAGGCTCCTCGCGGGTGGATGACCGCGTGGGCCAGGCTGTAGCGGATGTCCACGGGGTCCCTCTCCGGGTGCAGGATCTCCCGCAACATGGAGTAGTCGGCCACGGGGAGAGGTGTCAGATTCGCGATGTCCTTTGTCAGCATGAGTTCCTCCGGTCATCCGGCGTTGTCGGTGCTCGTGGTTGCCGCGGGCCCACGGCGTGAGCGCGCTGCTAGGATTGTGTCAGAACGGCAGCGATGGAGCAAGCAAGGGCGTCCCTCGTCCGGCGCAATCGCCCTTGTTTTGGGCGAGCAAATCGTATAGGCTAACCCTCGCTTTGATGGAATTCCAACAGCGTGGGGGTCTGTCTATCAGGGAGGTGGAGATGTACCGTATAGCGATCTTGGCGATCGTCCTGCCGCTCCTCTTCGTCGGCGCCGCAAGCGGACAGGTCTGGGTCGACGACATGGCGCTCGGTGTAGCGATCGGCGTCATGCAGCCCACCGGGGGCGATGAGAGTTATGAGGGTATGGGACTGACGTTCGGCCTGAGGATGGAGAAGCCAGTGACCGAGAACGTGTCGGTCATGCTCGATTACCACCACGGCGAGACCGAGAGCGGCGAGACGCCGGAATCCGCGGAGTTCTTCACCTGGGGAGCGGCCGACTACCTCAAGACGAACTGGAACTACATTGGCCTCAGAGCCAATTATGATTTCAGCTCCGATGCCGAGTTCGTTCCCTATGTCAGCTTCGGGCTGGGCATGACGATATGGGAGGTCCAGGACTGGACTGATTCTCAGGGGACCGTCCCTGAAGGCTACGACGCTGACGGCTATGGCAACCAGACCCTGTCCGGTACCAATCTGACCGCCTCGCTCGGCGCAGGCGTGGAGTACTTCCTCAGCGAGAAGATGTCGCTCGATTTCAGCGGCAGCTACAGCTTCCTGCTCCAGCAGGACGTGGACAATGTCGGCTTCAGCTCGCTGCCTAGCTATGGCGAGGGCTTCGTCGATGCCAACAGCGCGATGTTCGAGGGTTCTGTGGCCCTGATGTTTCACTTCGGCGCGGGCGACTGCGACGAGGACGGCATCTTCGGGAGCCAGGACAAGTGCCCGAGGGAGAAGGAAGACTACGACGGGTTCGAGGACGAAGACGGCTGTCCTGACCCCGACAACGATATGGACGGGATCCTCGACGGCGACGATCAGTGCCCGGACGACGCTGAGGACTTCGACGACTTCGAGGACGAGGACGGCTGCCCAGACGTCGATCGTGACGGCGATGGCATCATGGATATCGACGACGCTTGTCCCGACGATCCGGAGGATCTCGACGGGTTCGAGGACGCTGACGGATGTCCGGATCCCGACAACGACGGCGACGGCGTGCTCGACGGGGCCGATCAGTGCCCTGACACGCCTGCTGGCACCATCGTGGACGCGGTGGGGTGCAAGAAGCCGGAGCCCAAGCCGGAACTCCTCGCGGTCATGGTGAACTTCGACTTCGACAGTGATGTCTTGAAGCCCGACATGATGGCGAGGCTCGACGCTCTCCTCGAGCTGCTGATCGAGGACGTGACGATCACGGTCGATATCGGTGGGCACAGCTCCGCCGAGGGCACCAACGAGTACAACGAGGCCCTGTCACTACGTAGAGCGGTGGCAGTCAGGGACTACCTGGCGGAGAAGGGCGTCGACGCGACCCGCATGACGGTCGTGGGTCACGGCGAGCAGGATCCGCTGGTCCCGAACGACAACGAGGCCAACAGACAGGCGAACAGAAGGGCGATGGTGACGCCGGTCTACCCTGAATAGGACGATTGGGTAGGGCATGCAGGAAGAGCGTTGCTGACGGCCTTTTGCACGGAACGAACGGAGCGGGTCCATTGGGCCCGCTCCGTTCTGTCTTCCCAGATACGCGATCCTCAGATGAACCAGCGGTCAGCCTCTCTCAGGTCTCTGTCACCACGCCCGCTGGCGGGTTCCGCGCGGCCCTGTCGTGGCACATACCTTGCTAAACTCACAGTATGTAGACCTGGGCCCGCACACCCACTCGCCCGTCATGAGACGGGTGAGCGTTGCCGCGGTACTTGTCGCGCGGCGTCTCAAGTGAGGATCTGACATGACAGACAGTGCCTCTTCGTCAACCCGACGGAAGATACTGGTCGTCGCGCCCGACGATCATGCGGGAGAGCGCCTCGCCCGGTGGGTCGTCGATTCCGGCTACCATCTGGTTCGGTACAACGAAGTGAGAAGGCTCGTTGAGATAATCGAGGAAGAGGATCCAGACCTTGTGGTGGTCAGCCTCGAGGGGATGAGCTCCGATGAGCGCACGAAGATGGCGGCCCTGTGCTCCGAGAGCGAGCTGCCCGTGCCGACGCTCGTGTTGACGAACGACGGCGATGGGAAGACCGGTTTCATACGGGGTGAGTGCAGTCTGGACTGGATGGACGAAGCGGCAAGCGCAGAGAAGTTCCTCACCCGCGTGCGCGCCATGCTGAGAGTCGCGTCGGACGCGCACCAGGATTCATCGGCGGCGAAGCGCGACCAGCTGACCAAGGTCTACAACAGGCGGTACTTCGACGAGCGCCTCGAGATGGAGATCGAACGGGCGCGGAGGTACGGCCGCAAGATCTCGTGCGTCATGGTTGACATCGACGAATTCAAGCAGGTCAATGCAACGTACGGGCATCAGACCGGCGATAGCGTCCTGAAGATCCTCGCGGACGTGCTTCTGTCGAGCACCCGAACCTCCGACATCGTTTCGCGGTACGGGGGCGAGGAGTTCGTTGTCATACTTCCCGAGGCCGCAGGCGATGAGGCGGCAGTGGTGGCCGAGCGGCTCCGCAGGGCCTTTGAGGAGTGCGGAGTGTGCTTCGCGAAGGGAGAGGCCGTCGTCACAATCAGCTGCGGCATTGCGACGTACCCCGACCATGCCAATGACTCTGCCACCCTCCTGCGGATGGCGGATTCGGCGGTGTTCCGGGCCAAGTCGGAAGGTCGCAACCGTTGCGTTGTCGCGTTCTCAGATAGCGATAACGACTTCGAGTCCGAGGGCAGCACGGCCGGCACGATCCTCCTCGTTGAAGACGACGACTACGACCGCGGCATCGCATCGCTGGTCCTTCGTTCCAGCGGCTACAAGGTTCTTGAGGCCACGGACGGGGAGCTGGGAGTATCCATGGCGAAGTCGAAGCACCCGGATCTCGTCATTGTTGATCTGCAGCTCACCGGCATGAGCGGGCTTGAGGCGACGCGACAGATCATCCAGATGGAGGAGATGAGAGACATTCCCGTGGTCGCGCTGACCACCGGGGAGGTGCCTGATAACCTCAAGGAACTGGCTCGCGTGGGTTGCCGGGGCTATATCAGCAAGCCCATAGACACAAACATGCTTGCATCGCAGGTCCAGCTCTACCTGAAGGAGTAAGTGGGCCAGGGAACGTAGCACGGGCGGGAAGGGTGTCCTTCTCGGAAGCGGCACCGGAGTGACAGCCGGTGAGCGGTCGGCGCGGCACGGGCCGGCCGCTGTTCATGTACGGGGGCGTTCGCCCCGTGGGCGTCGGCTCTCCGTCTGGCAGCGCTCCGTGGGATCCGCACGTTCGCCGGGTGTCCCGCTCTTGCGCGCGCCGCCTCTGCTCTATATGGTGTGGTGTAGTCGGTGCCGGCATAGGGAGCAACATGACAACAGGAAGAAGAATCCCCACGAGAGCCGTTCGAGCGGTCACCGCTGCTATCGCGGTTGTTCTCATCACCGCCGGTTGCGCGCCCCACCGGCCAGCCGCCCGCGCGCCTGTCTCGGATGAGCCCGTCGTTGCAGAGCGCAGGTGGACCTGTCTCCCACTCGATGGCCCCGGCGCCAACCAGCTCGCCGGTCGCGCGGAGTCCTGGACGGCAGAGGGAGGAAGCATGCTCTCCGTTTGCAGGACGAGGCACGAGGAATCGGGCTCTCCGGGGACGGCAACTCGGAGTGCCGCAATGGCGGGCGCGGCCGAGTCCGCCGCGGATGCGGCTCTCAAGCTCCTCAGTCAGCGCGGCGTCGCGTACGACGAGGAGCGCCGTCGAGAGATCGTCGATGAGGTCGCCGGCGCGGCGGTCAGAGGAGCTGACATCTCGTTCCCACGCATGGAAATAGTCGCACGAGGTTGGGAGGAGTGCGTCGCGGACGCGGAGGGTGGCGCCACCGTTTGTGACACTACCTGGCTGGCCGCGATTCTCGTGGAGTATCCCATAAAGTACCTGCGCGGCGACGTGAACAACGTTTTCTGGGAAAGAGGCAGGGCGGCTAACGAGGCAGAGATCCTCAAGGCGTCAGCGGAAGAACACCTGTCGGCCGGCCGCTGGCACGAGGGACTTCTGGACGTCGCCAGGGTTGCGGACGTTGTCCTGGCGACGGGCGTGCCCATCACGATCGCGGAGGAGGCGCCGGAGTACACGCCAACCCGCCCGCTGTCCTCAGTCGATACCCGGCTGCGCGGGTTGCTTCAGTGGACGCGGGTCGCGGCCCGCACTGCCGAGACCCTCGACGCTCGCGCCACCGGTGGTGTCGCCGTGGTCGAAGTTGGTGCGGTGGCCAACGCGGTGGTGGAGTTTCACTGCACGTACGAGCGGAACGGACAGATCCTGGCCGCGGCAGGCGTGCCGGTCCGTTTCGAGATGCCCGGAGCCTCGGCTGTGCTGGACGCCGACCCGTTGACCGACGGGTCCGGGATCGCCACGTGTCGGGTCGCAGCGGCCTACGGCGCGCCCGGTGCGTACGAACTTGCGGTCAGGCTGGACGTCGCAGCCGCAGATGCGGTCGTGTCGCGGTCTTTCGGGTCGCCGGACGTGCCCCTTGATTCAGGTGCAACCAGGTGGGCGGACCTGTCGCGGCCACTGGCGCGCCAGACGGTCCATCTGGTAGTGGGCACGCACGCGATCTCCGTCTGCGCGCAGTTCGGTGAGTCGACCGACGCCGATGCGGCGCAGGTGATGTCGGGCTTCGCCCGGAGGATGGAGAGAGACGGGTACAGGTTGAACGCGTGCGATCCCGGAGTGAACGTCGTCGTCACCGGGACCTTGTCGCTGAGCACGCACGGAGAGTCGTCGTCATGGACGGCGCAGGTGGTCCTCTCAGCATCGGCGTTCGACCAGCGCACGGTGCGCGAGTTGGGTGCGACCCTGATCACGGCGAGTGAGACCATCGAGGCGGAGGACGGACGACGCGAAGCGGAAGTGCTTGCTCTCAAAGAGGCGGGCCGGCTTCTGGCCGTCTACTTCGGCCCGCGCATTCTGGCGTCAGGCAGGTAGCTCTCTTGGGTCCGCGGGCCGGCCGGCGCGGCGCCCAACAGCTCCCACGATTCCTACGGCACGTCCGAAACGATCACCTCGAAGACGCTCCCGGAATCCCGATATCGAAGCGAGAGGAACCCCCAGCCATCCCCCGAGATGTTCCCGGCAGCGCCGCTCTCTGGAAACGGTCCGGCCACGGTCATAACGAGACCCGACACAACACCGGCCGAAACGATGCTCTCCGGGAGAAACACCGCAAAGGTGTCGCGAGTGGTCACCGACAGCGCGAGCGTGTCGCGGCTGCGCGGGGCACTGAACACTGGCGCGCCGGCATCGGAGATCAGGACGGCCGACACCTCATAGTAGTCGACGTCCGCCGCGCTTCTCCAGGTGAGTTTCAGTGTGTCACCCAGAGAGATCTCAGCAGGCGCCGTCACGGTGGCCGCGGCCGGCGCGACCTCCGCCGCGACTGCGTAGCCGTAGTTCGTGGTCACCTCGAGAGAGCACAGGGTTCCGGGTTGCCACAGCACCAGGTCGTCATCAAGGACGGCAAGAAGACCCAGGTCGTCCTGAGGCTCTGCCAGGGGCAACGTGCGCCCGTTGATGAACGCGATGAGGAGCGACGGCAGCGGATCGGCCGTGCAGACGATCTCCACGTGAGTCGACCCGTCTGGGCCATCCGAGCTCTGCACGACCTGTGCCGAGATATAGGGCGTGGTGTCTACTGGTTCCACCTCCGGGCACATGATGTCATCGGAGCAACCGGCCGAGAGGAGAACCAGGGCGGTGGCCGCGGCAACCAGTGGCGTGATTCTGCGCATCATGTTTCTGCTCCAGATCGCGCGGCGGCCATGGAGACCGCGCGCTTCACCCGGCTACACTGAGCCGGGAAGAGGGTTCTGTTTCAACAGGAAATCCTCATACGTCCCACGTCTTCGCGTTTCAATGATCTCCCCATCCAGCACCAGCACCTCCACGGGCGAGGGGTGCGACAGGAAGAGCTGTGGGCTCATCGAGAATCCATAGGCGCCCGCGTTGAAGATACCGACAAGGTCATCAAGAGCGATGTCTTCCGGGACCTGGATCTGCTCGCTGGTGATGTCGATCGGCGTGCACAAAGGCCCCGAGAGCTTCGCTACTGTCGGCGTCGCTGTGCACAGCCTGCTTATCACACGCGCCTCATGTTTGACCTTCATCAGCACGGGGCGGACGAACTGGTTGATCCCGCCGTCGGTAATAACGAAGCGCTCTCCCCTGGACTCCTTGAGTTCAATGACCCTCGTGACGAAGACGCCGCATTCCGACACGAGGTATCGGCCCAGCTCTAGAAGGAGCCTCATGTTCTTGCGCTCGGAGAACGGCTTGAACACATCCTCTACACTCGCGCCGAGCGCCGGCAGGTCCAGGGGTACTTCCTCCTCGTAGTGGGGGACGCCGAATCCAGCACCGAAGTCTATGGCCACCAGCGGCTCACCGATAATGCCCTCCACGTGCTCCGCGACGGCCACCGTGCGCCGCGCGTTCTCCACGATCTCATCTGCATCCAGGATCTGGCTGGCCGTGTAGACGTGGATACCCACGATCTCGACCGCGCGCTTGTCCCAGTGCTCCGTCAGCGCGTCCAGCTTCTCCTCGTCGATACCGAATTTGCTGGGGCCTCCGGCCATCCGCTCGTGTAGAGGGCCGGCCGATCCACCGCCGGATTTGGATAGCCCGACGGTCGTGTTGATCCTGAGAGCCACCCGCGCGGGGATGCCGATCAGCTTCGCGATGCGGCCGACACGTTCAAGTTCTCTCAGTGACTCGACGTTGATCGCATATATGCCAGAGATGATCGCGTCCTCGAGCTCCCGGTCGGTCTTGCCCGGGCCCGCGAACACAATGTCCAGCGGGTCGTGCCCTAGCTCCTTCGCGAGAAAGAGCTCGCCGCCGGACGCGATCTCGGACCCTGCGCCGATCTGTCTCAGAAGTCCCACAAGGGCGAGCGACGGGTTCGCCTTCATCGAGTAGAAGATCTCGAAGGATGGGAACGCGCTCGTCAGCGCGTCGTAGCGCGAACACAGCATGTCGCCGTCGTAGACGTACATCGGCGTCCCGTGTTTGCCGACGATGGTCGTGATCGCGACGCCGCCCATCTCGAGGACTCCGTCGGTCTCAGTGAAATTCCTGAACAGAGTGTTACCTCCTGTCTGATTGCTACTTCTTCCTGAAGACGTCTATTCGCGTGGTGCCGCCGAATATGTAGAAGGGGAAGTACTCGGCGATGGCGCAGTCGACGCCGAGCTTCACGTACTCCTCACAAAGGTGCGCGCCCGTTTCACAGAACATCACGAGCCGCGTCTCGTTTCTTCTCGCCACGTCGAGGATCTCCTCCAGCGAGTCGGTGGAGATGACCATACCCGTCATCACGGCGACGTCGCACTTCTCGATGTATTCGAGCGTCCTGTCCTGGTCGACGATGGGCACGCCGCCTATTTCGGTTCCGACAAGAGTGGGGTCTCCGTCGGTCCCGGTGACCTCAATGCCCTCCGCTGTGAGCATCTTGATGATGTTGCCTATGGCGCCGATATTGACCACGCAGCCGTCGTCCACGCCGGCAAGCTCGAGCTGTCTCAGGACCTCGTCGACCACTATGCGGCTTCGCCACAGCGCCTTGTCGTCCGAGGAGCCGGTCATGGTCATGGTCTCGTCCGGCTGTTTCTCGAACGCGGAGAACATCGCGTCGGCCGTGGCGACCTGGAAACATCGGTACTCCGGTCGGACACTCCTGCAATCCTTGCCGAGAAGCGAGAACCCCTCGGTCAGCGCGGGTATCGTTGCACAGTAACATGCGCCCTCGCCGACGGTCTGTATCAGGAGGTACGTGTAGTTGAACGTCCGCTCCTCCGGGTTGGGCCGGAACAGGAGATCGGTGCGCCAGAGTCCTCGGATGAGAAACGGCTCGTCGGGGTAGTCCTTGCTCTTCTCTCTTCCGGTCTCGGCTATCTGCTCGAGCAGAGTCACGTTGTCTCCCAAGCTTCAATGGTTCACGGACGAGCGGGTGTTCTGTCAGTCGCCAATATACCAGCAGGTGGGGGCACGGTCAATTCGGAGGGACGCGAGAACTCCGCCGGGCCAAGCGGAACCATTGACCACGGTCGACTTCCGGTGGCTGGTCGAGCCCGACCGCTCCGCGTTATCTCAGGAGCACTACCTTGCGTTCGAGCGTCTCAGGCCCCACACACAGGCGGACGAAGTAGACACCGCTGGCGACGGCGTCGCCGTGTTCATTGGTCCCGTCCCAGGTAGCGTGGTACTCGCTCGTCCGGGCCGTTCCCTCGTGCAGCGCTCTTACCAGCTTGCCTGCGACATCGAACACGCCTACCCACACCCGCCCGTGATCCGCCGGGCCGCCGTAGTGGAGGCTGAGTGTCTCTGAGAAAGGATTAGGCCTGGGGTCTTCCAGCCACGGGGAGACTCGCGAGCTGGGCGTCTGGATCTCCCACGGACCGTGCATCGTGGTCACGCCCCACTGCTCGGAGACGACGAGGCGGTACGAGTATGTCGTTGACGCCGCGACCCATCCATCGACGAACCGGTATCGTCCGTCGGCACCTGGTCGCAGGAGGCTGTCGCTGAGTGCGTGGTATTCGTCGGAGCCGTTGCCTGCCGTCCGCTCGAGACTGCACCCCAGGGGACCGCCGGCTGGCATCAGGTACCAAGACAGCGTGACGGAGTCCGGCGCCGCTTCCCAGACGAAGGAGGACAGTGCGGCCGGCTCCTGCCAGCTCTCCATCGAGTCGAGCAGCAGCCCCAGCATCTCCTTGGCGGGGTCGGTCTGTAGGTAGTAGAGGGGGAACCCGAAGTAGGCGAAGGTGCCGGTCCCGTCGTCGGGGTACCGCACCGTGGCACACGGACGCTCGCTCAAATCAGGATTGATGTGCGAGTCGAAGAGGTAGAGCGTTCGTGTCTGCTCGAGCGGTCGCACGACCTCGCAGTATGGAAGGCCGCCGTAAGCCTGGTAGCCGTCGGCCCACTTCCCCAGCGTGTCGACCGGAACGTCGGGAAAGCCTCCGGTCTCCGTGGCGATCCCGCCCAGGAACGCGTAGCCGTACCCCGAAGGGTACGATGCGTTCGCGCCCACTCCGGCGTTTCTCAGGCTGTCGAGTCCGACGTGGTCGAAGATGAAGTCGCCGGGTTCGTAGGTGGTTTCGTACAGGTACTGGTCCGCGCCGCACATCGTCCACAGTGAGGACTGCCCCTCCAGGATGACGTTCCCGCCCGCTCTCACGAATCCCTCAAGGTAGTGATAACTGCTTTCCGCTTGCACCGGGCGGAGGAACCCGCCTCGCCAGTCCAGTGTCCAGAGCACGGTACGGTATCGACCCAGCTCTTCCATCGGGGGCAGCGTGGGCACGTAGTTCTCGATGTGCTCGAACGGGTCCCAGACGTCGCAGCTCTCACCCGCGAGGACATCGCTGTAGAACGCGTCATGTGTGGTTTCATCCGGAACCTCGCTGACAAACCAGTCGTCCACGCGCAGGAGGGGACGGTCCATGGGCGAGGGAACGGTGCGCAGTGACACGCGTCCGGTGGTGACGGCGCCGTTCTCATCGCGGGTCTTCAGGAACACGACCGTGTCCGCTGGTCCGGGGCGCAGCACGAACTCGTACGGTGACCGGTGCCATTCCGACCACGCCGCTGAGTCCGCGACGGCCACCGCGACCGAGTCCGACGAGCCGCAGTACGAGGACGGATCGGCGACGATCGTGAAGACAAGCCTCTCGTTCTCATAGACGACGGCCGGAAGGGTGCGGTCTCCGGCGCATTGCCCGACAAACGTCCGTGTCCCTGGCTGGAAGTTCAGGTCCACGGTGAGCAGAGGGTTGAGCGACGAGTCCGTGATGAACACATAAACCACGGGTGATGGGTCCGCGACGTCCCTGTCGTCGATCGCGCGGACGTGGAGCACGTGTGCGCCCTCACTCAGATCCTCGAGCGTCAACGACGTCTGGTGCGCGGGCAGCGGCGTCCAATCGAGCGGCCGGTCGCGGCGTGCCCCGTCCCTGGTGTCGATGTCGGATTCGACCGCGTACTCATACCGGGCCACGCTCCCATCGAAGTCCACTCCGTCCCATTCGAACGTCGGCCGCATGGTGACCGGTGATGCGGACGCCGCACAGTTGGCGACGCGCACGGTTTCGGGCGGCAGGTTGGCGTCCTCTCCGGTCACACCGGCGACGGCGGCCGTGGCGGCAACGTTCACCGCGGCAAGCGCCCGTGCGAAGTCGGGATCCAGGTTGTCGAGGATGTCCTCGGCGGTGTGACGGTAGGGCGACGCGATAGTTGTGCCCATGTCGACGACGTTGTACCCGGCCTCCCAGAAGCTCGTGTGGTCGCTCGCGCCAATGGGGCGGACGCAGGTTTGAAGCTCGTACTGCGTGTGGGCGTGCGCCAGTGTCTGCATGTATCCGGCGATGGCGAACGAGAGGGAGTCGGTGAAGACGATCACCGGAGCCTCACTGGGTGGTGGCTCGATGTACCCGAGGCAGTCCATATTGAGATAGACGACGATGTCGAGCGATTCCTCGACCGCCTCGGCGACGAAGTGCCGGCTGCCCCACAGCCCCACCTCTTCTGCGGACCAGCAGGCGAACATGATGCTCCGGTCGGTGGGCACGTCCTTGAGCAGGCGGGCCGCCTCAAGCACGGCGGCCACGGCGGTCGCGTTGTCGTCGGCGCCGGGAGCAACGGCGAACGGGTCGTAGAAATTCTCCACGTTGACAGAGTCGTAGTGTCCTCCCAGCACAACGTACTCGGACGGTCGCGTCGTCCCCTCCTTGATGGCGATGACGTTCATGGCGGGGACGCTGTCCTGGAACGACATCGTTCGAAAGGTGTCAAGGCGCACATCGGCGTAGCCGTACTCCTCAAATCGGTCCCGGATCCAGTAGCCTGCCGCCCAGCAGGAATCGACCACCACGTAGCGGCTGCCGAAGTCCTGAAGCCGCTGGATGGTGCCGACGATCCTGGTCAGGCTCGTGGAGTCCATCAGGGCCGTGATGAGGGAATCGGGAGGGGTGCGGCGTAGGAGTTCGTCCGGTCCGTGGCCGTGCACCGCCACGCCCTCAGATCTCGAAGGCCGTGAGTCCCAGCTCGGGACCGCGACTCTACCTTGCTCCATTGCCAGGGGGATACGCCCGGCTTGGGCGGGTGGTTCGGGCGGGCGCGCCACACCGGTGGTAGCCCCTGCACAGACGAGAGCGACCACCAGCAGAATGGAGGCGAAAGCAGAGCGCGTGCGGTGGGAGAATGCGGTCACAAATCACCTCCAGCGCGTAGAAGTCAGATAACCTGCATCCAATCATACACCCGAGGAGCTCGCAGGCGAATCCGCTTCCGAGCGGCCCTTGAACGAGACAGGCATATCCTGCTAAACTGACCCGGACCATAAGTGTCTTAGGATGCGTGTGGTCCGGGATTCTCAAACAGCACAACCGCGGCGCGGGGACCTCCAAGGGGACCGGCGCGGCGGCTAGGTGCATTCATGCCATACCATTCGCGTTGCGACGGAACCGGGAGCTGCGACTGCTCCCACCGGAAACGAGGAAGACCATGAGTTCAGAAGGCGGACTGCCCCGTGAGGGGAAGGGAGATCTGGAAGCTATCGAGGCGCTGGCAAGCGCGCGAGACGCGATTCTTGGGGAGGTGCGGAAGGCGATAGTCGGGCAGAACCGGGTGATCGACGAGCTCTTGATGGCCATACTGGCGGACGGGCACTGTCTGCTCATCGGTGTGCCGGGTCTCGCGAAGACACTGATGGTCAGCACGCTCGCGGGCGTCATAGACCTCAAGTTCAAGCGCATCCAGTTCACACCCGACCTCATGCCGTCCGACATCACCGGGACGGACATCATCGAGGAAGACCCCGCGACCCACGCCCGCAACTTCAAGTTCATCAAGGGTCCGGTGTTTGCGAACGTCGTGCTCGCCGATGAGATCAACAGGACTCCACCCAAGACCCAGGCCGCCCTGCTGCAAGCCATGCAGGAAAAGGAAGTGACGGCAGGAGGGAACACGTACCCGCTCGACCTGCCGTTTTTCGTGCTGGCCACGCAGAACCCCATCGAGCTCGAAGGAACGTACCCGCTTCCAGAGGCGCAACTCGACCGCTTCATGTTCAGCATCCACGTGGACTACCCGAGCGAGGAGGAAGAGCGGGAGATCGTCGAGTCGACCACGAGCGCCTACGTGCCCGACCTCAAGACCATCCTGACCGGTGACGATATCATCAAGCTCCAGAAGCTTGTGCGCAGGGTGCCCGTGCCGGACCACGTTCTCGCCTATGCCATTCGTCTTGCGCGGAGTACGCGTCCGACCGACGGCTCGCCCGACTACATCCGGAACTGGGTCAGCTGGGGCGCCGGCCCGCGCGCGTCGCAGTATCTGGTGCTGGGCGCCAAGACCCGCGCGATCCTCCGGGGCAAGTTCGCGCCCGAGACCGAGGACGTCAACGCGGTCGCGCCGCCGGTCCTGCGTCACCGCATCGTCACGAACTTCAATGCCGAGGCCGACGGCGTGTCCGCGTCGGACATCGTCGATCGGCTGGTGAAGGACGCCGGCTAACTGTACGTGGCCGGCAGGGCGTGCCCTGCGGGCGAGTTCAGGCGCGGTGAACGCCGCGCCGTGTGTCTGAGCACCGCGGGGCACGTTCTGCCGGCGGCAAACGCTGACCGGAGAAGCACCCCGCTGGAGACCAACGATGCCCGACGAGTCCTACAGACGATTCCTCGATCCCGTTGTCGTGTCGAAGCTCGCGACGATGGAGCTGCGCGCGCGCCTCGTCGTTGAGGGCTTCGTCACGGGTATGCACCGGAGTCCATACAAGGGCTTCAGCGTCGAGTTCGCCGAGCATCGTCAGTACATGCCCGGGGACCCGCTCAAGCACATCGACTGGAAGGTCTACGGGAAGACCGACCGGCTCTACATCAAGGAGTACGAGGAAGAGACCAACCTCCGGGGCTACATCCTGTTGGACGCCAGCAGGTCGATGGAGTACGGCTCCGAAGGCATCACGAAACTCGAGTACTCGCGCTATCTTTCGGCAGCGCTCATCTACCTCATGCTCAAGCAGCAGGATTCCGTCGGACTCATGGTCTTCGATTCCGCCGTTCGCGAGTTCATCGCTCCCAGATCGAGCCCACGACAGCTGCACTTGCTGCTGGCGGAACTCGACCGGGCGGAGGCCTCTGCCGAGACCGACATCGGTGTCGTACTTCACGAGCTGGCTCTGCGCGTGAAGAGGCGCGGGCTCGTGATCCTGATATCCGATCTGCTCGACGACCCCGAGCGCGTAATCCCCGGACTCAAGCACTTCCGGCATCTGAAGCACGAGGTCATCGTCTTCCACGTGCTCGATCCCAAGGAAGCAGAGTTCCAGTTCGAGGCGGACGCGACGTTCCGCGACATGGAAACGGGCGAGCTTATGACCACGGAGCCGTTCGCCATCCGGGGCGACTACGTGGACGCGGTGGAACGCTGGAAGGCAACGCTGAGGCGAGAGTGCGGCGAGAGCAGGATCGACTACGTGCCTATCCTGACATCGACGCCGTACGATCGCGCGCTATTCTCGTATCTGGAGAAGCGCAAGAGGCTCGGGTAGCGCTCGCACGGACACGCAAGGAGAGTCTGTGAATTTCACCTTCCTGAACGGCGCGTTTCTCTTCGCGGCATTGGCGGCGCTCTTGCCGCTTCTGATCCATCTCATCAGTCGCCGGCGCGTCGCCACGGTCGATTTCAGCTCGCTTCGGTTCCTCAAGGAGCTCGAGCGGAAGCGGATCAGACGCGTGCGTCTCAGACAGATCCTGCTGCTCATCGTCCGGAGCCTCATCATACTGGCGGCGGCGCTGGCGCTCGCCCGCCCCACGCTCAAAGGGCCACTCGCCGGCGGCGCTGGCGCGCACGCCAGAACCTCGGTGGCCATTGTCATCGACGACAGCGCGAGCATGACGAGAGCGGCGGATGGCGGCGACCTCTTCGCGGACGCACGGGCAGCCGCGTCAGAGATCGCGGGCCTTCTCGACGACGGAGACCAGGCGTTCCTTGTGGCGGCGGGCGACCCGACCCGCGCCGTGCTCGGCGAGGGCACATTCAGTCCGGATGTCCTGCTGGAGGCCGTGAACGCGATGGGGACGAGGGACGCTGCAACCGATTACTCGGGGGCGGTGGATCTCGCGCTCGGCCTGCTCGACCGATCCAGGAATCTCAATTGCGAGCTCTACGTGTTGGGTGACCTGCAGCGGACCGGCTGGGCGCGTCGCGTCGGCGTGCGCTCGCCTGAGACGATGGAGGCCGCGGAGAGCGAGGTCCCTGGAAGCGACGATGGCCCTCGTGCGTATCTACTATCCTTCGACGGTCCCACCGCGAACCTTGGGCTCTCATCCGCCGTCATCGAGCGGAAGTACGGCGGCACGGCGGGTCTGTACTCTGTCAGCGCGCGTGTGTCCAACTACGGCCGGCGGAGCGGCGAGATTCTGGTGAAGCTCTTCATCGACGGGGAGCAGGCGGGACAGGCGGGCATCGACGTCGAGCGCGGAGGGTCAGCGGTCGCGCGCTTCGCAGTGACGGTCGACGAGTCCGAATGGCACGAGGGTTGGGTCGAATTACCACCCGATGCACTCGACGTCGACAACAGGTTCTACTTCGTGATCCCGGCAGCACGGCTGACGGAGGTTCTTGTGGTCCGGCCCGATCTCGCTCAGGGACTCGATGACGCCGACTACATTGAACGGGCGCTGGACCCGACGACCGAGAGCAACAGGTTCTCGGTCTCCGTGATAGCGCTGAATGCGGTGTCGCGCCAGGACGACGACAGATTCCCGGTGGTCATCCTGGCCGATGTGGGAAGACTGGACGACGGCGCCGAGCGGTGGCTGCGACGACACGTCGATGACGGCGGTGGCGTCTTCATCGTGTTCGGGAACCGAACGGACATCCGCTTTTGGAACAAAGGAGCGCTTTCGGAACTCACGGGAATCGAGATCAGGGTGCCAATGGAACGCCCGGAGGGTGTGCGGCTGGCGCCCGCTCTGCAGGGGCATCCGCTGCTTGAGGGGCTCGTGTTCGGCGAGCGTCTGATCGACGACATAGCGGTGCGGCGCGCCTTCGATGTGAGCGCGACCGAGGTCGAGGAGATCCTGGAGCTGCCGGGTATTGGTTCGGCGCTCGTCCTCAACCGTGCAGTCGCCGGCGGCGGAACGTCGGGCAGCGGTGTGCACCCGGCGCTGCCCCGAGGCGAGGTCGCCACACTGATGACCGGCATCGATTCCTCCTGGAGCGACCTGCCGCGAAGCGGGTTCATCGTGCCACTCATGCACCGGCTGGTCGAGCGGCTGTCCCGGACAAGCTCGCGTCCCGGGTCTGTCACCGTCGGTGAGGATCTCATAGCAGGGCTCGGTGGATCCTCGGTCGGACGCGTGGAGGTGGATCTGCCTTCGGGGCGCACACTGACGACCGAACTCAGGACGACGGGCGCTCCCTCCACGGTCGTGGAGCGCGCCCCGGAACCCGGGATTTACCGCTTCCACGCGGACGGACGGACGGTGGCGCTCGGGGCCGTCAACGTGGACCCGCTTGAATCCGACCTCGCCCCGGCCGAGCGGAGCGAGGTCGTGGAGTTTCTGTCGCCGCTCCCCAGCACGTTCATAGAGCCCGGCGCGCGGCTCGGGGAGGAAGTGCTGCGGGCGAGGTACGGGCGAGAACTCTGGCGCGCGTTTCTCTACGTCGCGCTCGCGCTTCTGGCCGTGGAGATGTTCCTGGCCCGACCCCGATTCGGATAGGCCGGCGGGGCCCCCGGCCCACCCGCATTGGTTCTAGCATAAGGACGACTACATGCCCGGACGCAGGATCGTCGACATAGCGCGCGACACGGCAGCGTTCCGTGACATCGCCGAGAGTATCAGGGGTGGCCGGCGCAGGCTATGGGTGAGCGGCCTGCTCGGCTCCTCGAAGTCGCTCCTCGCGGCGGTGCTGGCGACCGAGCTGCCGCGCGTCTGGGTGGTGATAGCCCCGACCTTCTCGGACGCGGAGCACCTCTGTGACGACCTTGGCACGTTCCTCGGCGAGGAGGGGGTCCAGCTCTTCAGTGAGTGGGAGACCCTTCCCTACGAGCGGCGTTCCCCCCTCGCGAGCATCACGGAGTCGAGGCTGCTGACGCTCTCGCGCCTGGCGGCCGGGGAGCCCCTCGTTATCGTCACCACGCCGAAGGCCGTCATGCAGACGACGCTCTCCAAACGCCTGCTGGTCGACGTCACGCACAAGCTATCCGTTGGAGCGACGCTCGATCTACAAGCGTTCTCCCGGTCGCTCATCGACCGCGGCTACAAGCGCGTCAGACTGGTTGAGGATTCCGGGGATTTCAGCGTCCGCGGAGGCATCGTCGACCTGCTTCCTTTCGGATACGATGACCCGCTGAGAGTCGAACTCGACGGCGACCGCATAGAATCCATCCGGCAGTTCAACGTCTACACTCAGCGCTCCATCCGGGGACTCGACGAGGCGTCCGTGCTTCCGAGGCGTGAGGTCGTCCTGACGAGTGAGGGCACCGGTGAGATCGCGCAGCGCCTGCGCGAAGCCCACCCGAGCGACTCCGAGGACAGGGATCACCTGCTGAACGGACTGGAGTCGCGGTTCTACTTCGACGGCGTCGAGCAGTACCTGCCCGCCATCAACAAGGACACGGAGACGCTCATCGATCACCTGCCCGCTACGGCGGGTGTGTTCATCGTTCGTTCGGATGAGGTCTGGGATCGCGCCGGTCTGCTCTCCCTGGAGGCGGCGGAGATATACCTCGCGAAGAGGGAGCAGGCGCCGCTGTGCGAGCCGGAATCGCTCCTCGTTCCGTTCGACAGGCTCATGGAGAGGATGGGCAGGAGACCGATCATCAGTTCCGGGCTCGTTGCGCCGGCGCACCTCGACGGTCACGAGCGCTGGACGGTCGAGACCAGGTTGCAGGAGTCGTTCGGTTCCGATCTTGAGCTGCTCAGGACGCGCCTGAGAGAGCTCGCGCGGGACAACCGCGTTCTCATCATGTGTGACAACAAGGGACAGGCCATGCGCCTGTCCGAGCTCCTCGGAGAGGCCTCGACCGACGTCGCTCTTGAGGTTGGGAGCCTCGAAAAGGGCTTCGCGCTTCCGGACGCCGGCCTGGTCGTCTACACGGACCACGATATTTTCGATAGATACCGGAGGCGCAGGCGCCGGAAGTTCCGCGGCGGAGCGCCCATATCGAGCTTCGAGGCGCTGGCCCAGGGCGACTACGTGGTGCACATCAACCACGGCGTCGGCGAGTACGTGAGTATGACGCGCGTCGAGGCAGACGGAAGGCTGATCGACTGCGTCGTGGTCGACTACGCGGAGGGCGGGAAGCTCTACGTTCCGTCCGATGAGATCGACCGCCTCCAGAAGTACGTCGGGAAGGAAGGCGTCAAACCTCGCCTCAACAAGCTCGGCGGCGCCGCGTGGACGAAGGCAAAGACGAAAGCCAAGAAGGCCGTGGCCGAGCTCGCCCGGGAGCTGCTCGGGCTTTACGCGTCGCGGAAGGCACGTCCCGGACATGCGTTCGGCAAGGACGTCGTGTGGCAGCAGGAGCTCGAGGCCTCGTTCATCTACGAGGAGACCGAGGACCAGCTGAGGGCGACCGAAGAGATCAAGCGCGACATGGAGTCCGATCGTCCCATGGACAGGCTCGTGTGCGGGGACGTCGGGTTCGGGAAGACGGAGGTCGCGATCCGTGCGGCGTTCAAGGCGGTGATGGACGGCAAGCAGGTGGCCGTGCTCGTACCCACGACGATTCTCGCGCAGCAACACCTCACAACGTTCAGTGACCGCCTGGCCGACTATCCGGTCGAGATCGACGTTCTGTCAAGGTTCCGCACGGCCAAGGAACAGAAACAGGTCCTCGAGCGCGTCGCCGACGGCAAGGTCGACATCATCATCGGCACACACCGGCTCGTGCAAAAGGACGTCAAGTTCCACGACCTCGGGCTTCTGGTCACGGATGAGGAGCAGCAGTTCGGCGTCCTGCACAAAGAGAGCATCCGAAAGATGAGTAAGTCGGTCGATGTCATCACGATGACGGCGACCCCGATACCGCGCACGCTTCACATGTCGCTGGTCGGCGCCCGCGACATGTCGATCATCAACACGCCACCGAGAGACCGCCTCCCTGTTCGGACGGAGATCGCGGCCTTCGACGCGGACCTGATCGTCGAGGCCGTTCTCCGTGAAATGGACCGGGGCGGCCAGGTCTACTTCGTGCACAACCGTGTGGAGACGATCGAGGGCATGGCAACCTACCTCAGGGGGCTCCTCCCGGGGTTCATAATCGACGTGGGGCACGGGCAGATGGCGGAGCGACAGCTCGAGACCGTGATGATGAAGTTCCTCGAGGGGCAGATTGACGTCCTGGTCTGCAGCATGATCATCGAGTCCGGTCTGGACATACCGAACGTCAATACGATCATCATAAACAGGGCGGACCGCTTCGGGCTTGCCCAGCTCTACCAGCTGCGCGGGCGCGTGGGACGCTCCAACCACCGGGCCTACGCATATCTCCTGATACCGCGCGACCGCGGCATAACAGCCATCGCGCGCCGCCGCCTCGCTGCTATCCAGGAGTTCACCGACCTCTCGTCCGGGTACAAGCTTGCGATGCGGGATCTTGAGATCAGGGGCGCCGGCAATATCCTGGGTGCGGAACAGCACGGTCACATGCTGGCCGTGGGGTTCAATCTCTACGCGAAGCTGCTGAGAAGGGCCGTCAAGGAGCTGAAGGGAGAGGCAGTCGTTGAGAAACACGAAGCGTCTATAGACATCAAGGTGGATGCATATATTCCAGATTCCTACATCGCCGACAACGACATGAAGATAGACATCTATAAGAGGATCCGGGACGCGGGTGACCTCGGCGCCGTCGACGCGCTGGCGAGTGAGCTCTCCGACAGATTCGGGAAGCTGCCGCCGGAGGTTGGGGGGCTTCTGGACGTCCAGGCGCTGAGAGTGGTGTGTGAGAGCGCGGGTGTGAAGCGGATATGTCTGACGGGCGGGATCGTGGAGGCGGAGTTTGCGCCGGGTTCTGAGCCGAAGCCGGGTCGCCTGCGCGCGGTCCTGAAGACGTGTAAGACGGCCCTGGAGTTCGACGCGACGGCGGGGCTTACGGTGAGATTCGCGTCGCCCCGGGGCAGGAGAGAGGCTCTGCGGTTGGGTAGAAAGGTGTTGAAGGAGTTCGCTGACTCTGATAACCTCTAGTGTTACGTATCGGAGCCCGTTTACGGGCTTTTTCGCCTTTACTGGGGTGAAGCACTTCCCGACCAGGAACGGGGCGCAGGTTCCATCCGGCGGCCCCGGTGACACGAAAGGAGAATTCCAGATGAGGAAGTTCACAGCCTTCTTCGTCCTTGTTGTTGTGGCCGCGATGGCCGCCGGGTGTTCGTCCGTGGAGGACAAGCCCGCGCTCAGGTTGACCGACATCGACGGGGTGGTTGAGCCCCGCGAGGTCACAGTCGGCTACGTTAATGAACGACTGGAGAGAGTGCCTGTCGAGATGATCCCGGACGTCCCAGGAGACGAAGGAAAGCGGGAGTTCATGGAGGATATTATCCGCAAGGAGATCCTCGTCATCTACGGCATCAAGCTGGGCGTTCTGGACGACTACAGGTATGAGGGTGCGATGGAGCACTTCGAGAACACCAATGCCGAGGAGATGCTCAAATACGAACTCATCGTGGGTCCGGCGCAGGTCACGCCGGAGCAGGTTGAGGATTACTACGAGGTCCGTGACGATCTGTACCAGCTTCAAGAGATCACCACGATGGACGAAGACGCGGCCAACGAGACCTACCGCCGCGTGACCGAGGGTGGAGAAGACTTCGGGCGCGTCGCGGTCGAGGTCTCCATCGGTGGAACCGTGCAGGATGAGGGGCGCATGCCGGTGACGAGCTGGACGGATCTGCACCCGTTGACGCGCGTCGAAGTGCGGTACCTCAACAAGGATGACATAACGCCGATGTACCAGATTGGCTCCACCTACTTCATCTACAAGATCCTGTCCCGGAAGGATGCGCCGAATCTGCAACCCCTCGAGGGGTCTCATCTCACCGGCATTACCGCGGAGGCGCGTAACTTCAACAAGAACATGCTCGAGTACTACATCTTCAACGAGTGGAACGAGTCGGCGAACGCCATTTTCTCGGATGACGCGATAGACCTCTGTGGAACGAGGATCGACGAGGCCGCGTTCGAGGCCGTCCCGGAGACCGAGGCTGCGACCAGCGAGGAGAGCATATCGCGCGCTCGCATCGCGGTCATCCCCGAGTTCACCGAGGAAGAGGGGAGCATGGTGCTCGCCACCTACAACATCTTCGGTGACGAGAAGATCGTGACCCTCGCGGACTTCCAGCAGATGTGCGAGGCACTGCCCGGCATCGAGACCATCAAGACGGGCGACCGCACGCGGATCGAGGGCTTCATAAAGCGCACGATCCAGCGTGAGAGTATCGCCGCGAAGATCGTGGAGGGTGGCTACCGCGACAGCGAAGAGATGAAGGACTATCTCCAGCAGCGGAGCGAGGAGTTCGTCATCGACATCACGTACGATCAGGAGGTCATACAGAACGTCGAGGAGCCGACCGGCCAGGAGATCCGCGACTACTACAGGTCAAATCGTGAGAGCTTCGTGGAGCCCGCCGCCGTGGACGTTCAGCAGCTCATCGTGTCGACGGAGGCGCAGGCGAACCGCATTCTCCAGCGCGTGGGGTCGGGAGAGGCGACGTTCGTCAACATGGTGAAGACGCACTCGACCGACGAGTGGAGCAAGGCGAAGGACGGCGTGATACCGGGATACCACGTGGGCGAGAGGCGCCTCGACTACCTGCAGGGTGTGGTGTTCGACCTCGAAATAGGTGAGATCAGTGAGCCGGTGCGTGCGCCGGGTGGATACGCGCTTGTGAAGGTGCTCGCGACGTATCCGGCCCGGGATCTGACGTTCGACGAGGTGGCGGGCGTGGTGAAGCAGTCGGTCATCTCGACGAAGAGAGAGGCTCTTCTGACCGCGTTGCTAGACAACGCGCGGAACAACGTCACCATTGAATTCATCGAAGAGAATTTCCAGTACATCAACGATCCGGCAGAGGTTCTGAAGGAGAAGACGAACAGCGAGTCGGGCGGCAGCGAGTCGGTCAACGTGAAACTGAACTAGATCGATTTCAGGGGCGGACGGTCCGTCCCGGGGATTGACGAGTTGAGGTGTCAGGTGAGACGAGCCGCTCTCTTTGCAGTGCTGTGTGTCGCCGCGGGCCTAGCTGCCGGCTGCGGTCGTGATGACACGTCCAAGGCGATAGCCAGGGTCGACAGCTCGACCCTGACTGCCGACGAGTTCTACGCGTCGGTCCCGGAGCAGCTGCTCGCGGTAATGAGCCTCGACGATCAGGAAGAGGCGCTGAAGACATGGGTCAAGACGGAGCTCTTCTACAGAGAGGGGCTCCGTCGTGGTTTTGGCGACGACCCTGACCTGCGCCGCAGGCTCATGGAGATCGAGCGCGAGATCGTCGCTGAGGAGTGCATCCGTGGCTTCGTGGAGGACATCCCCGAGGTGACCGAAGAAGAGGCCATGGACTACTTCCAGGAACACAGGTCCGACTACTCGATCCAGGTGCGCCTGGCGCACATTCTCGTGCGGAGCAGACCGGAGGCCACACGCGCGCTCGCGGATATACGTGCCGGTGCGCCGTTTGAGAACATCGCGGCCAGCGTGTCGATAGACCAGACGGCGTCGCAGGGCGGGGATCTCGGCTACATGAGACGCGGAGAGATGGTCCACGAGCTTGAGGAGGCCGCGTTCGAACTGAAGGTCGGCGATGTGGGAGACGTCATAGCAAGCAGCTACGGGTACCACATCATCAAGGTGCTCGACCGTCACCCGGGAGCGGGTCAACCGTCGTTCGACTCGAAGCAGGCCGCCGTGATGAACTTTCTCACCTCACAGCGGCGACGCACGGCGTTCGACGACTGGTTCACCGAGCTGGAAGAGCGTGCGACCGTGATCATCGACACCGCGCTTCTTCGCGACGAGGCGCGCGCGCGAATACTGAGTGACAGCGATGCTTATGAAGAGGCGCCGACAGAGACAACCAGTGTTGTGGCTCCCTAGGTTGTGGCTCTCTAGGAAGACATGGAGACAGGGGATGGCTTTGATAAAGAACACAGACGCTCTGGCCGCCGGTGTGGTGGCGCTTCTGCTGCTGGCGTTCGTCTCTCCCGTATTTGCACAGGACGAGACCGAGCCAGCGGAGAACGAGATCACAAGACAGCTCGTCGACGGCATAGCTATTGTCGTGGGAAACGAGATCATCCTCGAGAGCGAGATCGATGAGGAGTTCTACATCTACCAGATGCGCGCGGGAGCGACGGAGCTGTCCCCGGACGACATGGCCCGCATCAGATCGGGAATAGTGCGGGAGATGATCGACGAGATGCTCCTCGTGGCCATGGCGCACCGGGACACGGTGCGGCTTCGACCAGGCGAACTCGAGGAAGAGATGGAGAACCGTGTGGCCGAGCTCGTGGCACGACACGGTTCCGAGGAAGCGCTCGACGTCGCCCTGGCCCAGGAGGGACTGACGCTCACGGAGCTCAAGCACCTTTACGCCAAGGAGATCGAGAGGCGCCTTCTGGCCGAAAGGGTTGTGCGTAGCAAAGTGCACGGGACCATAGACGTCACGTGGGGTGAGGTGGAGAGCTACTACGCCGAGCACACCGAGGAGGTCGGGAACGTCCCGGAGGCCTTCCTTGTTGGCGGGATAATGATCATCCCTAAGATCACACAGGACGCCAAGCAGGCGGCAGTCGATCGCATGACAGAAGTATCAGATCGGCTGGCGTCCGGTGGGTCGTTCGAAGAGCTCGCGCGCGAGTATTCCGACGACACCAACGGTGCGACCGGTGGTGACCTCGGGACGTTCGAGCGGGGCACCATGGTACCCGAGTTTGATGACGCTGTCTTCGCGATGGAAGAGGGCGAAGTAAGTGGAATAATCCCAACACGGTTTGGCTTCCATATCGTGGAGATCCTCGAGAAGAGCGACACGAACGTGCACGCGCGTCACATCCTGGCGAGAGTCGCACCGGGCCCGGAGGACGAGGTCAGGGCTAGGGCCACCGCGGAGAGCCTGAGGCAGCGTGTGTTCGACGGAGAGGATTTCGCCGAGCTAGCCTTGCTCCGTTCCGACGACCCGGCAACCCGTGAGGAAGGTGGGGTTCTCGGGTGGTTCTCGCTCGACAATCTCGCTCCGTCCTTCAAGGACGTAGTGACGAAGCTCTCTCCAGGGGAGGTGGCCGACGTCACGGTCGGAGAAAGCGGCTTCTACGTGCTCAAGCTCCTGGAACACGAGGATGCCCGGACGGCGACACTGGACGAGGTGCGCGAGAACCTCAAGGACTACATCTTCTCTCGCAAGGCCGAGGAGGCGTACGAGAAGCTGATCGACCAGTTGTCCCGCGAGATATTCGTGGATATCCGGACTGGTATGGTACCGGAGGAATGAGACTCGACCGATTCCTGAAGCTGTCCAGGTTGATCAAACAGCGCAGCGTGGCGAAGTGGGCCTGCGATGCCGGGCGCGTCTCGATACTCGGGAAGAACGCCAAGGCTGGAACTGTGGTCAGCGCGGGTGACGAACTCACCGTCAACCTGCGGGACCGGACTCTCCGCGTGAGAGTGCTCGCGGTCCCCGCGGGCAATGTGAGCAAGGAGAAGGCCCGCACTCTCTATGAGGTCATTGAGGATGTACACACGTCGGACGCTTAAGGGCCAGCCACGGCTGGCCCTCTCAGTTTCACATAGCACTGGGAGCGCATCCGCGGGCGGCGGGAACGCGACTGTCCGGCCGCGTCTCGTGCTCACGATGGGCGATCCGGCCGGCGTCGGGCCCGAGATAGCGCTCAAGGTGCTCGCCGACGCCTCGACCACGCGCGACTGCGACCTCGCTATTGCGGCAGACCCCGCCGCTCTCGAGCAATGGGCGCGCCGGCTATCTGTTCCTCTCCCTGCCAGTGTTGTGGACGTTGGTGTCTCCGCCGGCACCGTGGACGCCGGACGCCCGACGGCCGACGGCGCCCGAGCCGCCCTCGCGTCGATCGAAGTGGCCGCTCGCCTCTGCATGTCCGGTGAGGTGGACGCGATGGTGACCGCGCCGGTCTCAAAGGCGGCGATCGCCGCTACTGGTGTCGCCTTCCCCGGGCACACGGAGTTCCTGGCCGATCTCACGGGCGCCGCGGACTTCGTCATGACCTTCGTGCAAGGGGAGCGCCGCGTGGCTCTCGCAACTACCCATCTTCCCCTGTCGGAAGTGTCGGCGGCGCTTACCACGGATCTTGTCGCCGGGAAGCTCGATGTGCTTGCCGGTGGCCTCAGGTCGTGGTTGGGCGTCCGCTCCCCAAGGATAGCGGTGACGGGGCTCAACCCGCACGCGGGAGAGGATGGGAGGTTCGGCGACGAGGAAGAGCGAGTCATCGCACCTGCGATAGCCAGAGCGCGGGAGGCCGGCATAGACGCCTCGGGACCCTACTCCGCCGACTCGATCTTCGTCGGTCACGGCGACCGCGATTCCGGCGGCCCGGGGTCCCTGTACGATGCCATCCTGGCGATGTACCATGACCAGGGCACCGTCGCGGCGAAGCTCTGGGGTTTCGGACGATCCGTAAACCTGACCCTCGGCCTCCCGGTCGTCCGCACGTCTGTCGATCACGGGACGGCTTTCGGGATCGCCGGGCGAGGAGAGGCGGATTCGGGGAGTATGATCGCGGCAGTGCGCCTGGCGACGGCCATTGCGAGGCGGTTGGCCGAATCGGCTTGACGGTCGCTCCGTATGCCGCATAAAATCGTAAGTTAGCTTCGGGTGGGCAGTTCGGCTTGGTGACGTCCTCCCGGGGCTTTCCGTGGATTGGGCAGATGGGTCCACTTGGGCCACAGGGCGAAGCCGCGGGGCAAGGGAGCCCTCCGGCGGAGCGATTCCTGGAGAAACGATGAGCCTTGCGCGAATCAAGGGGCAGGACAAGGCCATCGGTCTCCTCACGGCCGCCTTCGAGTCAGAGAGACTCTCGCACGCCTATTTGTTCGGGGGCCCGGACGGCGTCGGGAAGGAGACCACCGCCCTCGCGTTCGCGCAGGCGCTGAACTGCGAGGAGGAAGGACTCTCGGGCTGCGGCACGTGCGCGAGCTGCAAGATGGCTCAGGGGCTTTCCCATCCGGATATCCATCTCATCTTCCCGGTGCCCACCACGCTCAAGCCCGCCGAGAGGAGCGCGCTTCTCTCGGGCCACGCAAGCGGCGGCTATCGCGAACAGGATTTCGGGCGGAAGACCGCGATAATCTCCGTGGAGACCGTCCTCTCGGAGGTGGTGGCGAAGGCCAATCAGCGGCCCTACATTGGTCCCTGGAAGGTTTTTGTGCTGGCCGATGCTGACATGATGACAACGGAGGCCGCCAACACGCTGCTCAAAACACTGGAGGAGCCTCCGGACAAGACCGTCATCATCCTGACGACCTCGAGGCCGAACGCGCTGCCGGCGACCGTCATCTCGCGCTGTCAGAAGATACCGTTCGCCGGCCTCGGGAGAGGCACGATCGAGGAGGTACTGCTCGCGGACCCGAGACTTGGGTTCGACAAGGCCAGCGCCAGGGCCGCCGCCGCGCTTGCCCAGGGCAGCGCCGGCAGGGCGGTAAGGACCAACAGGCAGGGGCCGCAGGTCGAGCTCAAGCGCGTCGCCGACCTGATGGCGGGTGGGCGAACGAAAGACGTTGCGTCCCTCGTCAACGAGGCGACGGCACTCGCCTTTCGACTGGGTCGCTCGGAACAGCAGCGTTTTCTGGACCTGATGTTGTTGTGGTATCGCGACGTCCTGAAGCTCTCGGAGATGGGCGCAGACGCGGCCACGCCGCACCTGCTCTACTCGCAGCACCTGGCAGAGCTGAAAGCTGCTGCCGACGCGATGGACGTAGAGACGCTTGGACGTCTGATCGACAAAATAGACGACGCGCGACGGGCTATCGAACGGTACTCGAACGCCACCATCGTTTTCACATCCGTCCTTCTGGACGTGGCGGTCGCGCGCAAGGAAACAGCAACGAAGAGGGGTGTCAGACATGCAGCCTGAGGAGCTACTGGGCACGACGCCCGACTCCTTCGAGGTGGAGTTCAAGGGGGGCAGGAAGGCGCTCTTCGCGAACCCGAGGAACATACCCTTCCGGATCGGTGACTTCGCCGTGGTTGATATCGAGCGCGGTCACGACATCGGGGAGGTAATCCGCGAAGGCAGTAAGGTGAGTCAGAAGGTGAGGTCGAAGGGGATCCAGGGACCCATGCTGCGTCGCGCAACAAGCAAGGACATCGCGACAATGCGATCCCTGCGTGAGAAGGAGACGGAGGCGCACAGAACCTGCCAGCAGTGCATCGCCAAGCAGGGCCTGCCGATGAAGCTGGTCGACGTCGAGTGGCAGTTCGACTCGAACAAGATCCGTTTCTACTTCACGTCGGACCGACGGGTCGACTTCAGAAAGCTCGTGCGCGATTTAGCTTCCATCTTCAAATCGCGAATCGAGATGCGTCAGATCGGTGTCCGTGACGAGGCCCGCCGGCTCGGCGGGTACGGTCGCTGCGGGCGCTACTACTGCTGTCGAGGCGTCATCAACGACTTCGATCCCGTGACGCTCAAGATGGTAAAGGAACAGCACCTCGCACCGGGGTCTCCGAAAATCTCTGGCGGCTGCGGCAGGCTGATGTGCTGTCTCAGGTACGAGAGGGACTTCTACAAGGAAGCAAGCAGGGAGTACCCGAAGCTGGGGACCAGGATCGAGATGGGCGAGGGCAGAGGTAAGGGCAAGGTTGTCGCCGTCGACATCTTCCGCGGGCGCGTGACTCTCTCCGACAAAGAGGGGGCGGCCACGACCGTGACGATCGAGGACTTCAAGAGAGGGCGCATCACCGACGTCGGCATCGAGGAAACGCAGGCGGCCCTGGACGACTACTGGGGCGAGATCGAAGGTGCGGGCATCGAGACGAAGCTGAAAGATCGGGTCCCGCAGCGCGAGCGCAAAGGCAAAGAGGGGAAGAATGCCGGGTAAGTACTACATCACCACGGCCATAGATTACGTCAACAGTCCGCCGCACATCGGGACTGCGTACGAGAAGATCTCGGCGGACGTGTTCGCCCGTTTTCGGCGACTCATGGGGGACGACGTCTACTTCCAGATGGGCTCGGACGAGCACAGCCTGAACGTGCTTCGCTCAGCGAAAGCGAAGGGTACAGACCCGCTCGCGTACTGCGATGAGATGGAGACCGTATTCCGGCGGGTGTGGGAGAAGCTCGAGATCAGGTTCGACCGGTTCATCAGGACGACCGAGCGCGACCACGTCGTCGGTCTGAAGAAGCTCTTTGAAGCCATCAAGGGTGACATCTACAAGGGGCACTATGAGGGGCACTACTGCGAGTCCTGCGAGGCGTTCCTTCAGGAGAAGGATCTTGTAGACGGCAACTGCCCGACGCACGGCACTAAACCCGCGTGGATCAAGGAGGAGAACTACTTCTTCCGGCTCTCGAGCTATGCTGACCGGCTTCTCGAGCACATCGAACGGAACCCGGAGTTCATCCTGCCTTCGTCGCGACGGAACGAGATCGTCCAGTTGATAAAGGGCGGGCTCGAGGATACCTGTGTTACGCGCGCGGGCACGGACTGGGGCGTCCCGTTTCCGATGGACGAGTCTCAGGTCATATACGTGTGGGTGGATGCGCTGACGAACTACGCCACCGGCGCCGGCTACGGGTACGACGATGAGCGGTTCGGGAAGTGGTGGCCGGCGGACGTGCACGTGATAGGGAAGGACGTCACGCGCTTCCACTGCGTCATATGGCCCGCGATGTTGATGAGCGCGGGCATCCCGCTCCCCAAGACCATCTATGGACATGGCTTCGTCTACTTCAAAGGGCAGAAGCTCTCGAAGAGCCGCGGCGTAGTTGTGGACCCGCTGGAGGCGGCGGACGTCTTCGGTCCCTCGGCTCTCAGGTACTTCCTTATGCGGGAAGGCACCTATGGGCGCGACGTGGACTTTACGTGGGAGCACTTCCGCACGCGCTACGATTCCGAACTGGCGAACGACCTCGGAAACCTCGTGTCCAGGGCGACCGCCATGGTGGGGAAGTTCCTCGGCGGGACGATCGAGGGCGCGGCGGCCCGAGATGCGGCAACGGCCGGCGGACTCGCCGCGCTTTCTGAGACGACACGCGCGGCGGTGGTCGCGGCGATGGACGGCTACGCGCCGCAGGCGGCGCTGGCGGCCATCTGGGAACTGGTGAGAAGAGCGAACGCGTTCATAGAGGAAGAGAAGCCGTGGGTTCTGGCGAAGGAAAACCCCGAGCGCATCCCCGGTGTTCTCTTCTCGGTGCTTGAGGCGATACGGCAGGTCGCGGTACTCGCGTGGCCGGTCATCCCGAGCAAGAGCGAGGAGATACTGGAGTCGCTCGGGCTCACGCTGACTCCCGGGGAGGTCACGCTCGACAACCTCCTGCAGTGGGGCGCCGGCTGGCCGGACAGGATCGAGGTACAGAAACCCGCGGCGGTCTTCCCGAAGTACTCCGACGAGGAACTGGCGCTCAAGTTTGATATCACGGGGGGCGGCGAAGCGGCGGCCGGCGCGCAAACATCAGGCGCGGGAGCCGCCACGACAGGCACCCCGAAGACGGACATCGCAGAAACCGAAGCCACCGAGAAGGAGGGCGACCAGAGAATGCTGTCCTTTGATAGGCTCAAGGAGCTGGACCTCAGACTGGCGCGCATCATCGATGCCGCGAAGGTGGAGGGAACGACCAAGCTCATCCGCATGACCGTTGACCTTGGTGACGGGGATCAGCGGCAGATGGTCGCCGGGATAGCGGAAGGCTACGCTGCCGAAGAGCTGATCGGTAAGACGATCGTCGTCGTGGCGAACCTCGAACCCGCCAAGATACGCGGAATCGAATCCCAGGCCATGCTGCTCGCGGCCGTTGGGGACGGCGGTATCTCCCTTGTCGGTCCCGACAAGGAGCTACCTCCGGGAACCAGGGTCAGCTAGTGTCGCAGAGCGAACGTAGCGGCGCCGACAGCGAGCCTGGGTCTCCACTTCTGACGGACACGCACGTCCACCTCAATCTCAAGGCCTACCGCAAGGACAGGCCGGAAGTCATCGCAAGGGCCCGGGGCGCCGGAGTCGCGTTCATGGTCAACGTGGGCTTCGATCTTGCGACCAGCCGCGCGTCCATCGAACTCGCGGAGGAACACGAGTTCATGCGGGCGTCGGTGGGTCTCCACCCCCACAGCGCGTCCGACCTTACTGACGACCTCCTGGCGCAGCTGTCCGAACTTGCGTCGCATTCAGAAGTCGTAGCCGTCGGTGAGACCGGACTTGACTACTACCGCGACCTCTCGCCGAGGGACGACCAGAAGTGGGCGTTTCGCAGACAGATACGCCTTGCCCGGGAGCTTCTGCTTCCACTCATCGTTCACAACAGGGACGCGCTCGACGATTGTCTGGCTATCCTCGAGGACGAGGGAGCGAGCGAGGTCGGCGGCGTGATGCACTGTTTCCCCGGCGACGCCGCGTACGCAGAGCGTGTCGTGGAACTCGGCTTCCACATCGGAATAGGGGGCCCGGTCACGTACTCCGCGAGAGGCCGGCTGGCCCGAGTGGCAGAGGCGGTTCCGCTCGACCGGCTCCTTCTCGAAACGGACGCACCCTGGTTGACACCGGAGCCCCACCGCGGCGGCCGCAACGAACCTTCCTACGTCACGCTCGTGGCCGAGCGGATAGCCAAGATCCGAGGCATGTCGGTCGAGGATCTGGCGCGTGCGACGACCGGAAACAGCACGCGGCTTTTCGGCCTCCCGCCCACGGCCGAGCCGTCGATTGCGTACGAGATGTGGGGTAATCTCTATCTTAATATCACCAATCAGTGCACCAACAACTGCAGCTTCTGCATACGGAATCAGACCGACACACTGTGGGGCTACAACCTCAAGCTCAGAACTGAACCAACCGTTGACGAGACGATGGCGGCCATCGGCGACGCAGGTCGGTATCGCGAGATGGTGTTCTGCGGGTACGGCGAGCCCACGATGAGACTGGATGTCCTTCTGGAGGTGGGACGGAGGTTGAAAGCGCAGGGCGCGCGCGTCCGGGTGGACACCAACGGCCAGGGCAACATCATCTGGAACAGGAACATCGTGCCAGAGCTGGCTGACGTCGTCGACGCCGTGTCTGTGAGTCTGAATGCCCAGGACGCCGAGACCTACAACCGCGTTTGCGGCTCGCGCTTTGGTGTTGCCGCCTACGAGCACGTACTGGCCTTCGTGCGTGAGAGCGTGAAGGCCGGCCTGGATGTGAGCGTCAGTGTTGTTGACATTCCCGAGATCGACATCGAGGCCGCGCGAGGAGTGGCCCGCGATCTGGGCGTTCCGCTGAGGGTACGTTGATGGGCCATGACGACTGCGGCGGGCCGGGCAGCCGGTCGGACAAGCGGGGCGCTGAGGATCCCACGCCGCCGTCGGTGATGCTGGGAAAGTACGGGCTGGCGCCGTCCAGACAGAGGGGTCAGAATTTCTTGTCCGACGCGAACGTGACGAGGAAGGTCGTGTCCGCGGCGGGGCTTTCGCCCGACGACGTGGTGATAGAGATCGGTCCCGGGTTCGGCGCATTGACATTTGGGCTTGCTCAGGCGGCCCGACATGTGGTTGCAGTGGAGATTGACGGGGGCATAGCCGGCGCCTTCAGGGCCGAGTACGGCGAACGTGAGGACATAACGCTCGTTGTCGGCGATATTCTGGACCTCGACTTCGCGGGCGTAGCGAAGAGCTACGGTGTCAACGGGCTTGTGGTTGTGGGCAACATCCCTTACAACATCACGAGCCCACTCGTCCGCCGACTCACAGACGAGCGGGATCTCGTCACGCGGTGCCTGCTAATGATTCAGTCAGAAGTGGGCGCGCGAATAGCGTCCGAGCCCGGTGAGAAGGACTACTCGGGTCTGTCGGTGGTCACGCGGTACCACGCCCAGGTACGCAGGCTTTTCACTGTGAAGCGCACCTGCTTCCATCCGCGTCCGAAAGTGGACTCCGGTGTGATCGAGATCGTATTCGATGCGGGCCTTGGGCGCAGGAGTGATCCAGATACGTTCGAGACCGTCGTTCACGCCGCGTTCGGCAAGCGACGCAAGATGCTTCGTCGGTCTCTGCAGAAACTGATGAGTGAACGGGGCGTGACCGCGTCGGAGCTCGAGGAGTCGACGGGCATTGCCCTGTCCCGCCGAGGCGAGACGCTCTCGGTGGAGGAATTCGACGGCCTGGCCCGCGCGCTCGCGGGTGACGGCCGACCTGGGGATCGCGGGTAGTTCGCGTCTCCGAACGCGTAGCGCGGGCGTGTCGTCGCGCCCATGTTCAGGATAGTAAGGACCCGATCATGCCGCGCATAGCGACGCGATATCTCATACCCCTCGCGGTCCTCCTGGCCCTGCTTCTCGCCGTCACGACAGCCGTGGCCGACGACGAGGAGGGTGACGGTGAGGGGCAGGGCGATGGCGAGGAGCAGACGGCCGAGGGCGAAGACGGCGAGAGCGATCAGGGCACTCCCGACCGCCCGGGGGAGTTCCAGAACCCTGGCGCCGGCGAGCAGGGAGAAGGAGAGGACGGGGAAGAGGAACTACCTGAGGGGTACGTGTGGTCCCCGGAGTTCCATCCCACCTACCGCCTCGAGTACAAGCGCGACCAGGACGTTGCCTCCTGGATCAACGGCTTCACACTGAACTACCCCGTCAGCCGGAGCATATTATTCAACTCCACCGCCAATATCAGCACGCGCGCGAACGAAGCCTCTAACCGCCTGAACCGGCAGGAGACCTGGACCGCCGGCCTCACCATGCGCGGTACGAGTGCCATCACCAATGGTCTCTCGTTCCGCAGAACCAAGGTTCTCAACGTACAGAATGAGGGTAAGCCAAACGAGACCAGTAGTGCGCGAGAGAAGGAGTCGGTCAAGCTCTCCACGTCATACACCAAGGTCTACATGACGGGTCTCGATGTGGCGCTGGGCGCGACGGCGGGAATAGAGAAGAACGAATACACCGATGTCCTGAGTAAGGGCGCCACACAGGGCATCACCGGCAAGTTGGACTACTCTCCGATTCCGGGTTTGAACTCGTCGCTCTCCTACAATGGAAGCCACTCACTGCTCGACTCGGAGCAGGGTGATCTCCTGAGCACGGACGAGTCGACAAATCACGATCTATCCAGCCATATCGGCTATAACTGGCATGCGCACATCTTCGCCGTGGACGTGAAGAGGTCCACCGGAGCGCAGGAATACCCCAAGCAGGAGCAGACCGAGCTTCGGCAGCGCGACAACGAATCCACGGCCATCACGGCGGATCTCCAGCTGCTCGCGGGTCTCGACGCGAAGCTCGCGTTCAACTATTCGCGTAGCCAGCAGTACTACAAGATCGAGCCTTCAAGGAACAGCGACGTCACGGTCCGCGGGGTCACGGCTGACATCACCTACACTGCGGGTGAGACGTCTTTTCGAGCAAACCTGACCTCAGACCGGAAGAGGAACGACTACTTCGATGTCCAGACGGGCGACAACTACACCAGCACGATGGCGATGAATCTGACGCGCACATTCCGGGAGGGACTCGACGCCTCCATCCGCGGGAGAATGAGCCTCCTGTCGGTCCACTACGACGACGCGGAAGCCAACGACCAGGACCGAGACCTCTTCAACAGAGAGGCGACCCTCACCGTGAACTACAGGATGATGAAAGACATCACTACCGGGCTTGCGGTCAAGGTCAGAGAGAACCAGCTCATCTATATCAGGCGTTCACGTACCGGGGACAACAAGACGACGCAGAAGTTCTCGGTCGAGCCGTTCATCAGGAAGTCGTTCACGCCTCGCTTCGGAGCCAGCCAGAGATATCAGCTCTCGGCTGACTACACGTTCTACCAGTACGACCCCGACGCGAACTTCCTCATTCGCAACATGTCCATTACGACTGGCTGCAACTGGAAGCCGCTTGGTGCTCTCGAGCTGGCGTTGGAGCACACCTGGCGCGGACAGGACGAGGGTTCCTATATTGAGGACGTGTATGGGGTCGAGGGCTACGGGAGGAACAGCGAGCGCCAGGACCAGAAGCTGGGCATCACTCTGAACTACAAGATAGCTGACCTGGTGGCGATTGAAGTGAAACAGAGTCTGAGCGTCCAAAACAAGTGGAAGGTCACCGATGACGGTGAGATCCCGGTCTGGGACAAATTCGATACCAGACTGGTCGGGAAGGCGAGCACCGACTACGAACTGCCGGACGGGACAACCCTGAAGGTCACCATCAAGAGAACTCATCGCAACGCGACAAGCATCAGCGAGAGGCAGCGCGAAGTATGGAACATCTCGGCGACTATCAACCGCATCTTCTAGTGGCGACGCGTGGCAGGGAGACGCGGGTGCGAGTATCTGCATGGGTGCGAGCAGCATCGATCTGGCTCGCGGCGGGCGCGCTTCTCGCAAGTGTGCCGGGCTGCATCTTCAGCCCCCGCGACGATGACGGGGCGCCGGAGGAGGGCAATGAGATCCCGTGGGTGACCCCGACGGACACCGGCAAGGTGCTCGCGAATCTCGCGGCGGCGCTGGCCGGCGAGGGTACCTCGAACTACATGGACTGCTTCACCACGGCCGAGGAGGGCGGGTTCAGATTCTTCGTCGACCCGCAGGATTCCCTGGACGCCGGGCAGGAGGGGGAAGACCGCTACGCCAATTGGGTGAGAGATGACGAGGCCACGTACATCGACGGGGTGTTCCTGGAGTCGACCGGGGGCATCGACGTATCGTTCTCCACAGTGGATGAGCCGGACGAGACCGAGGACGAGACCTATCGTCGCGAGGACTACGAGCTGACGATCGTCTGGCAGTCCGGTGACCATCAGCCGGGGGAGTCGGTGACGTATCGCGGTCAGGTAACATTTTGGCTGAAGCGCGACGATACCGAGCTTTGGTCCATCTTCAGGTGGGTCGACCGCAGAGCGGCCGATCCCGGCGGAAGCGATACCTGGGGGGTTCTGAGAGGGGACTACCGCCAGTAGAGGCCACCAGCGGACCGCGAGCGGCAGGACTCAGGCACGGTGCTTGCATGTTGTTCCAGGTCTGGGAACTGCCCATTGGCAGGGCCATTACGGCCCTTGTTGCCACGGGTGTCACAAGAAGGAGCTTCACAGCCTTCTTGACTTGGGCCCACGTTCTTGATATAATCATTCATTGTGTGAGTGGGGAGACAACGGGAGGTGGTATCAGATGACGGTGTTTTCCACCAGAAGGCTGGCGGTCCTCATGCTGCTGGCCGCGCTTGCTTTGGCCCTCAGTGGCTGCTGGAATCCATTCGCTCCTGATGAAGGTGACCAGGTGCCGATCCCGCCAGCGGACTACCACGAGCGGCTCACGCCAGAGGACGTGATCCACAATCTCAAGACGGCGTACGTCTACAAGAACGCCGACGAGTACCTCGATTGCCTGTCGGAGGATTTCATTTTCTTCCCGAGTCCCGCGGATCTGCAGGATCCCACTAACGACATGCCGGATGAGTGGTACAAGAGCGACGAGGCGTCGATGCACAACGAGATGTTCACGGGTGACGATGCCGTTGAGAGCATCTCACTCAACCTGACGGACATCACCATCGAGCACGATGAGGGCGATCCCGGCGACCCCCTGGACGACATCTACATCTACGTGGAGGATGTCGATCTCCTGGTGAACCTCTACGGGACCACGAGCCTCCTCGCGACGGCGCCGTCCGAGTACTGGTTCCGCGTGGATACCGATCAGTCCGGTGAGAACGGCGAGATATGGTACGAGATCTACATGTGGTTCGATCTCGATCCGGATCCTCCCGGGGCCCGTGGGAACGATGCGCAGGAGGACCCGAACGTCGAGCACATCTCATACGGCCGGCTCAAGCATATGTTCAGGTAGTAGCGGTTCCTCCAGCGAAGCATAGAGAAGGGGGCGACCTTGCGGTCGTCCCCTTTTTTTTCGTGGTGCGCCGTATTGATCTGATCCCCTGGGCGCCGGGACATCCGGACCCCTGTCAGGAAATCTGCCGGCTCCAGCCCCTCGACCTACTCCAGATATCCGAGAGACCTGAGCGCCTCCTTCGTCGCTTCGTCCAGGTCCTCCGAATCGTCTCCCCGCGGTTCAGAGCCTCCGTCCCGCTCGAGTTCCTGGAACCAGTCAGTCAGTCGGTCCTCCATGTCACGGCTCAGCTCAGCATGTGTTCCCGAGTCTATCAGATTCGTGAGTTCCCCGGGGTCACGCGCCAGGTCGTACAGCTCGTGCTTCCCATCGCTGCCCCAGACGAACTTCATGTCGTCGCTTATCAGGCTCCTGATCCGGCGGAGATACCTGGTCAGCAGAGGGCTCTGTCTGTGTTCTTCTCTCCCGTAGCACGACAGAACCTGCGTGGGGTAGTAGTACTCGGTGAAGATCTCCCGGTCCTTCGGTATCGCCGTGCCCAGCAGGGAGTAGCCGTGCGACGGAAAATCCCGAAGATCGACCCCGGCGATCTCGAGCACGGTCGGGAAGATGTCGGTCAACTGCACAGGTACGTCCTCCGTCGTGCCTGCCGGGAAGAGCTCAGGTTGGCGGACGATCAAGGGGATCTTCGTCGTGGTCTCGAAGAGCGCGAACACGTGGTCCATGTGGGCGTGGTCGCCGATGTTCTCCCCGTGGTCCGAGGTAACGATGAAGACCGTGTCGTCCCACAGGTCCCGCGCGACGAGTTCATCGATCATCTCACCGACGAGATAGTCCGTGTAGAGAAGCTCCTCGTCATAGAGCTCGTTCAGATGCTGGATCTCGTCCGCCGAGAAGGACCGTCGGCCCGTGTAGTACTGTCGCCACATACTGCTGTCGACCCCAAGTTCCGGCCGCGTGACGAAGCTGTTCCGGAACTGCCTGGAGGAGTTGTAGGGCGAGTGGGGAGCGATGAGGTTCACGAAGA
>JAUVLG010000154.1 GCA_030595835.1 Candidatus Eiseniibacteriota bacterium | reverse complement strand
GTGGAGGATCTGGAGCGGGGAACGATCACCTCTGGAAGCGTTCTTGTGTGCGAGATTGTAGAAGTGCTGGTAGATGGTGATCCGGGCAAAGAAGTCGTCTCTCGAGGAGAAGGTCTCGATGTCGAAGAAGTGTGTTTCGATGGTGGCGTGTACGGATTCGACATCGGCGTTTGCGTTGCAGCAGCCGGGGGGGATGTAGGTGTGGGTGGCTCCCATGATCTTTTCGATGGTGTGAACGAAGCCTGAGAGCTTCTCTCTGATTGTTCCGCCCTCGAACTCGGATCCGTTGTCGGTCTGTATGTTGACGTCGGTGGTGTCGATGCCGCATTCCTGGAGATGTTCGAGGATCCTTCTGACGGTGATCTCGGCGTAGTTTAGGGAGAGGCAGTCCCCGTAGGAGACGAACTGCGCGCCAGTGGCAAGTTCTCTGACCGTGTACTGGAAGCCTGGTAGTTTGAGGGCTCTGATGCAGGGGTAGTAGTTAGGGATGTCGTTCAGATACTTGACGTCCATCTGGAAGCGCGTGAAGGGTTTACAGGCCTGTTTGATGGCCCTGAGATCGTTTCTGCGCTGGTGCTTCTTCCGTCGTTTTCTTGTGATGCCGTTCTCACGCTTGACTCGGGCGATGGATCCGATGCCGTAGGGGAGATCGAACTCGTGTTTGAGATGTCTTGCTCCGAAGCCTGGAGTTTTCCTGGCCTGCCTCACGATGATCTTCTCTGCCTCGGGAGAGAGCTTATGTGGACAGGAGTGCGGAGCTCTGCTGCGATCACGGAGTCCCCGGAGCCTCTCCGCCTTGAAGCGTCTGACCCATTTCCTGACGGTGTTCCTGGAGCACTTGAAGTCACGTGCTGTGGCTCTGATGCCGTACTTCTGAGCGCGCTGTACCATCCTGAGCCTGAGATCAAAGATGTGGTCTTTGGATCGGATCATGTTATAGTATCCATCGGGACACATGAGCACCTCTCTGTCTGCGGGTTCTGGTAGACACGCAGTCTAACGGAGGCGTCTCTTTGTGTCCCCCTTTCTTTTGTTGGAGCGGTGTCTGGGCCGTCTGAAGCTCTCAGAGGCCAGGATCTCTTTCAACTGCCTATGGGTCCTGGGGCCGAAGCAGGCCAACTTCCTCAACCGGCTGGGTGGGTCACCATGTACCCATGCGTTCCCGGTCGCATTGTCGAAAGCACTTGACGCTTCCGCCGGCAGCGGCAGATAATGAGCGTTTGCGGTCCGAAGCTGTCGGGGTAGCGCCCGGCGCCTCAACGCTTCACCTGCCCCGAGACGCGTCACGCACGCGTCCGCAAAGAACAGGACGACCATGAAGTCATCTCTTTCGCGGAAACACCACACCTCTTTGCTACCTGTTCTCATTGTGGCGATGCTACTGTTCCTCGCTCAGCCCGGGGTCGTTCTGGGCGAACCGGGTATGGGAGAGGAACGCAATTCCGAGACAAGTACCGCCCTCGTGACCGCGGCTGTTCTGGCCGGTCCGGTTGACGAGGTGACATACATCGTCGGTCCGGGTGACGTTTTCGCGATAACGATCTCCGGGCAGAGCGTTGTTACGCACAAAGGAGCCGTGACGCCGGAGGGGACTCTTGTCCTCCCCGGTGTGGCTGTAGCGTCAGTTTCGGGCTTGACCTTGCTGCAGGCCAAGCATGTGCTTGCGGTTGAGCTGAAGCGCGTCTATCACGATGTTGAAATCACGGTCGTGCTGATAGATCTCAGGAGAATGCGGATCAGTGTGCTCGGCGCCGTCAAGACCCCGGGGAGCTACATCGGGAATGCGTTGGATCCGGCCAGTACGCTGATTGCGATGGCCGGCGGCTTCGAACCCAAGGCGAGCAAGCGGAACATCACGATCACGCGCCGCAGCGGCAAGGTCGAGATCGTCGATCTGACGAAGGTACGGAACACGGGAGACGCCGGTCTTGACCCCCCGATACTCGATGGAGACGTGATCTTGGTTCCGTACGCGTCACGCTTCACACACGTGTTCGGCGCTGTTGGACGACAGGGGCAGTACGAATGCGTCGATGGCGAGACAGTTGACTCGCTCATAGAACTGGCCGGTGGCTTCTCGTCCGGAGCCGTGCGAGACACGGTCGAGCTGAGGACCTTTGTGGATGGGCGCACGACGCGCTCGAGGCTGCTGGATGTCAGGACTGACGTGGGTGCATCCTGGCCGGTCGGTGACGGTGACCAGTTGTACGTGATGTATCGGCAGGATTGGAATCTTGTGAGACAGGTACGCGTGGACGGTGAGGTGCGGCGACCGGGTGCATACGGGATCAACGAGGGTACTGACACGCTTTCGGACATCATCCGTCGGGCCGGCGGGCCCACCGAGCGGGCATCTCTTCACGATGCAACGCTGACCCGCGTTCGCCCCGCGAGCGCTGCAGACCTTGAATTCGATCGTCTGGCAAAGACCCCCGTCGGCGATATGACCCCGACTGAGTACGCCTACTTCAAGACGAGGCTTCGGGAGCAACCGTGCGCTGTCGTCGTCGACTTCGAAGCGGCTTTGTCCGGCGATACGTCTGAGGACGTTACGCTCATGAATGGTGATCGCATTGTGATTCCTCGCGTGAGCAACCGCGTCGGGGTCTCTGGACAGGTCGTGAACCCCGGATCCGTAGAGTACACACCGGGGCAGCGATACGGTCACTACATCCGCGAGGCCGGAGGGTTCGCGGACGGCGCCAAGAAAGGCAATATCAAGGTTTTCAGACGCTCTACCGGTCAGCGTCTCACGGCGCGTCGCGCCGGAGTGATCATGGCAGGGGATGAGATATGGGTGCCCGAGGGAATCGAGGGCGATTGGTGGGTGACGGTGAGAGAGATCGTTCAGTTCGTTGCGTCGCTCGCGACCGTCTATCTCCTGGTGAATCAGGCGTCGACCAACTAGCCGATGTTTCCCGGTTCGCCGGCAGACCTGACAACGGTGGGAATGGAGTCTGATGCGGAAGAACGCGAGCGCAATAGGTGTCCTCTTTTCTTGGAGACGTTTCATCTACCGTGTGACGGGGACGGCGGCCATAGTCTCCGTGATCGTCAGTCTTCTGCTCCCCAACTGGTACGGGGCCAGTAGCCTGATCATGCCGCCGGAAGAGGGAGAGTCCCGCGGCAGTCTGCTCGGTATGTTCACAAAGATCGGCATGGATTTCGGCGGCTCCGGGCTCCTCTCCACGACGCCGGCTACCGATCTGAGCATCGGCATCCTGAAAAGCCGGCTTCTTAGGGGCAAGATCGTCGACAGGTTCGATCTTGTGTCGGTGTACGGCGCCGAGACAAGAGGACACGCC
>JAUVLG010000013.1 GCA_030595835.1 Candidatus Eiseniibacteriota bacterium | reverse complement strand
GTCAAGAGAAGAGGCCCGGGGCGGTTGCCCCGGGTCTCTGTCCGTGCGTGCGGCCGCTCAGAGGCCCCTATTCCTTTGCATCGTTGCGTCCCAACCACTACAATCTGCACGGCACCGCGAAAGCGTGCCGTTTTCGCATATCACAAGTATGAACGGGGCAGCCCGGCTGTCCCGCCCGCTCCGCCTGGAGGCGAACCGAAGCATGTGGTGGCACGACGAAGACATCGAAGAGGACGAGCAGCACGTACGGAGGATACCGCTCCGCGTGATGCTCCGGCGTATCCTGCCGCTCTTCAAACCCCACAGGCGAACGCTCGCGGGAGCGCTCGCGCTGCTCTTCATCACGGTCGCGGCCGAGCTGGGCGGACCGCTCATCATACGTCACGTGCTCGACACCGACATCCCGGCTAAGGACGGGACCGGCGTCCTCATCCGGGGTCTCATGTACGCCGCCCTCTACGCCGTGGGCATGTGGGTCGCCTACATACAGGTCATCATGGTCTCCCGCGTCGGCCTCGAGATCATAACCAAGCTGCGCGAACAGGTCTTCAGCCACCTGATGGGGCTCTCGCTTGCCTACTTCGACAAGAACCCTCCGGGCAAGCTGATGGCCCGGGTTGAGGCGGACGTCGAGCGCCTGAGGAATCTCTTCTCCGATTTCGCGATTGCGCTGTTCCGGAACGTCGTGCTCCTCGCGGGCACGCTCGGCGTGATGCTGGCCGTGGACGTTAAGGTGACGCTCTCGATCATCGTCCTGATGTTGCCCATCGTGATCGGGACCTACTTCTTCCTGAAGTACATCCGCGGCGCGTTTCACACCGTGCGGAAGCTCTACGCACGCATCTCGACGTTTCTTGCGGAGTACGTCCAGGGCATCCCGGTGCTCCAGATCTTCGGCTACACCGAGAAGGCCCAGATGGACCTGGCGAAACTCAACACGGACAAGTACGCGAAGGAGATACGCGTCTACTTCCGGCAGCACGCGTTCTGGGGCGCGTTCGCTTCGGCCGAGATCGCGGCCGTCATGGTCATTATCTGGATCGGAGCGCGCAGCGTCTTCGGTGTCGCGATGACCGTAGGCACGCTCGTCCTCTTCATCGAGTACACGCGGAGGCTTTTCTTCCCGCTCATCATGTTCTCGGAGCAGCTCAACTTCCTGCAGCGCGCGTTCGCCTCCGCCGACCGGGTGTTCGGCATTCTCGACACGGCGTCTCGTACGGCGGACCGCCCCGACGCGGTTCGCGACATCCCGCGTGAGTGGGACTCGATCGCGTTCGAGGATGTGACCTTCGAGTACGACGGCGGCGCGAAGGCGCTGGACGGTGTGAGCTTCGATGTGCCGAGGGGGCAGAAGGTGGCGCTCGTCGGGCTGTCGGGCGGCGGGAAGACGACCATCACGAGCCTGCTTCTCCGCTTCTACGACCCCACCCGCGGGAGCATCACCATCGACGGCCACGACGTCCGTCGCTACCAGCAGAAGGAGTGGAGGAAGAAGATCGGGCTCGTGCTTCAGGACATCCACCTGTTCCCCGGGTCGCTCGAGGACAACCTGAGGGTGCTCCGCGACGACATCCCGCGCGAGGCGATGGACCGAGCGCTGCGCGTCGTGCAGGCGGAGGCCATGGTAGAGCGGCTGCCGGACGGGTACGAGACCGAGCTCTCGGAAGGCGGGTCTAACCTCTCGATGGGGGAGCGGCAGCTCCTGTGCTTCGCGCGCGCCATCGTGGACGACCCGGACATTCTGATCCTCGACGAGGCGACGTCGTCGGTCGACCCGGCGACCGAGCGCAGACTACAAGATTCGCTGGACCATTTGCTCGAGGGCCGCACGTCGCTCATTGTGGCGCACAGGCTCTCGACCATCAAGACGGTGGACCGGATCCTCGTCATGCACGAGGGCCGGCTCGTGGAGGAAGGCTCGCACGACGAGCTCTACGCCGCGGGTGGTATCTACCGTGACCTCTTTGATCTTCAGTTCGCGGCGCAGGAGGCAGCGTGAGCGGGCGCGAGCACGACATAGACCGGGACGAGCTCGGCGGCGAGGAGCGCGCTCCGAGACTCACCTTCAAGGAGCACGTGCGGTGGCTGTGGCGCTACTGGCAGCCGCACAAGCATATCCTCGTGTTCCTTGCGCTCTTCACGCTCGTGTCGACCGCGGTCGCGGTCGCCTATCCGCTCGTCTTCCGCATGGTCATCGACCGCGTCTCCGAGATGCTGGAGGCGGGCGACGCGGACACCGACATCAGCCAGGTGATGCAGATTCTCACGCTCATTCTGGTCGGCTACTTCATCTCACGGCTCTATCCGGCCACGCGCGCGATGATGAATGCGCGGCTCGAGCGCGACGTTCGCGACGACGTGTTCGGCGAGCTGATGGACAAGGACTACCACTTCAACAACCAGTTCCGGACCGGCGACATCGTCACGCGGCTCACGGACGACATCGGCGAGTTCCCGAAGATCGCGTGGTTCGCGTGCTCGGGCATCTTCCGCGCGATCGAGTCCAGTTCGAAGCTCGTGTTCTGCCTGGGCGCGATGTTCATGATGAGCTGGAAGCTGACGCTCGTCTCGGTGATACCGATGCCCATCATGATGTGGATCTTCTACGGGCTGCGCCACAAGATGCGCTATTACATGGAGGCGTCGCAGCAGAGCGTCTCGGAGACGAACAACCTCCTCGAGGCGGCTTTCTCGGGTATCCGGATCGTCAAGGCATTCAGCGCGGAGGATGCGCAGGAGGGGAAGCTCTCGGCGGTACTAAGGGAGCGCATCCGCGTCCTTCTCGGGCTCGTGAAGCTCCAGGTCATCATGTTCTCGCTCGACACGTTCGCGAGCCGGCTCGGCCAGATGGTCGTCATCGCCTACGGCGGCTTCCTCGTGATCAGGGGTGACCTGACCATCGGGACCATCTTCGCGTTCTACGTCTACCTCGATATGCTGACCGGCCCGATGATGGACGTGCCGTTCCTGTTCATGACGGGACAGCAGGCGTTCGTGTCGGTCGACCGCGTCGAGGAGATCCGCGGCTACCCCGTGACCGAGACCCGCCCGACGGGGAAGAGGCTCGAGGAGATCAGTGAGCTCTCGTTCGAGGGTGTGACGTTCTCGTACGATGGGTCCAGGAAGAACGTGGACAAGGTCGATTTCACGGTGCCGCTCGGGAAGCGGGTGGCGGTGGTCGGTCCCGTCGCGAGCGGGAAATCATCGGTCCTCAAGCTCATCGCAGGTATTCTGGTGCCGCAGGAGGGGCGCATCCTCATCAACGGCGAGCCGCTGACCCAGTGGGACTGGGACTCGTACCGGAAGCTCATCGGCTACGTCCCGCAGGAGGCGCTGCTCTTCTCCCAGTCGATCGAGGGGAACGTGCTCTTCGGAAGGCGCCCGCCGGAAGAGGTGTTCAACGAGGACTGGTTCGTCAACATCATTCCCCCCGACGCGCCCGACCGAGCGGTCGTCCACGCGGACGACACGTCGCCCTCGACGGAGGCCGAACGTCGCGTCGCCGAGTCGTGGGCGCGCTACTGCCTGTCGGTCGCGCAAATGGACGCCGATCTCGGAACCTTACCGGGAGGGATAGGCACGGTCGTGGGACAGAAGGGCGGGCTCGTCTCGGGCGGGCAGAAACAGCGCATCGCGATCGCGCGCGCCCTCGCGGGTCGCCCGCAGGTGTTACTGCTCGACGACTGCACCGCCGCACTCGACGCGCAGAACGAGGACCGCTTCTGGACCCGGCTCGATGAGGAGTTCAGCGAGGGCATCTGCTTCGTAGTTTCCCACCGGCTCGCGACCATCCGCCGGGCCGACACCATCCTCGTGATGGATGATGGACAGCTCGTCGACCAGGGTACGCACGGTGAGCTCGTGCAGCGCTGCGAGACCTACCGCGAGTTCCTTCAGACCGAGAAGAAGAAGGAGCACCTGGGAATGGGTGGTGTGGAATATCCGTCGCGCCCGCACCGGGGCGGGGCGGAGGTGTAGGTGCTGTGTGGTGCGGGAGCCTCTGTCTGTGCCTGAGTCCCGGTGCTCGCTCAACCCCTGAGCCGCGGCGGCCCGCTCAGCCCCAGAGCTTCTCCGGGTAGACGCCACTGTCCACGCGTTGCCTGATCGAGTCCCTCGCCGTCGACATGTCCTCTCGATACGTGATGCCGAACCAGCGCTCGTCCGTCGGGAGCACGCGCACGCGCGCGCGGCCGTCGTCGATGAGGTTGTTCACGACGGCGGGCAGGTAGCACTCGGCTCCTGGTGTGTCGATGTCGCGCGTGAGGAAATCGCGGAAGCCCTCATTGAGATGTCCGAAGAAGTCCGCTCCGAAGCCCCAGATGTTCATTGATACCGTGGAGTCTGCTGGGATGGGTGTCCAGGCGCCGTCGGGTCCCTCGTATTTGACACCGTCGGGGAAGGGTCTGATGGTTTCACGCTCGACTATCCCGGTGAGGAAGCCGTCCGCCGTTACCTCGCAGACGCCCCGCGACACATGCCCGTGCTCACTCAGCGTGTTCTTGAGCAGATAGCCCGCCATGCAATACTCGTCCGATGCGCCGGCCAGGTGCTTAGCGATCGCCGTGAACGCGCCCGCGCCGTAGAAATCGTCGGCGTTGATGGCAGCGTACGCGCCCGGGACCTCGTCTCGCGCGCAGAGCACGGCGTGTGCGGTGCCCCACGGCTTCTTCCGTTCTGGTGGAAGCGTGAAGCCGTCGGGGAGTGCGTTCAGTTTCTGGAAGGCGTAGGCCGTCTCGATGTGGGCCTCGACGTTCCGGCCGATTGTATCGCGGAAGTCCGACTCGATCTCAGGGCGTATGACGAACACGACCCTGCCGAAACCGGCCCGGATCGCGTCGTACACCGAGTAGTCCAGGATTATCTCGCCGGACGGGCCGACGGGGTCGATCTGCTTGAGACCGCCATAGCGACTGCCTACACCTGCGGCCATCACGACCAGGCTGGGACCGGCGTCCGGCGTTCCCGCGCGAGCGGCGTCAGCGCTTCCAGCGACCGTCACTAGTTCCGGCCCTTGTAGTCGATGAGCACATGGTAGGGCGAGCGGACCATCCCTCCCGGCTCCATCATCATATCGTCGGGGGAGAGGAGAGCCGGCAGGAGCACGGCCGACATCGGGATGAGCCTCGGTACGTCCTTGTTCAGCCAGATCAGGGTTCCCTCGGAAAGCCATCGTCTCCGTCTGGCGAATGAGATGGGATCGAGGTCCTCCGCGACCTGCACCTCGATGCCCCTGCACAGCTTTGTTCCGAACGGTCCCTCGATCTTGTGCGCGTCGCCGCAGTCGATGACCTTTATCTCCTTACGATTGCCGCCGAGCGCGTCCAGGGCGGTCTGTCGTGCCTCGAGGAAGAGTTCGCCGGAGCGCTCGTCGTCCAGCGGAGTGATGTCCTCACGGGTTCCGTCTTCGCCGATGCGGAATGCCGCGAGCAGCTTTGGCTTGCCCATTGAGAAGAGTGAGTGCAGCTCCGTGCTGCTCTTGCTGCCTGCCTTCGTCCGCGTCTCGATGATCCACGTCTCGCCCGCGTCGGTCTTCGACGCGCGGATCTCGAGTGTCTCCTTCGGGTCGTCACCGACCGACTCGTACCTGACCCAGTCGCCGTCCTGCACGTCCAGACCAATCCGGTACTTCGAGGTCCAACCCATCAGGGCGAGAACCAGGTCGTCGTCTGCCGTGTCCAGCATGTTGTAGGGAACGGGTCCCATCAGAGCTTCGGGTTCCTCCGTCTGTTTGACCAGCGTGACACTCGCTGTGGCGCTCGACGTCGCTGACGAGCCGCCGGTCTGAGCGAAGGCCGTCCAGGTCAGAGCCACGGTGATTGCGAGCGTGAATGCCGTCAGCATGCAGGTGGTCCGTGTGGTTCTCCGGTGCCGTCTCATGGATGCTCCCTCTCCCCGGACCCGCCCGCGGTCCGGAATCGTCGTACTGGGTGACTGCCTGTTGCTTGATACATAAAGCGTACCGGCGCGGCGGGACTATGTCAACCGAGGAGCGTCAGGAGGCCGCCGTCCGGGCCCGTCCGTTGGCGTATTGGACGGCGGCGGGGTGTCGCGTGTTCAGACCGAGACAGCTCTTCTCCGGGTCCTGAGCTGCGAGACTATGACGCCGGCCAGCATGAGCGCACAGCCCACGAGAGCCCTGGGTGAGAGCGTTTCGTTCAGGAGCAGCCGGCTGAGGTGCGGGCGGTCGTCCGGACGTCCGCGTTGGTCCGTGTGCCCGGGCTTGGCTGGGGCCATATGGCCCTCCTTTGGGCATCCATCTTGCATGAGTCCGCGGTTATACGCGGGCCGCGATTCGCTGGGAACCGGTATCGGGCGCGTTCTGCAGCCCGTGGACGCTGTCTGTCTGCCGGGATCGTATTCCTGAGCGAAGGCCATGTCGCCGGAGTGGTGTCGGCCGTCTCTCGGTACTGACCCCGGTCACGCCTAGCGGGCTGTCCCGAGCTTGAAAGCGGGGCGGTCTCTGTCTATTATAGGTAGTGCGTGCACGAGGAGAGATGTCAGGAGAGCAATGCCGAGCCACAAGAGGACACTCACAGTCGTCACGGCCGCGCTAGCCGCGGCCGTCCTGTACCCGCAGACCGCCCAGGCCTATGTTGGCCCGGGGGCGGGCTTCGCCGTGGTCGGCTCACTCGCCGTTGTCTTCATCACGTTCTTCCTGGCACTCGGCTCGCTCATCTCGTGGCCGTTCCGTGCGCTCCGCCGCGCGATCAGGTCGCGGCATCTGCGCGGACCCGCGGAGATCAAGCGCGCCATAGTCCTCGGTCTCGACGGGCTCGACCCTACCCTCACGAAGCGCTTCATGGACGAGGGGTTGCTTCCCAACTTCAAGAAGCTCGCGGACGAGGGGTCGTTCAAGCCGCTCCAGACCGCGTGCCCGTCGATGTCGCCAGTGGCATGGTCCACGTTCGCCACCGGCGTCGACGCGTCGCGGCACAACATCTTCGACTTCCTCGGACGCGACGAGAAGACGTACTTCCCGATCCTCAGTTCGACCCGCATCAGCAATCCCGAGAAGAGCATCAAGCTGGGCAAGTTCACCATCCCCGTGGGCAAGCCGTCGATCCGGCTCATGCGCAAGAGCAAGACCTTCTGGAAGGTCCTCGACGACTGCTACGTGCCCTGTCACGTCCTGCGTGTTCCCATCACGTTCCCGCCTGAGAAGATGAAGAACGGCGTCATCCTCTCGGCGATGTGTACTCCGGACCTGCGCGGCAGCCAGGGCAGCTTCACCATGTTCACGACCGACGGCGAGAAGGTGGGCGCCTACACGGGCGGCACGCTGCTTCTGGTCCAGCGCGACGGCAACACCGTCAGGGGAGAGCTCCCGGGTCCGCCGTCGCCGTTCAGGCCGGAAGCCGGTGAAATGACCGTTCCGTTCACCGCGACCATCGACGAGTCCAGCAAGGCCGTGAGTTTCGACTTCGGCGGCAACGAGGTCTCGCTGTCCGAGAGGGAGTACTCGGACTGGCTGACCATCGAGTTCAGCGCCGGCCTCGGTGTGAAGGTGAAGGGCATAGTCAAGCTCTACATCACGCAGATCAGTCCTCACTTCGAACTCTACGTCACGCCCATCAACATCGATCCCGACAACCCCGCGATGCCCATCAGCGACCCGTCGATGTTCTCGCAGTATCTGGCGAAGCTTCAGGGCAGCTACGCGACGCTCGGTCTCGCCGAGGACACGTGGGCTCTGAACGAGCGCATGATAGACGAGACGGCGTTCCTCGAGCAGACGTACGCGATACACGAAGAGCGCGAGAAGATGTTCTTCAACTCGCTGAAGAAGAACCGGACCGGGCTGACCGTCGTGGTGTTCGATTCGACCGACCGCATCCAGCACATGTTCATGCGCTATCTGGACCCGTCGAACCCGTCGAACCGCGACAAGGACACCGTCCTGCATGCCCGCGCGATCGAGGAGCTCTACGTGAAGATGGACGGCCTCCTTGCGCGCGTGATGGAGCACGTCGACGACAAGACGCTCCTGTGCGTGGTCTCCGACCACGGCTTCAAGCAGTTCAAGCGCGGCGTGAACATCAACACGTGGGCGTTGCAGAACGGCTACATGAAGGCGATGGAGGGCAGCGACAGTGTCATCAGCGAGTATCTGCGCGGCGTCGACTGGTCGCAGACGAAGGTCTACCAACTGGGGCTCTCCGGGATCTACATCAACAAAAAGGGCCGCGAGGCGCAGGGGCTGGTGAAGTCGGACGAGTACAAGGCGCTCAAGAGAGAAATCATAGCCAAGCTCGAGGGACTCAAGGACCCGGACACCGGCGAGATCGCCATCACGTCGGTCTACGACACCGAGGAGATAATGAGCGGGCCGTACACCGACGGGGCGCCTGACCTCATCATCGGCTACAACGTCGGTTACAGAGCGTCCTGGGACGCGGCCGTCGGGAAGTCGAGCGAGGCGGTCATCGATGACAACCTCAAGTCCTGGAGCGGGGACCACTGTATCGACTACAAGCTTGTTCCAGGAGTTCTCTTCACCAACCGCAAGGTCGTGGCTGACAGCCCCGGGCTGATCGACATGGGGCCGTCCATCCTCAATCTCTTCGGAGTGAAGACCCCGGACTTCATGATGGGAAGATCGATCTTCCGCAGCAGCGGAGCCGGTGACGCGGCGGGCGACGGTCCGGCGCAGGACTGATCAGATGCGTGCGCGAGAGGATAGCTAGTATGCGCCAGAGGCAAAGACACATGATCACCCGGGCCGCTCCGGTTCCCCTGGCGCTGGCGGTGTTCGTGGCCGTGCTGGTTCTTCCCGGCTGCACGGCCGATACGCCGGAGCCGGAACTGGCCGACGAGGACAGAGCGGCGCTCGCGTCGCTCGGCTACGTCGCGAATGAGCTTCGAGAGAGCGGAGGGGCCGACACCGAGAAGCGCGTGCTGGTCCTGGGGATCGACGGAATGGACTGGCTCATTACCAATCGGCTCATGGACGAGGGCAAGCTGCCGCATTTCCGGGCACTGGCAAACGAGGGCGGCATGAGCTCGCTCCTGTCGAGTATCCCGCCGCAGAGTCCCGTGGCGTGGTCGAACTTCATCACGGGCGCGGATCCTGGCGGCCACGGCATCTTCGACTTCGTCCACCGCAACCGCGATACCTACCTGCCTTATCTTTCGACCTCAAAGGTCGAGCCGGCGCCCGAGAAGGCGCGGGTGCTGGGGATCCCGGTCAGGAACCAGTTCGCCATGCCGTTCACCGACTACGTGTTCCCGCTGGCCGGGGGCGCGACCCTGAACCTGAGAAAGGGCGTCGCGTTCTGGCAGGTGCTTGAGGCGGCCGACGTCCCGTGCACCATCTTCAAGATCCCGTCGAACTTCCCGCCGGTGACGAGCGCCGGCGGACTCGTGCGGAGCATGTCAGGCATGGGCACGCCGGACATCCTCGGGACGTACGGGACGTTCTCTTTCTACACCACCGATCCTTGGCCCGGTTCGGATGACCTCTCCGGCGGCTATGTCTACCCGGTCAGGGTCGAGGCGGGAGTCGTGCACGCGACGCTCTACGGGCCGCCGAACGACTTCAAGGATTACGAGAAGATAGAGGAAAGACAGGGCGCGACCATTTCCTACAGTGAGAAGAAGGTGGGTATCGATTTCGAGGTCTACGTCGATCCTGCGAACCCGGTCGCCCGCGTGGACATCGGCGATGCCGAGGTCCTTCTCACCGAGGGCGAATTCAGCGAGTGGGTCGAGGTCGAATTCGTGATGGTCCCGAACCTCGTGACCGTCAGCGGGCTGGCGCGCTTCTATCTGAAGTCCGCGCACCCCGAGTTCGAGCTCTACATCACGCCGGTCCAGATCAACCCGGCCAATCAGGTGCTGCCCATCACGGACCCGCCCGAGTACGGGGCCGAGCTGGTCGATGCCGTCGGGTACTTCTACACCCAGAACATGCCCGAGGACACGAAGGCGCTTGAGCACGGCATCTTCGACAACGCGATCTTCACCAAGCAGTCGACGATCGTGTTCGACGAGCGGCTCGAGTGCTTCAGGTACGAGCTGTCGGAATTCGAGGAGGGGCTTCTCTACTTCTACTTCGGCTCGCTGGATCAGTCGACGCACATGATGTGGCGTTGCATGGACGTCGGGCACCCGGCCTACAACCCCGAGGAAGACGCAGAGTTCTCTGACTTCCTCGAAAATCTCTACGTGAAGTTCGACGGCGTGCTCGGCGAGGTCATGCGCTCGCTGGACGAGAACACGACCTTGATCGTGCTGTCCGACCACGGGTTCGCACCCTACTACCGGCAGTTCCATCTGAACCGCTGGCTCTACGACGAGGGGTATCTCGTTCTCAAGCCCGGAGTGCGCCCCGAGCACGTTGAGTGGCTGCTCGGAGTCGACTGGTCGCAGACGACGGTCTATGGGCTCGGTATCAACGCGCTCTACGTCAACACGGCGAACCGGGAGGGACAGGGCATCGTCCAACCGGGGCGCGAGGCCACTGAACTCATCGATGAGGTCGCCGCGAAGCTCGAACTGGTGCGCGATCCGAAGACGGACCAGCAGATGGTCGTGAAGGCCTACAAGGCGACCGAGTGGTACCACGGGCCGTACACGAGCACCGCTCCCGATATCGTCGTCGGGTACGGCTGGGGCTACCGCGGTTCGGACAAGACGGCGACGGGCCAGATACCAGGGGAACTCGTCAGCGACAACCTGGACAAATGGAGCGGGGACCACTGTGCGGACTACCGCCACGTGCCGGGTGTGTTGTTTACCAACAAGCCGATCACGCACGAAGCCCCGTCGCTCTACGATATGGCGCCGACTCTGCTGGCCGAGTTCGGCATCGCGAAGCGTAGCTGGATGATAGGGACGTCCGTGTTCGAGTAGAGGTGGGCTCGCGCGGCTCGCACGCCGCGCGTGACACAGGCGCCGCCCCCTCGGTTTGCGAGCGGCGGCCGCGAAGGAGGACGAGATGTTCGGTGGAGGTAACCTCAAGGTAGACAAGGAGCTTCTCGAGAAGGTGAAGAAGTTCGCGAAGCTCGCGGGCTACTCGTCACCCGAGGAGTTCGTGACGCACGCGCTCGAGCGTGAGATAGCGAAGCTCGAAGAGTCCGATTCCGAAGAAGAGATCAAGGACAAGCTGAAGGGGCTGGGGTACATCTCATAGTATGTGGCCGATTCTAAGAGCGATAACCAGGGCGTTTGACGCCATCCTGACACCGTTCGCCGGTCTCCACCCGTGGGTGGGGCTGACGGTCGTGTCCGTCGTGACCGGCGTCGTCATGCTTCTGATATTCGGGAAGACGTCGAACCAGCAGAAGATCGCCGAGGCAAAGGACAAGCTCAAGGCCTACATCATGGAGATGTGGATCTTCCGCAATGACACCGTTGTGATGTTCTCGGCCATCGGGAGCGTGATCAGGAGCAACCTGCAGTACCTGCGTCATTCGCTGCGCCCGCTCGTGTTCCTGTTTCTGCCCGTGCTCGTTATCATGGTGCAGCTCGGCATCCGCTACGCGAACGAGCCTCTCGCGCCCGGGGACACGGCCGTGGTCTCGGTGAAGCTCAAAGAGGGAACGGCCCCGTCCCAGACCTCGCTTGACCTCGTCGCGGCAGAGGGCGTCCGGGTCGTGTCGCCTGCGCTTCGCATCGACTCGAAGAACGAGGTGAACTGGGAAATCATGGCGGAACAGTCCGGACACCATCAGCTGGCGCTGGTGACGGCCGCGGGGACGGTTCAGAAGTCGCTGGACGTCGGCCCCGAGCGGAAGCTGGGCAAGGTCGGCGCCGTCAAGGCGCGCGCCAACTCGTGGAACGCGTTCCTCTATCCGGCCGAACCGCCCGTTCCTTCAGATTCGATCATCGAGTCGATCCAGGTCACGTACCCGCACCGCGAGCTCAGGTTCCTCGGGCTCACCATCAACTGGCTTCTTGCGTTCTTTGTCATCTCGGTCGCAGCCGGCTTCGCGCTGAAGGGTGTCTTCGGCATTGAGGTCTAGCGGGGAGGACGGTTTGGCCATCTCAGACGGTTCCATGGTTGACCTGCACATGCACACCATCGCGTCCGACGGCTCCGAGACCGCGGAGACGCTCGTGCGCAAGGCGCAGTCGCTCGGGCTCGCCGCCATCGCCATCACAGACCACGATTCCACCGGTTCCGTCCGCGAGGCACTTGCGGCGGGGGAGAAGTACGGCGTCGAGGTCATCCCGGGCGTGGAGATAGGCATCGCGCACGACCCCGAGAGGCACCTGATCGAGATAGACATCCTGGGGTATTTTGTTGACCCGGACTTCGATGAACTCGAGGACGTGCTTCAGCGGCTTCAGGACGCGAAGAACGGGAAGCTCATCAAGCAGATCGCCGTACTTGCGGAGAACGGGCTTCCGATAGAGGCGGACGAGGTACTCGACGTGGCGGCGGGCGATACGGTGCGGAGACCTCACATCTGGAAGGTGCTGCATCGTTACTACCCGGACTTCCCGTCTCAGGAGTTCTTCGACAAGACCTCCTACGGTGGCGAGTGGCACGTGACGAAGAGCTTCAGCCTAGAGCTCGAGGAGTGCGTTGAACTTATCGAGCGCGCGGGCGGCGTGCCCGTGCTCGCTCACCCTGGGGCCTACAACACGACGTTCGCCAAGGGCGGCAGCATGATAGACCCCATCGTCGACGAGATCATCGCCACGTGCGCCGGCGCCGGCGTGAAGGGACTTGAGGTCTACTACACGTACGACAAGAACCGTCCCTATTTCAAAGGGGAGCCGCTCATCTCGAAGGCGGAACTCGGCGAGCTCGTGGGGCACTACGCCTCGCTGGCAAGCAAGCATGGCATGCTCAAGACAGGTGGCACCGACTTCCACGGCGACACGAAACCCCAGATCGAGGTCGGGGAGGTCGATGCGAGATACGCGCTCGTGAAGGCGTTGAAGGCGGCGCGACCCTAGCGGGCAGGACGGCCGCGCCCGCGGTTCCCCCGAGGTAACGTGAAGACATTCCTGGACTGCGTTCCCTGCTTTCTGAAACAGGCGCTTGGCGCCGCTCGAATGGCGAGCGACGATACCGAGGCGCACGCCCGCGTGCTTCGGGCGGTGGCGGAAGCCGTCTCCGAGATGGATATGGACGACACGCCGCCGTCGATGGGGCAGGTGATCCACAGGGTCGTCAGAGAAGCGACGGGTGTGGATGACCCCTACCGCGAGGTCAAGGACCGTTTCAACGCGCTGGCGCTCTCTCTGTACGAGCGGCTGAAGAGCATGGTCGCTGAGTCCGACGACCCGTTTGGTACCGCTGTTCGTCTGGCCGTCGCGGGCAACATCATAGATTTCGGGGTCACGTCGGACATCGACGATGAGGGCGTGGAGCGGTCCATCTCTGAGAGCCTCGCGTGGCCACTGGAAGACGGAGCGCTCGACGCGTTGAGACGCGCCGTCGATTCGGCGGACGACATCCTCTACGTTGGGGACAACGCTGGCGAGATCGTCTTCGACAGGGTGCTGATCGAGGAGATGGACACGGACAAGGTGACCTTCGCCGTCAGGGGCGCTCCCATCATCAACGACGCCACCATGCGTGACGCGGTGGAGGTGGGTATGACCGACCTCGTTACCGTCATCGAGAACGGGTCCGACGCCCCGGGGACGATCCTCGACGACTGCTCCCCGGAGTTCCGCGAGCGCTTCCTGCGTGCGGGCATTGTCATCGCGAAGGGACAGGGCAATTACGAGACCCTGAGCCAGGCGCCCGGCCGGATATTCTTCGTGCTCAAGGTCAAGTGCCCGGTCATCGCGCGGGACATCGGGTGTGAGATGGGGGCCGTCGTCGTTCAGGAGCGGGCGGGCTTCTGATGGTCAGGTGGTAGGGTGACCGAGAGGGTCATTCGCTCGACCGGCCCAGCGCCGACCTGGCCGGCAGGTTCATGGGGTCGAGTTCCAGAGCGAGGAGATACTGTCTCCTCGCTTCGTTCGTACGGCCGGTCGCCTCGAGCGTGAGGCCACGGTTGTAGTAGGGCTCCGATGCGCGAGGGTCGAGACGGGTAGCTTCGTCGATGGCGTCCAGTGATTCACCGTGGCGTCCGGTCATCCGCAGTGCCGCGCCCAGGTTGTTCCAGTAGATGGACTCCTCGTCGTCAAGTTCGACGGCCTGCCGCAGCGCAACGACCGCACCGTCCGCGTTCCCCGTGGCAGCCAGGAACCTCCCCAGAGCATCGTGTGCAGCGGGCGACGACGGTCGCCGCGTCACCGCCGTCTTGAGTTCCGCCCGGGCCTCATCCCTGTGGCCCGTGGCCAGGAGCGCGTCCGCCAGCCGCAGCCGCGCTGGGATATCCGGCCGTCCCAGGACAAGCGAGCGTCGGAACGCGCGCGCCGCGGATTCGGGGCCGCTGGTCCCCATGCAGTGCTCGCCGAGCACCGAATAGAAGACCCCCGGCCTTACGCCCTGCCTGATGGCCTCATGCATGAGCCACTCCGCCGAGTCGAGGCGGCCCAGCTTGGATTCCGTCTTGGCCAGATACTCGAGCGCGATGGGAGACGACCCGTCGAGGTCGACCGCATGCTCAAGGTAGGGCAGCGCGTCGGCGTATCGTTCCTGCTCGAAGAGCGTGGCGCCCGCGCGGAGCTGCACGTCGGGGTCGTCCCGGAAGACCCGCGCGGCTTCGGTGAAACCGGACGACGCGCTCACCCAGTTGTGTCGGGCCTCGGCGCGACCTGCCCTGAACTCGGCCGCCCTGGCCTCGCGCACGCCGTGGGACTCCGGGCCGGCGATCTCCAGCAGCGAGTCGATGCCAAACAGCACCGAGAGTGCCACGACGACGGTGAACAGCAGGCAGACGGCGAGCAGCAGCTCGGCGAGATGCTTTCTGCGCCACACCAGGACCGTTGCCGCGCTGGCAAGTCCCAACACTACTGCTGGCGCCTTGAGCATCGGGTAGGGCAGGAGCAGTGCGACCGACAGATAGCCCAGGAAGACGAGCAACGCGACCGCCGCCTTACCTGCGGCTGGACCGAGCAGCACGGGCAGCGTCCACACGCCCGTCGCCCTGTCGCCGTCGATGTCCTTGAGGTCCTTCGCGACGAATCCGAGCCCGAACGACAGCACGAGGACCCACGCGAGGGAGGTGGGGAAGAGCGCCATGGCCCGCTCCTCCGCAAAGACGGAGAACCCGACCAGGCACGCGAGGAGCGACACGACACCGAGCGAGAGACTCGCGATGATCGGGAAACGCTTGAGTCGGACGGGCGGCGCCGAATAGACAAACGAGACGATGAGCGTCAGCACCATGAACAGGAACGTCGAGTACTTGACATTGAGCGCGAGCAAGAGCGCCGCCAGCGAAAAGACGACCGCCTGACCCACGAGGTCCCGCCGTTCGAGAGCGCCGGACACGAGCGGCCGTGCCTCTTCCGAGATACGATCGCCCTCCTCATCGAAGAGATCGTTGATCGCGACCGACGCCTGGAAGGCGAAGAACGTCGCGATGCATGTGGCGAGTACCCCGAGGACGTCGCCTGCTCCCGCAAACTCGACGCCGTACCGCGAGAAGAGCGCCCAGCCGAACGCGATCCCGAAGGTGGTTAGCCCCAGGTAGTGAAGGGACCGGAGCGGGCGCACATTCCGCCGCATCGCCCTCTCCCTGTCCGGCGAGTGGCGTCTGAAGGCGGTCCAGCCCAGCGCGACCGTGGTCAGGAAGAAGACGAGCGCGAGCTTTCGGCTCTCGTCAGCAACCAGACCTCCCGACTTGAACGCGGTGAGGTACGCGAGTTCAGCGGAGGCGGAGGCGGCGCGCGTCAGCGCCCACGATGCCCTGGCGAGGAGGCTGGGCAGGACGCCGTGCAGTGCGAGCACGAGGTAGACGGCGATGAAGCCAGAGACGGTCCGCGCCCAGTTCCTTGTCTTCAGCCTGACGTAGGTTGCCGCGAGCAGGCAGGCTCCGAGGATCTCCACGCGCTGTCCCGGGGATATGGTCTCGAAGCTCACTCTGGGGTCGAAGAACCGCAGTACCACCGGTCGCAGCTCGAGCACGTACGTGATTGCCATGCCCTCGCCGCCGGTCAGGATATAGTCGAGCACGGGAGGAATCAGAAGAAGAATCCAGGCGGGCGTCATCACCCTCATCACACGGCCTATGCGTTCCCGTGTGAGGGTGGACAGGACCAGCGCGAACGAGAGGAAGAGGCTCAGATAGAACAGGACGAAGTGGTCAAGCACCATGAGTGCCGACGGGGAGGAGAAGTAGACGAACCCGATTGCGCCGTTTGGACCGAGCGCGCCCTCGAGCAGGTTGCGCGCGAGCACCAGTGCCAGGAACGTCGCGGCCACGTAGCCCCACGGCAGGGGAGAGCGCTCAGCACCCTCGATCACTGTGATCAGATCTCTCTTCACTCCGGTGCTCCAGAACCCTGCAGCATGTTGACGTGGCAGCATGTTCGTGGCTGAACCCGCTCGACCCTGGGGCCGGTGTGTCGGTCGCGCGGCACCACACACCGACTACCATCGCAACACTACAACAGGTCGTGGGGGCGCGTCCACCGCGGGGAATTCGGTGGGATTCGTGCTTGACAGCTCGAGTCGGGCGCGACTACTGTGCGACTTGCGAGGGGTAGTGGACTCTCCACACGTTCGCGAGGTCTTGATCCCGCACACGAAAGGGGGACGTCATGAAGGTGAAGTGCGTCATCTGCGTACTGCTCGCGCTTCTTGCTGCCGCCGTTGCGTCTGGAGCCGGCTTTGAGCTTCGGACGTGGTCGACGACCGCGGCCGCGCCAGCCGACGGTAGTTCGCACAGCACATCCGCGAACTTCGAGATGGTTTCCAGACTTGGAGGTTCCTTCGTCGGCAGCGCCGAGAGCGCCTCGTTCTCGCTGTGGGGTTGCAGCGTCACTCCGGTTGAGGGAGCATTCGTGGCCACGGAGACCGAGCCGCTCATCGTGACTCTCAGGTGGACCGTGGAATCGTTCGGAGGGATCTCGAGCTTCAACATCTACAGGGCCTGGGCAGAGGATGGTCCGTTTGAGAGACTGAACGAGGCAAGATTGCCACCGTTCTCTCCCGGCGTCTACGAGGACACGACGGTATGGCCTGGCTCGTCGTTCTGGTACGAGCTCCGCGGTGTCCTCGGCGACGGCAGCGAGGACGTTGTAGGCGAGACCGTGATGCTCAGGACGGACGGCACGCTAGCCACGAAGTTGTACAACGCGAACCCGAACCCGTTCAGCGACGGCACGGTTATCCAGCTGGACGTCGCCTCGGCTTCGCGGGGCATCAGTCTCAGGATCTACGACATCGCCGGCCGCGTCGTGACGGCACTCAACACGGAAGTCGCGCGCCCGGGTCGCCACAGTGTTACGTGGGACGGCACGAACGACCGCGGTCAGCGTGTGGCATCGGGCGTCTATTTCATCGCGCTCGAGGCAGCAGGAGTGAGAGAGACAGGCAGGCTGGTCTACCTGAGATAGCGTTGCGTCCGGAGCGTTTGAAGCTGTGGAAGTGAAACACCGAGGAGGGAAACGGGATGTCAACGAAGACTGCTGTCAGTGTGGTGATGTCTGGTGTTCTTGTTCTGACTCTGGGTCTTGCAGGGACCGCAGGAGCACGGTCGATGGAACTCGGCGAGGGAGCCATGTTTGGGGACGGGGATCCGTCGAGAGACATACAGGAGACCATCTGGTTCCAGGGATTTGTGGCGGACGCGGGCACCAGTGAGCCCATCAACGCCACCTATACGGTCACGGCGAGGATGTACGACGCCGAGTTTGGCGGCGCGACCGTCTGGGGTCCGGAGACGCATGTGGCCACGGTCATTATGGATGGTTGGTTCAATATCGAGCTTGGCTCGGTCTTGGGTGGACTTCCGGCGTTCGACGCGCCCCCGTACTACCTGCAACTGACGATCGACAGTGAGATGCTCACTCCAAGGCTCAAGCTCGCGAGCGTGCCGTCGGCATTCCAGTCGCTCGGCGCGGACAACGGTCTCGACCTGCCGTATTCGGGGACCCTCGGGACCAGCGGCCACGCATTCCAGATCACGAACACCGGCCCCAACGTTTGCGGATACTTCATCATCAACAACGCCGGCAGCACGGCGGCCTCGCTCTATGGGATGCACAATGGGCCTGGCACCGCAGTTCTCGGCTGGCACAGCGGCACGGGGCCAGCCATCAGGGGCGTAGCGAACGGCTCCGGCTACGCCGGCGTGTTCGACGGCTCGGTGACCGTCAGCGACAGTATGCTGGTGCAGGGTATCATCAAGGGCCGGTCGCTACAGGTTGAGCACTCCATCGCTGCCGCGGGCACCCTCACCTGCTCGGGTATCTGGATGACACGGAACCCGGTCGAGGGCTACGTCCTGCGGTGCGCCGACGAGTGGGGCAACGCGGAGTGGGGTCCGCCGAACATCATCGACACGCACAACGAGGGCTCGACGACGGGCATCGGCAGCAGCCCCACGCAGTACGACGACTGCCAGGTCACACTAACCGTGCCGGGTCCGGGGTACATCGTGGTGAACTCCAACGTGCGCGTGCACATCAACCACACGAGCGGCACGATGGACAACATCCAGCTGGCCCATGGGACAACCCCGACCAGCCTGGGCACGTCGTACGACAGGATTGACGAGGAGATTCCCTCCTCGTGGCCGTCCGTCTCCGAGATCGAAAGAACCTTCAGTGTTCACAGCGTCCACGAAGTGACCGGCTCGGGAACGTACACCTACTACCTCGTCGGACAGATGTCGAGCGGGCAGAGTTCGGGTGACAGGTTCTGGTTCGCGCAGATGACTGGCATCTACTACCCGTACCCGATGCCCGTGAGATCGGACGAAGGGGAGGACATCGAGTTCCTGAGGAAGAAGGCGGAACTCGAGAACCGGTAGGAACCGCTCATTTCCAGAGAGCGCTTCAACGAGCCCGGCCGGCACTTGATGTCGGCCGGGCTTTCGTATGGCGCCCCACGCGAGCCCCTTTCCGCTTGACACCCCGCGAATTTGCGGGATACGCTCACGTCGCGTACGGTGAGCAGACGGCCCCTGTGGACAACCCCTTAGGGAAACCAGAGCAATGAGCCGAATCAGACGTTCGGAACGGTTGGGCAAGCTCCCTCCGTATCTTTTCGTGGAGATCGACCGGGTTAAGAACGAACTTGTGGAGTCCGGCGCCGATGTCGTCGACCTGGGGATAGGGGACCCCGATCTGCCGACGTTCCCGGAGGTCGTGTCGGCGCTGCGAGAGGCCTGCACGGACCCCGCGACGCACCGATACCCGCTTCAGCGCGGCGACCCTTCCTTCAAGCGCGCCATCGCGCGCTGGTACGAGGCCCGCTACGGCGTGGCGCTCGATCCGGAGCGGGAGGTGCTTCCGCTCATCGGCACCAAGGAGGGGCTTGGGCACCTGCCGCTGGCCGTGATGAACCCGGGTGACGTGGCGCTGATTCCCGATCCGGCGTTTCCAATCTACCCCGCGGCCACGTGGCTCGCCGACGGCAAGGTCCACCTGATCAAGTTGAGCGAACAGGAGGGCTTCCTGCCGAGCTTCACGGGACTCACACCGCGCGACCTGGACAGGGCGAAGCTCCTGTTCCTCAACTACCCGAACAACCCGACCGGCGCCGTGGCCGACAAGGCGTTCTTCAAGACCGCCGTCAATTTCGCGCGTGAGCACGGCATCCTCGTGCTGAACGACGCGGCCTACTCCGAGGTGATCTACGAGGGTCCGCGCGTGTCGCTTCTTCAGATTGACGGTGCGAAGGACGTGGGCATCGAGTTCCATTCCTTCTCGAAGACCTTCAATATGACCGGCTGGCGGCTGGGATTCGCCGTCGGCAACCCGGAGGCGATCGAGGCGCTGGCCACCGTCAAGGACAACGTTGACTCCTGTGTCTTCACAGCTATTCAGAGGGCGGGGGAGGCGGCGCTTGCGCTGCCCGACAGCCGTCTGGCGGAGCAGGTGGAGATCTACAGGCGAAGACGGGACGTTCTGGTCGACGGCCTTCACAAGGCTGGCTGGAACGTGCCGAGACCGCGCGCGACGTTCTACATCTGGGCGCGGATACCGACCGCAGAACGCTCGCAGGAGTTCTGCGCGCGGCTCCTCCGTGACGGGCACGTCGTCACGACCCCGGGCGTCGGGTTCGGAGCGGCTGGCGACCGCTACATGCGCATGGCTCTGACGTCGACCGAGGACAGGATCGCCGAGGCGGTTGCGAGAATCACGCGAATGCTGTAGGGTCTGGGCGCTGACTCGCATTTCCCGAACCAGGAGCGTGGACCATGGCTGAATACAGAATCTCGCTCGAGAACATCAGGCTCTACGGCTATCACGGCGCGTCGGAGAACGAGCGCGAGCTGGGACAGCGGTTCGAGATCGACGTCGAGATCATCGCCGATCTCTCTGAGGCGGTCGCGACCGACGACATGAAGAAGACCGTCAATTACGAGAAGGTCTACAGGCTCGTTGAGTCCGAGGTCGTCAACCAGAAGTACCACCTGCTCGAGGCCATGGCGGACAAGATCGCGCGTGACGTGCTCAAGGAGTTCGGTGCGCTCGAGGTTGTGGTCAGGATACGGAAGCCCAGCGTTCCGATCGCCGGTTCGATAGACCACGTTGAGATCGAGGTGGTTCACACGGCGTAAGTCCGCGCTGCTTGCTTGTGGTACTCCGCCGGTTGGGTGGAACGCTGCGGTGGAGGCGAAACAGTGCCCAGAGCGTGGATCGGCATCGGTTCGAACATGGGGGACCGGCTGGAGTACGTCCGCCGTGCGCTCGGGCTGATGGACGCGCTGCCCGACACGGAGCTCGTGGCGACTTCGTCCACTTACGACACGGTCCCGGTTGGCGTGACCGACCAACCTCGGTTCCTGAACGCGGTGGCGGAGCTGTCGACCGATATCGGGCCTGTCGAGCTCCTGCGGAAGCTCCTTGAGATCGAGGCGTCGTGCGGCAGGGTCAGAACGGACGTTTGGGGTCCTCGTACGCTTGACCTCGACCTGCTTCTGTACGACGACGTTGAGATGGAGACGGAGGAACTGACGCTGCCGCATCCCCGCGCGTGGGGGAGGGCGTTCGTGCTGGTCCCGCTCGCGGAAGTAGCACCGGACCTCAGTCTTCCCGGTGACACAGAGACGGTGCGCGAGAGGGCGGCGGCGCTGGGTGATCTCGCCGGCAGCGTGCGGCGGGTAGGAGACCCGCCGAGCCCCGCGTAGAGCCGGCGGAGCGCGGCCGGACACGGTACCGCCCGACAGAGCGACGCAGGAGAGCACGGGGCGGCGCAGGACATCGACCGCATCAGCGGAGGGAACGTGCCCAGGAAGAACTACGTGGCCATCGAGGGCGTCATCGGGGCGGGGAAGACAACCCTGGCGACGCTGCTCGCCAAGGAATGGGGCGCGCACCTCAAGCTCGAGGTCGTGGAGGAGAACCCGTTCCTCGCGCAGTTCTACCAGGACATGCGAGGCTATGCCTTCCAGACGCAGCTCTTCTTCCTGCTCTCGCGTCACCGCCAGCAATCGGAGCTCAAGCAGTTCGACCTGTTCATGGAACGTGTCGTCTGCGACTACGTATTCGCCAAAGACCGCATCTTCGCGAACATCACCCTCGACGACAACGAGCTGGCGCTCTACAAGCGCCTGGCGGATCTGCTGGAGCGTGAGGTACCGAAGCCGGACATCGTCGTCTACCTTCAGGCGTCGGTCGACAGTCTGATGGAGCGCATACGGAAGCGCGGCCGCGATTTCGAGCGCGACATCTCGACCGAGTACATCGGAACGCTGAACGAGGCGTACAACTACTTCTTCTTTCACTACAAAGACACACCCCTGATCGTCGTCAACACCGATGACATCAACTTCGTTGAGAACACCGCGGACTTCGAGGAACTCGCACGGGAGATCGAGGAACACGACACGGGGACCGCTTACTACGTTCCCATCGGCACGCGGAGCTGACGCGGCACGGCGATTAGTTGCGGGCCGAGCGCCGCGGGCGGAACGCCGACCGGGCCCTGCGAAGTCACCACACCATTCGTCAGAGAAAGAATATGGAACGCAAGAAGCGCACCGCGCCTGCGATAGCGGCCATGAAGAAGGCGGGAGAGAAGATAGCCGTTCTCACCGCCTATGACGTGATGACAGCGAAGCTGGTCGACGCGGCTGGAGTCGACGTGATCCTGGTGGGTGACTCTGCCGCGATGGTCGTGCTTGGGCACGAGAACACGCTGCCCGTTAGCCTCGATGAGATGGTGATGCTGACCGCGGCGGTCGCGCGGGCCAAAACAACCGCGCTCGTCGTCGGCGACATGCCGTTCATGTCGTATCAGGCGTCGGCGGCTGATGCCGTCCGAAGCGCGGGGAGGATGGTGAAGGAGGGCGGCGTCGGAGCGGTCAAGCTCGAGGGCGGCCGGAAGATCCTGCAGAAGATCGAAGCGGTGCTGGACGCCGGGATTCCGGTGATGGGGCACATCGGTCTGACACCTCAGTCGATCCACGAACTCGGCGGCTACCACGTGCAGGGCAAGAACGACGAGACGCGCGCACGACTGCTCGACGACGCGCGGGCGCTCGCGGAGGTAGGGTGCTTTTCGATGGTGCTCGAGGCCATTCCGCAGCAGCTCGGACGTGAGATAACGGAGGCGGTATCGGTCCCGACGATCGGCATCGGAGCGGGGCCTCACTGCGATGGCCAGGTGCTTGTGATCAACGACATCATCGGATACACGGATGGACCGATGCCGAAGTTCGTCCGCAGCTACGGGGACGCGGGCAAGGTTGTCTCCGAGGCCGCCCTTGGGTTCGTCAAGGACGTCAAGTCCGGCGCGTATCCGGATCTCGACGAGAGCTACTGAGCTGGAGGGCCGGAGAGCCGAAGAGCTGAAGAGCCGAAGAGCTGAAGAGCGGCGGGGCGCATCGGAGAGGCTGTAGTGGAGATCATTCGCACGGTCGAAGAGATGAAGGCGAGGGCACGGGCGCTCCGGAGCGACGGGAGCGTCGTCGGTTTCGTGCCGACGATGGGTTCTCTTCACGAGGGGCACCTGTCGTTGGTCCGGATGGCGGGTGAGCTCTCTGACAGCGTTGTCGTGAGCATCTTCGTCAACCCCACGCAATTTGGGCCGAACGAGGATCTCGACCGGTATCCGCACGATCTGGAGCGGGACGTTGCTCTGCTCGAGGACGCGGGTGCCGCCATCGTCTTCGCGCCCGAGGCGTCCGATATCTATCCACGGGGCTACGCGACCGTCGTGCATGTGCAGAGGCTCGGTGAGAAGCTCTGCGGCGCGTTTCGGCCGGGGCATTTCGACGGCGTCTGTAGCGTCGTCGCCAAGCTCTTCGAGATCGTCCGTCCGAATCTGGCCGTCTTCGGGCAGAAGGACGGACAGCAGGCCGCCATCCTCGAGCGCATGGTCGCGGACCTGGAAATGGACGTCCGGATAATCCGCGGTCCGACGGTGCGCGAGCCTGACGGTCTCGCACTGAGCTCGCGCAACAACTACCTGAGCGATGAGGAGCGAGCGGAAGCTCCCGTGCTGTACGCGTCGCTCGAGCACGCCCGCTCTCTGTACGATTCCGGCGAGACCGACGCCGCGAAGGTACTGGGTGCAGTTCGCGCGATGATCGAATCGAAGCCGCACGCCCGTGTGCAGTACATCTCGGCCGTCGACTGGAAGTCGCTGGACGACGTCACTGAGCTTCGCGCGGGGACCATGCTCGTGCTGGCGGTCTTCTTCGGGAAGACCAGGCTGATCGATAACCTGGTGCTCGGGGGGTGAGGGGAGAGGGATGAACAGATTGTGGGCGCCCTGGAGAATGGAGTACCTGATGTCGGGAAGCTCCGAAGGCTGCATCTTCTGTCAGAAACCGCCTCAGAATGACGACGAGACCAACCTCATCCTCCTCCGGACAGCACACTCGTTCATCATGCTGAACGCGTACCCGTACAACAACGGCCACCTGATGATCGTCCCGTTCAGACACGTCGGTAGTTTCACCGAGTTGACGGTCGAGGAACGTTGCGATGTCATGGACAACATCGCTCACGCGGAACGCATTCTGGAGCGCGCGTTCTCTCCGCAAGGGATGAACGTGGGCGCCAACCTGGGTCACTGTGCGGGCGCGGGCGTTCCCGGACACGTTCATGTCCACATCGTGCCGCGCTGGGAGGGCGACACGAACTTCATGCCCGTCGTCGGGGAGACGCGAGTCCTGCCCGAGACGCTCCAGCAGACCTATCACCGCCTCAAGGCGCACCTCGACAAGTAGGAGAGGAAGCGTGGCGACGAAGCGTACCGCACGCAAGAAGAAACCGGGGACGAGACGCAAGCGCAAGACGACGCCCTCGTCGGCGCTCTACGGCGTCGGCGTGTTCGTCCTTCTGGCGGCCGTCGTCTACGTTGGGGTCTCGGTCTACGGGCTTGTGGCCCCGCGTCCGAGCAGGGAGGTCGAGTCCGCCGTCCTCGTGCTGAATGGCTGCGGAACCGAGAAGATCGGTCTTCTGACTACCCGTTATCTGCGAGAGCACGGCCTCGACGTCGTGGACTTCAGGAACGCGGACAGTTTCGATTACGAGGAGACGATCGTGGTGGACCGCGCGGGAGACATGGGTGCTGCCATAGAAGTGGCGCGCATGCTTCGCATTCCGAACGTCATCCAGCAGATCCCGGAGACGCCGCTCGTGGACATCATCATCATCGTGGGCGCCGACCACTCCTGGTTTGCCGAAGGCTGACGCCGGTCTGCCGAGAGCTGACGCTGGCTTGCCGAGAGCTGACGCCGCGTGTCAGACAGGCTGGCGGGAGCGTGCGTTCCGCCAGGCCGGAGGCAGCGTACGTCCCGCGGAGTCTGATGCACAACAAGCCTGCGCGACACGAAAGAAACCTGCCGCCCGAAGGTGGCAGGTCTCTCCTCTTGTCTGAATGCCGACCCGGTCTCGGGCCCGCCAGGCTTTTCCCTCTGCCAAGCTCTTCCCTCTAGAAGAACGAGTCGCGGTAGTCGTCGATCTTCGCGTCCGCCGTCAGGTCTTCCAGCCACGAGGAGAACACCTGCATCTGCTCGCGCTGCAGGAGCTCTGAGCGCAGTTGCGCTTCTTGCTCGGTGAACTCCTGCTGGCTCGCGGCTATCTTCTCTTCGACGCGGATCAGGTAGTAGCGGTCAGGGTTCTCGACGTGAACGGCTCCGCTCGTCTCTGACGTTCTGAGTCCGAAGCTGACGCCGACGAACGCGTTCCCGGAGCCTACACCCGGCACGTAGTCCTTCCGCGAGAAGGGCTGCGACTGCGTGACCTGATAGTCCCATGCGGCTGCGACTTCCTCCAGATGCTGACCGGACCGGACCGCGGCCGCCATCTCCTCAGCGAGAGCGGAAGCTCGGTCGGCCTGACGCTCCAGGATCAGGGCCGTCGCCGCGGGGTGCTCGGGGTTCTCTCCCTTGAACTCTGCGGCGAGGTCGTCGTAGGTCGGAAGGGCGCTCGGCAACTTCTCCGCCACCTCGAACATGTAGTACGCATCGGCGGTGACGTACGGACCGACCGATGTGCCCACCTCGCTCTCGAACGCTGCCTTGACAGCGGGCCTCAGATTGCCGATGCCCGGGATGTAGCGTCCGTCCACGAAGGGGCGGGTGGCCTTGATGTCGTAGCCCAGTGCCTCGGCGGCGGCCGCAAGGCCGCTCTCCTCGACCAGCTGCGAGAGCTCCCTCAGATCGCTCTCGAGCTCGACGAGGGTCTGCTCGCTGGGTCCGAGCTCCATCAGTATGTGGCGCGCGTGGATCTGGAGTTCTCCGTTCTCGGTCTTCCTGTCCTCGACCTTGATGATGTGGTATCCGAACTGCGTCTTGACGGGGTCACTGACCTCGCCGATATCGAGCCCGAACGCGACCTCGTCGAACTCCTCAACCATGGCGCCGCGGGCGAAGAAACCCAGGTCGCCGCCCTGCGGTCCGCTCGGTCCCTCGGAGTAGATCCTGGCCAGCTCAGCGAAATCCTCGCCGTCCCGGACGGCGGATGCCAGCTCCTCGAGTCTCAGGACGATGTCTTCCTCGTCCTCGGGCGTTCCGATCTTCGGGAGGTCGATGAAGCTCAGGACCAGTGTCGCCGGTCGCTCGAAGTCCGCCCTGTGGGTCCGGAAGTACGAGCGTGCCTCTTCCTCGGTCGGTTTCAGGGGCTCCCGTTCAAGTCTGCGCGGATCGATGCCCACGAAGGAGACGCGGACCTTCTCGTTTCTCGCCACGAACTCGTCCCACAGCTCGTTGTCGCTGACCATCGCGGCCGACTGGATCTCACGCTGGAGTAACTGGCGCTGCAGTGAGCTTCTGTAGAAGTCGGCGACGCCGTCCCAGCGTTCCGGGTGCATCTGGATCTCGCGGTGATACGCGTCGAAACTGAAGTTCCCATCCGCGTCCTGGAAGGCCGGCGACTGGTAGACAGACTGGGGAGGGTTGTTCCAGAGGATATCGAAGACCACCTGGTCGGACACGTCGATGCCCAGTCTCTTGATCTGGTTGGTGACGAGTATGTTGGTCACCATCGAGTTCCAGGTCTCCTCACGGATGGCGTCCCGCGTGGCTTCGGAGACCTCCGTGCCGCTCTGCTGCGCGTAGTTGACGGTCCTCTGCCTGTACTCCTCAGAGAAGTCGCGGTACTGAATGGGCACGCCCTCGACAAAGCCGATCAGTCCCTGTTCGGGCGACTGGCTCTGGTCGCGACGGCGGCTGCCGAATATGGTGCCAGCACCGATACTGACTATGAAGGCGCCGGCCGCTACCCACAGAAAGAACTTCATGTTCGAGCGGAGCTTGTCTAGCATCAAGGTAGTGCCTCCGTGCGTGATTGCTCTCAGCGAGTCGCTCTTTATGATGAACTGGTCCGAGCCCGCGCGTCGGGGTCTCGGCGCGATCGAGACCAGCGGACCGCTACAACCTCATGAAGATACCACGAGGAAGGGCTTCAGGCAAGCTGAATGTAGGAGTTTCAGGTTGACTGGCGCCTGTACAGCTGGTATCTTCTATCGTTTGATACGGTCCTAGCATTGAATCACTGTCGAGACGCTCGATCTTTTGGGAAGGACGCACCATGAAGTCGTTGTCACCAGACAAGATCCGCAACGTCGCCCTGGTTGCCCACGGCGACGCAGGCAAGACGACCCTGGCAGAAGCTATGCTGTTCGTCGGCGGGGCAGTGTCACGCATGGGCAACGTGGACGATGGCTCCTCCGCTCTCGATTTCGCCGAGAACGAGAAGAAACGGCAGATAACCATCAATCTCGGGCTGGGGCACTGCGTATGGAACGGGACGAAGGTCAACATTCTCGATTGCCCTGGATATGCCGATTTCTACGGTGACGTCAAGGCCGGGCTCCGTGTTGCCGACTCCGCTATCGTCGTGATCGCCGCACCGTCCGGTGTGGAGGTCGGGACCGAGCTGGTCTGGCAGTTCATTGAGTCCGAGAACCTGCCGCGGATGATCTGCGTGAACAAGATGGACAAGGAGCACGCCGATTTCAGGAAGTGCCTCGATGCTGCCACTGAGGTTCTGGGCGCGCGTGTCGTACCCGTCGTGATCCCGATTGGCGCAGCCGGGGATTTCAAGGGCGTCGTGGATCTCATCGAGCAGAAGGCCTACATCTCGGATGGCTCCGCAAAGGCCAAGAAGGAAGACATCCCTGCCGATATGGCCGACGAGGTGGCCGAGCTGAGGACCCAGCTGATCGAGGCTGCGGCGGAGTCGGACGAACAGCTGATGGAGAAGTTCTTCGGTGATGAGGAGCTTAGTCCGGACGAGATCCGCGGGGGACTCAGGGCCGGCGTCGCCGCGGCGACGATCGTGCCCGCCGTGGCCACCGTCGCAATCTCGGCTGCCGGTGTCGAGCCGCTCCTGAACCTGGTGGCGGGAGTCATGCCCGCTCCGGCGGATGCCCCCGTGATCCGGGGCACGAAGCCGGGCGAAGAGGACGAGGTCACGCTCTCGGCCACTCCAGACGCGCCGTTCTCGGCTCTGGTCTTCAAGACTGTTTCGGAGCAGCACGTGGGCGAGCTTCTGTTCTTCCGCGTCTACTCCGGGTCGATAAGCTCGGGGAGTGACATCCTGAACTCGACGAACCGCGAGAGCGAGCGGATGGGCAGCATCTACGCCCTCATCGGGCACGACCGCAAGGAGATGGAGCTGGTCTCGGCGGGCGATATCGCGGGCGTGGTGAAGCTCAAGGTCACCTCCACGGGTGACACGCTGTGCACGAAGGCGGACCCGATCGTGCTGCCGGCCTTCGTTCTTCCGAAGCCCGTGCTGTCCGAGGCGGTGACGTCGAAGACGAAGGGTGACGAGGAGAAGATAGCGACCGGTCTCGCGAAGCTACATGAGGAAGATCCTACCTTCACGGCCGGATACGACCGTGTCATCAAGCAGACCATCATCTCCGGGCTGGGTGTTCTTCACCTTGACGTCATGATCGAGAAGCTGAAGGACAAGTTCGGCGTTGAGCTGGATCGCGAGAAGCCGAGGATCCCATTCCGTGAGACCATCCGGGGGACGGCATCCGCCGAAGGCAAGTACAAGAAACAGACCGGCGGACGTGGCCAGTTCGGTGTCGCGTGGCTCAGGCTCGAGCCGGTCGAGCGCGGGTCCGGTTTCGAGTTCGCCAACGAGGTCGTGGGCGGCTCCATTCCTTCCAAGTTCATCCCGGCCGTCGAGAAGGGCGTCAGGGAGCGGATGGAACAGGGCATCCTGGCCGGCTACCCGGTCGTTGACGTCAAGGTGGCGGTCTACGACGGCAAGTTCCATCCGGTCGATTCGAACGAGAACGCGTTCAAGATGGCGGGGTCCATCGGCTTCAGGCTTGCGGCTGCCGACGCGAAACCGGTGCTCCTGGAGCCCATCTATAGTATCACTGTGACCGTGCCGGAGGAGTACCTCGGTGACGTCATGAGCGACGTGTCGTCGCGCCGCGGCAAGATCCGCGAGACGGGGCAGAAGGGGCGCTATCAGGTGGTCACCGCGCAGGTGCCGCTGGCAGAGCTCTACAAATACTCGACGCATCTCCGGTCCATCACGCAGGGACGCGGCTTCTACGAGCAGGATTTCTCGCACTACGAGCAGGTACCGGGCGAGGTTCAGGCGAAGGTCGTTGCCGCGTCCGAGAAGGCGGAAGAAGACGCGTAGCGCGGGGTTCGTCGATGCAACACTTCACGGGCGGTCCCTGACGCAGCGGCGCCCGGACAGGGAGGACAGGTATGTCAGGACACTCCAAGTGGGCCAGTATCAAGCACAAGAAGGGCGCCCTTGACGCCAAGCGCGGCAAGATCTTCAACCGGCACGCGCGGCTCATCGAAGTTGCGGCGCGGGCGGGCGGGGCCGACGTCGATACGAACGTGAGACTGCGTTCCGAGGTGCAGGCCGCCAAATCGGCGAACATGCCCAACGACAAGATAGATAAGGCCGTCGCGAAGGGCGCGGGGCTGATCAAGGGTGTGATCTACGAAGAGGCGGTCTACGAGGCCTACGGTCCTGAGGGCGTGGCGCTCATGATCGACACGCTGACGGACAGCAAGAACCGGACGGTCGGCGAGATCCGCAACATCCTGGGCAAGCACAACGGACATCTGGGTGAGAGTGGATGCGTCGCGTGGAACTTCACGCAGAAGGGCGTGATCACCATCCCGTCCGAGGGGCACGACGAGGACAGCATTCTCGAGGTTGTGCTCGACGCCGGAGCCGAGGATCTCAGCACCGAGGGCGACAACTTCGAGATAACGACTGACCCGAAGGACTTCGCCGCCGTGCGTGACGCCCTGAACGCGGCCGGCATTGTCGTGAACCACTCCGAGGTCACGCGCATTCCCGGATCGACCGTCCAGCTGGACGAGGACACCGCGCGCAAGGTCTTGAAGCTCATAGACATTCTCGACGACCTCGACGACGTCCAGAACATTTCCGCGAACATCGATATCTCCGATGAGATAATGGAGACCCTCAAGAGCGAGGGGTAGCGCTGTGGCCGGCAAGGTGCTAGTGCTCGGAATCGACCCCGGCAGCATCGTGACGGGGTTCGGACTGGTCGAGCAGGACGAAGGCGGGATGAGGCTTGTCGCCTGGAGCAGCGTCAGGACCTCGTCCAAGGCGCCGCTGGCTGAACGTCTCAACAGGATCCACGCTGAGACCGTTCGGATGATCGACGCGCACCGGCCTGACGAGGTCGCCGTCGAGGATGTTTTCCAGGCGAAGAACGTCAGGTCCGCACTCAAGCTCGGCCACGCGCGTGGGGTGACGTTGCTCGCCGCGGCACAGGCCGCACTCCCCATCTTCGAATACGCGCCGCGCGAGGTGAAGCAGTCGGTCGTCGGCACGGGGTCGGCGACGAAGCTCCAGGTCGCATCTATGGTCGACCGGCTCCTGAAACTCTCGGGGCAGAAGCTGCTCGAAGACGAGTCCGACGCGGTGGCCGTCGCCATCTGCCACCTTCACAAACGAAACAGGACCACACCCGCATGATCGCAGAGCTCAAGGGTAGCCTTCTCAAGAGAAGCCCGGCCGGCGTCGTGGTGGACGTCGGAGGTATCGGGTTCAGCATGCTGGTACCGCTCTCGACGTTCCGTGAACTGGGCGACGAGGGGTCGGACGTGCACCTCTTCACGTACCTCCACGTCAGGGAGGACGCGCTGAATCTCTTCGCCTTCATTACGGAGGCCGAACGGTCCATCTTCCGTGAGCTGATATCGGTCTCGGGCATCGGCCCGAAGCTGGCCCTGGCCGTTCTGTCGGGGCTGTCTCCCGAGGTCTTCCATCAGGCCGTTATCGAAGAGGACATGGGACTTCTGACCAGCGTTTCCGGCATAGGGCGAAAGACGGCTCAGAGGATGATAGTTGAACTCAAGGACAGGCTCTCCGGTCTCGACGTTTCGTCGATCGGCGGCGCGGGAGGCGGGAGAGAGGACGCGGGCGACGCGGTTCGCGCGCTCGTGTCGTTGGGTATGAACCGGAACACTGCTCGGGAGGCCGTGCTGCGCGTGCAGAGCGAGGCCGGCTGCGAGCTGCCGGTGGAGGAACTGGTCAGGCGCGCGCTCAGGAGGGGAGCCTAACGGATGAGCGAGACGACGGGGCGCGTGACCGCACCCGCACCATCCAGCGACGACGTCAGATTTGATACCAAGCTTCGGCCGGCCAGCTTCAGCGAGTTCGTGGGTCAGGAGACCCTTCTGAAGAATCTTCGGGTCTTCATCCAGGCGGCGCGGAAGCGCGAGGAGCCGCTGGACCACTGTCTGTTCTACGGACCGCCGGGCCTGGGCAAGACCACACTGGCGTACATCATTGCCACGGAGATGGGGACCGAGCTTGTCTCGACCTCGGGACCGGTCATCGAGCGCGCCTACGACCTGACGGGCATACTGACAAACCTCAAGCGCGGTGACGTGCTTTTCATAGACGAGATACACCGGCTCCAGCACGTGGTGGAGGAGTATCTGTATCCCGCGATGGAGGAGTTCTCCGTCGACATAGTTTTGGACAAGGGACCGTCCGCCAGAAGCGTCAAGCTCAACCTGGAGCACTTCACGCTCGTGGGTGCGACGACCAGGGCGGGGCTCCTTACGTCGCCACTCAGGTCACGCTTCGGCGTGGCGCAGCGGTTGAACTACTACGACCCGGAGGAGCTGGCGCAGATAGTTCTGAGATCGGCCGGCATCCTCGGTGTGCCCATCACGGACGGTGGGGCCCTCGAACTGGCGAGACGGGCGAGGGGGACCCCCAGGATCGCGAACAGACTGCTGCGGCGTGTGCGCGACTTCGCCGAGGTGGAGGGTGACGGGCGGGTCACCACGGAGGTCGCTCACGAGTCGCTTCTGAGGCTCGAGGTGGACGAGCGCGGGCTCGACGAGATGGACCGCCGCATCATGGAGGCCGTCATCAAGCGCTTCAGCGGCGGGCCGGTCGGCGTCAAGAGCCTGGCCGTGGCGGTTGGCGAGGAAGCCGACACCATCGAGGAGATCTACGAGCCGTTCCTGATCCAGGAGGGGCTTCTCAAGAGAACGTCGCGAGGGCGCGAGGCGACGCCCGCTGCGTACGAGTACTTCGGGGACGGCGGCGGACCCGGCGAGCAGGAGAAGCTTCTGTAGGCGTGGCGGCGGGGCGGGCCATCTGCGGCCCTAGCGCTCCGACTGCTCGCAAACCGGGCCGCAGATGGCCCGCCCCACCGCTCAGCAATCCACCTGAGACCGGACGGACACACACCATGAAGATCCTCCTACACATCTGCTGCGGGCCTTGCGCCCTCGTTCCCATGCGGGAGCTTCTTGCAGAGGGGCATGAGGTCGCCGGCGTCTTTGTCAATCCCAACATCCATCCGTACCGTGAGTTCGAGCTGCGACTCGAGGCGGCGCGGCAGGCGTGCGAGGCACTGAGTGTTGAGATCGTACACGAGGACGGATACGGGTTGACCGAGTTCATGCGCGCGGTGGTAGGCCACGAGGACGAGCGCTGTCCCATCTGTTATGCGATGAGACTCGACCGCGTGGCGGAGCTGGCGGCGTCACGCGGGTTCGATGCCTTTTCGACATCGATGCTGGTGTCGACGTATCAGGACCACGAGGGCATCCGTCGGGCGGGGGAGACCGCGGCGGCGGCTCACGGTGTCGAGTTCGAGTACCGCGACTTCCGGCCGCGTGTGATGGAGGGCGTGAGGACCTCGAAGGAGATGGGTCTCTACCGTCAGCAGTACTGCGGTTGTATCTACAGTGAGTGGGAGCGCTACAGAGAGTGAGAACTTCCGATTTCGATTACGAGCTCCCTCGTGAGCTCATCGCCCAGTACCCGGCTGACAGGCGCGACGAGTCGCGCCTTCTGGTCGTCAGGAGGGATGGAGGCGCACTGGAGCACCGCCTGTTCAGCGATATCGGGGAGTACCTCGAGTCCGGCGACGTGCTCGTCGTCAACGATAGTGAGGTGATACCCGCTCGTTTGCTGGGCCGCAGGAGCGGCGGAGGGCGGGCCGAGATGTTCCTTCTGCGCGGTCTCGGGGACCACCGCTGGGAGGTTCTGGTGCGTCCAGGGGCCAGGATCCGGCAGGGGGCGGAGCTCTCCTTTGGTGACGGGCAGCTGACTGCGCGCGTGGAGGAGGTTCTTGCAGACGGGAAACGCGTGGTCTCGCTATCGGCTCCCGGAGATGTCGCGGCGGCGGCCGAGAGCCTGGGGGCCATTCCGCTGCCACCCTACATCAACAGAGAGCCCGAGCCCGCGGACAGCCTGCGCTACCAGACGGTCTATGCCCGCGTTCCGGGGGCGGTGGCGGCGCCCACGGCCGGGCTTCATTTCACCGAGGAGCTTCTCTCCGAACTCGGGGCCGCCGGCGTCGCGACGGCGCGGCTCACGCTCCACGTCGGGATAGGGACGTTCCGTCCGGTCGCCGTCGAGAACCCGGCCGATCACCCGATGGAGAGCGAGCGCTTTGATGTCCCGGCGGAGGCCGCGGACGCGATCAATGCGGCTCGGGGCGCCGACGGGAGGGTGATCGCGGTTGGCACCACGTCCGTCCGGACGCTCGAGTCGGTCGCGGGGGAGGACGGACACATAGAGCCCGGCTCTGGTTCCACAGACATCTTCATTCGGTCGCCCTACCGCTTCAAGTGTGTGGACGTACTCCTCACCAACTTCCACCTCCCGAAATCGACTCTTCTGATGCTGGTGTCCGCGTTCGCCGGCCGCGAGCGGGTCCTCGACGCCTACGCCGAGGCCGTCAGGGAGCGCTATCGGTTCTACAGCTACGGCGACGCAATGCTGCTCCTCTAGGCAACCTGCTGCTGTTAGTCCCCGCTATTCCCGCATATGCTCGCGATTACGGCAATCCGCTTGACAGCCTGAGAGGCCGCCTATAGAGTACGCGGGCCCCGTTGGGCGTACGAGAAGCCGGAGGTTGCATTGCTCAAGTTCCGAATCGTTGCTGTAGATGCGGAGACGAACGCGCGAGCCGGGGAGATCGTGACGCCCCATGGTGTTGTCGAGACACCGGTGTTCATGCCGGTCGGCACTCAGGCGACCGTGAAGACGCTCGCCCCTTCCGATCTCGAGGAGATCGGCGCGCAGATCATCCTATCCAATGCCTATCACCTATACTTGCGTCCCGGGTCAGGAGCTGTCAGGGACGCCGGGGGTCTTCATGGTTTCATGGGGTGGAAGCGGGCCACACTCACTGACAGTGGCGGCTTCCAGATCTTCAGTCTGGCGCGGCTGAATCGCGTGACGGACGACGGCCTGGAGTTCCAGTCGCACCTGGACGGATCCAGGCACTTCATGTCACCGGAACAGAACGTCGAGCTGCAGCGGGACATCGGGGCGGACATCATCATGGTTCTTGACGAGTGTGTGGCGTATCCGGCGGAGCGCAGCTACGCACAGCGGTCCCACGAGCTGACGTTGAAGTGGGCGGCGCGCGCCCTCGGCGCATGGAGGGAGCGACCCGGTGAGCAGTCTCTCTTCGGGATCGTGCAGGGGGCGACCTATGCGGATCTCCGCAGGGAGTCGGCGGCGGCGCTGGCCGAGATGGACTTCCCGGGCTACGCCATCGGCGGTCTGGCGGTCGGCGAACCAAAGGGGGCCATGCGGGAGATGGTCGAGGCCGCCGTGGAGGAGCTTCCTGAGGCGAAGCCCCGCTATTTCATGGGGCAGGGTTTCCCCGAGGACATTATCGGTTCCGTGGTTCAGGGAATCGACATGTTCGACTGCGTCATGCCGACACGCAACGCGCGGAAGGGCTCCGTGTTCACGTCGCGCGGGAAGCTGGTTGTCAAGAACGCCGCCTACGCCTCGGACCACGGTCCGATGGATCCGGAGTGCAACTGCTACGCGTGCCGGAACTTCTCACGCGGCTATATCAGACACTTGTTTGCCGCGGGTGAGACGCTCGGCGCGCGGCTGGCATCGCTTCACAGCTTGACGTTCTACGTGACGATGATGCGTGAGATGCGTGCCGCCATAATCGACGGTAGTTTCGGCGACTGGCGGCGGTCGTTCCTGTCCAAGTACCAAGAGAGCGGTGGAAGCGGGACCGGGGCAGACTGACGGAAGGGAAACGAACAGCATGGCCAATCTGGTTGACAGCATTGCGGCGGAGTCCGGTGGGAAGATAGTGCTACTGGTCGCGGACGGGCTCGGAGGTCTGCCGCATCCGGAGACCGGGCTCACGGAGCTCGAGACCGCGCGGACGCCTAATCTCGACGCGCTGGCCGGGGAAGCTGCCTGCGGTCTGCACGTGCCCATCGCGCCCGGGATAACGCCCGGCAGCGGACCGGCGCACATGGCGCTCTTCGGCTATGACCCGGTGCGCTACGAGATAGGCCGGGGTGTTCTCGAGGCGTTGGGCATCGGATTCGACCTCAGGCTGGGAGATGTGGCGATACGCGTCAACTTCGCGACCGTGGACAAGGAAGGTCGGATAACCGACAGGCGTGCGGGGAGGATCTCGACTGCGAAGTGCGAGGAGCTGACGGCCCGGCTGGACCAGATCCAGATGCCGTTGGTCGAGGTGTTCGTGCGGCCCGTCAGGGAGCACAGGGCGGTCATCGTGCTAAGAGGTGCGGGGCTGGCCGGAGGGCTAAGAGATACCGACCCGCAGGCGACCGGCGTGCCACCACTCCCGGTCGAGATTACGGATGGGGCGCAGGAGCGGACCGCCGACCTGCTGAACGCTTTTCTGGGCGCGGCCGGGGAGCTCCTGAAGGACGAGCCTGAGGCCAACGCGATCACGATGAGAGGCATTGCGGCGCTCGAGGAAATACCATCGGTCGGTGAGCGCTTCAAGATCAAGGCGGCGGCTCTGGCGGGATACCCGATGTACCGCGGGGTCGCCGGACTCGTTGGCATGGACGTTCTCTCGATGGTGGAGACGGCGGACGAGGTGGAGGAGGGGCTGCGGGCGGCGTATCGGGACTACGATTTCATCTTCGTCCATTTCAAGAAGACCGATTCGACCGGCGAGGACGGCTCGTTCGATGCGAAGGTGGCGGCCACTGAGGAGTTCGACGAGGTGGCGGCACGTGTTCGGGGCGTGAACCCGGACGTGTTGCTGGTTACGGGCGACCACTCGACACCGTCGATGATGGCGACGCACAGCTGGCACTCGGTGCCGGTGCTCGTGCGCGCCGCGAACGCGCGCGTGGACGAGGTCGCGACGTTCGGTGAGTCGGCGTGCCTGCGCGGTTCGCTGGGCACCGTCCGAGCGATCGACCTGATGCCGCTCATGCTCGCGCACGCCGGGCGACTGAAGAAGTTCGGTGCCTGAGAAGAGGAACCACGTATGGTAGCGCACGACGAAATGCCACGCTCCAGAGAACTGCTGCTCGCCATCGCGAGCGGGGCGTGCCTCGTCCTGGCTTTCCCGCCGATCGACCTCGTGCCGGCGGCGTTCGTCGCGCTCATTCCGCTCTTCTACATCATAAGGAACGCGAGGAGTGGCGGGTTCTGGAGTGGATTCCGCCCGGGCTTCGTCGCCGGGATCACGTTCTTCCTGCTCCTTCTGTACTGGCTGGCGCTCCTCTCATCTGCGCAGATGGACAATCCAGTTGTAATGAGCGGACCGCTCCTTCTGGCGGTGCTCCTGCAGGCGTCCTACTGGGGGCTCTTCTCAGCGGCCGCGTCGTTCGTGGGTCACAGGACGCGGATTCCGTGGTTCGTGGTCCTGCCAGTGCTCTGGGTGGCGTTTGAACAGCTGCGGTCGCTGGGTGTGATGGGGTTCACCTGGGGCGCAATGGGTTACGCGGCCGTCAACGTACCGAGGGCCATCCAATTCGCCTCCATCACGGGCGTCTTCGGGGTTTCGCTCTGGCTCGCGCTCTCGAACGCGCTCGTTCTGGAGGTTCTGTCCGCGCGGAGGCGACGGGGCGCGCTCGCTGCCGGTCTGGTTGTGGTGCTGCTCCTGCCCGTGCTGCACGGGAGTCTCGTGATGCGGGGGGGCGGGAGCGGAGAGGATGGAGAGGTCGCGGGGCGGAGCATGCGCGTGGCGGTCATCCAGCCCAACATCTCGGGCGAGACGAAGTGGGACGCCCGCTACAAGAGCGAGAGCTTCGAGACGTTGGGCAGGTTGTCCCTCGAGGCAGCGGACCAGAAGCCGGATCTGATTATCTGGCCCGAGACAGCCGCGCCCAGCTACCTGCTGCGCCAGCCGAAGGATCTGGAGCGTGTCGCCGCCGTCGCGCGTCAGGTGGGCGTCCCGATACTGACGGGCTGCCCCGATCTGATCGCGGCAGATGCGGAAGAGGGGGCAGGCAGGCCGCTGAACAGCGTTCTCCTGATAGGTGCCGATGGGATTCCGATGGCCGCCTACAGCAAGATCAAGCTCGTTCCGTTCGGTGAGGTCATACCGTTCGAGACCGTAATACCGTTTCTCAAAGAGGTGAATTTCGGCGAAGCGGATTTCTGGCCCGGGAGTGAACGTGTGGTCTTCGAACACCGCAACGGGGCCTTCTCGGCGCTCATCTGCTACGAGTCTATCTTCCCGCGTCTGGCGCGTCAGTTCGTCGCCGGCGGCGCAGAGTTGCTGGTCAATGTCACGAACGACGTCTGGTACGGGCGTACGTCGATGCCCTTCCAGCACGCATCGATGGCCGTCATGCGAGCCGTTGAAAACAGACGCAGTCTGGCACGAAGCGCGAACAGCGGGGTGTCGATGATGGTCGATCCATACGGGCGCGTCCTGTCGCGGCTGGGCATATTCGAGGAGGGGTTTCTTATTGAGAACCTTCCTGTAGTGAGCAGCAGGACGTTCTACTCGATGTACGGGGACGTGTTTCCCTGGGGTGCGACAGTCGTGGGCGGGCTGATGCTGGTGGCAGGTCTGTCAGGACCGACCGGCGGCCGCGCCCGGCCACGCGAGCGAAGAAGCTGAGTAGGCCCTCATTATGGGGCTGGAACCGCACTTTGGCACGCAATTGAGCATTGACACACGTGCCAGCCACAACGAGACTTTGGCGATTCGAGGTGAGGCGTAGTCGTTGGGAAGCAGCTCAGCTCCCGTAGCTTCGGCAATCGCTTATGCCTACTGGGTTTGGAGGCCCGCTGGCGCTCTGTGCGTGGCATGGAACTTGCATTTCACCGGGTCGAGCTTCCCCGAGTGGGAGGCTTGCGGCAACTGCTTTGAGGGGCTTGGGAGGTCAGAATGTCTACATACTGGGGACTTCTGAAGACGCGTGCCGGGGGAGTGGCGAGGCGGCGTGTTCTCTCCGTGGGTCCGTACGCACTATCGGTGCGCGGGTCTGCGCTGGTCGGGGTGATGGGCATCATCACTGCGGTCCTGCTCGTGGGAGTGGCCATTTTCATTCTTGGGCATGCCGAGGGAGACGTGGTCGAGTACGCCGTCGATGACAGCAGGGCGTTCTACATCGCAGAGGGCGGGCTCGAGCGTGTACGGAGCTACCTCGCGGCGCTGGAGCTCGACGACCCGAGCGCCGACCCGATCGGGAGGACCTTCTCCGGGCAGCTGCCGGGCGGTGGGGACTACGACGTGTTGGTGAAGGAGGACGCGAGCGGCGGGAGCTGGCTCGACGCCTACGTGGTCGTTTCGACCGGCGACAAGGATGGTGTCGTCAGGCAGGTGAAGGCGACCGTGGTGGCCGAGACGTTCGCGATGTACTCGTGGTTCATCGAGAGCGGTGGCGGCGGTTACTCCTGGTTCCGGACGGGCGAGCGGTTCGAGGGGCCGATACACGTCAACGGCGACCTCAAGATCGATGGTGACCCCTGGTTCGGGGGCGAGGTCCGGGCCGCCGGAGATCTGAACATGACGGCAGGCAGCAACCCGACCTTCGTGAGGGGCTATGAACTCCACGTGGATCCAGTCAGTCTGCCGACCCGGGCCTATGTGTTCTCCACGCTGAAGGCGGCGGCCCAGCAACTGGGCGGGTTGGTTCTGCCTGCCCTGGGGAACAAAACCTACTACAAGATAGAGCTGGGCGAGCCTTCCGTCGGCGAGATGGAATGGCAGGGATACAACGAGGACGGCAGCACCAACGGCTGCGGCGGCTATGTGGATATCTCGAGCCTCAACGGGGCAGTGTGGTCCGAGGAGGACATTCACATCTCAGGGACGCTCGACGGTGAGGTGACGATCGGCGTGGACGGCACCATACACATCAGGGACGACATCCTTTACGCGGGGTCGTCTCCGGGGAACGGGCCGGATCCCGATTGCGACGACATACTCGGGCTTATCGCCGCCGGGCATCCGAAGGGCGATATCATCATCGACTACACGACTCCGAACCAGGACGATTGTGAGGTCCACGGCGTTATGATGGCTCTTCAGAAGACCGTCGAGGCCGAGGACTACATGCGTTATGCGGTTCGCGGTGATTTCATCATTTACGGCGGCATACTCGCGGACTACGCCATCCACCTGGGGCAGTACAGCAACGGCGTGGTCATCTCGGGTTATTGCAGGGACTATCACTTCGACCCGCGCGTGGCGACGCTTCCGCCACCGTTCTTCCCGTTCGCGGGGAGCTTCTCCGTTGAGATGTGGGAAGAGGTTGTGCCGGTAGTGATGCCGTCGTAGGTCAGATCTCAGGGAGAGGGAATCTGTCTTGAACAGGCGGACGAGGACATCATCGGACAACGAATGCACGGAGCCGCGCCGCGGGAAGGGCACGCGTCGCAGGGGTTCCGCGCTCGTACCGGTCCTGGCGATCGTCGCGGCCGTCCTTCTGATAGGCGTGGCCATCTTTATCCTCGGGCATTCCGAGGGTGACATCGTCGAGCACAGTGTCGACGACAGTCGGGCGTTCTACATCGCCGAGGGTGGACTGGAGCGGATGCGCGGGTGGCTGGGCGAGTTCCACTCGGACGATGCGACGGGAGACCCGCTGGGGAAGAAGTTCGAGGACCAGCTCCTGGGCGGCGGGACCTACACGGTGGAGGTGACCAGCGACGTCAGCGGCGGTAGCTGGCCGGGTGCCTACTGGGTCGTTTCGACCGGCTACGTGGACAACGTCGTGCGCCAGGTGCGTGCGGCGATGGTTGCGGAGACCTTCGCCAGATACCAGGTTTTCGTCGAGAAGGCCGGGTGGGTGTGGTTCAGGACGGGCGAGAGGTTCGAGGGGCCCGTGCACGTGAACCACAACCTCCAGATCGACGGTGACCCGTGGTTCGGCGGTCCGGTCACGGCCGGAGGTGGTTTGACGGAGAAGGCGGGGAGCAACCCCGTATTCGAGATGGGATACGAGTTGCACGTCGCGAACATCCCGCTTCCGGACGACAGCTACGTGACCGACACGATCAAGCCCGCGGCGATGTCGGGCGGCCTTCCGCTCCCGGCGCTGGTTGGGAAGGAAGCCAAGTACCTCATCGAACTCGACCACTTCGGCCCCGGTCTCCTCGGCTGGCAGAGCTACGGGAAGGTCGGGGGGGTGTATGTAACGTCACCGTGGGAGCTGGAGGACCTCTCGACACTGAACGGCGCCATCTGGAGCGCAGAGCCCATTCGGATATGGGGGACTCTCGATGGTCAGGTGACCATCGGGGTCGAGGGGAACATAGAGATAATCGATGACGTCCTGTACGACGGCGTTCCGCCGGGCAGCACACCGCCGCCCGACTGCGACGATGTGCTGGGGCTCATAGCCGACGGCGACATAGTAATTGCGTACGTGTTTCCGAACTACAACGACTGCATGTTTTACGGCGTCGCGATGGCGCTGGAGAAGAGCATAAAGGCCGAAGATTATCAGCACCATTCTCCTCGGGGAGTGATGGAAATGCACGGCGGGCTTATCGCAGACTACAGCATTCATCTGGGGCAGTACGACAACGACGGCAATCTGCTCTCGGGGTACGTGCGAGACTACAACTGGGACTCCAGGATGCTGACGATGCCCCCGCCGTTCTTCCCTTTGACGGGAAGATATCTGATCATCAGTTGGGAGGAAGTTGTTCCTCCGGAGGTGTAGTGAAGTGCTGAACATCACAGCGCGGCGACGCCGCAGCCACAGAGAGCGCACAAGATCCTCGGTGCTCACTCCGAGCGAATCACGGAGCAATCGCGGCTTCGCGCTGGTCGGCGTGATGGGGATTACCACGGCGGTGCTGCTGGTGGGAATGGCCATCTTCATTCTGGGTTACTCGGAGAGCGACATCGTCGACTACGCGGTCGACGATGCTCGTGCATTCTATGTCGCTGAGGGCGGTCTCGAGCGCACGCGCGGCTGGCTGGGGGAGCTTGCGACGGTCGATCCCGGGGCGAACCCGGTCGGTAGGGCCTTCGCGGACCAGAGGCTCGGTGGGGGAACATACACCGCGACGGTGGTGAATGACGCGAGCGGAGGCGGCTGGATCGGTGCCTACGACGTTGTATCGACCGGAGAGGTCGATGGCGTCGTGCGGCAGGTGAAGTCGACCATGGTGGCTGAGACGTTCGCGAGGTACCAGTGGTTCATCGAGAGCGCCGGCGGAGGCTACTCGTGGTTCCGCACCGGTGAGCGCTTCGAGGGCCCCGTGCACATCAACGGCAGCATCATGATTGACGGTGACCCCTGGTTCGGAAACCTGGTGCGTGCGGGTGGGGGGATCACCCTCACTGCCGGCAGCAACCCGACCTTTGAACGTGGCTACGAACTGAACGTGGAACAGCTCGAGCTCCCGTCGCAGACGTGCATACGGGCCACGCTGAGGGCGGAGGCGCTGGCGCCCGGCGGTCATCTCGCCCCCGTGTTGCCGAACAAGAGATACTACACCGTTGAGCTGGGCAAGCCGTCCGCCGGTTACATCTGGTACAGGGAGACCAAGGAGACCGGGCAGATGGTCGGTGCACCGGCGACCATCGACCTTTCTGTGTCGAACGGAGCAGTGTGGTTCGACGCGCCCATCGAGATCTCGGGCGTGGTGGACGGGGAACTGACGATAGGCGTCGACGGTGACATCATCATCACCGACGACATCCTCTACTTCGATTCCTCTCCGGGCAGCGGACCGAATCCTGGCTGCGACGATGTCCTGGGGCTGGTCGCGGCCGGTCACCCTGACGGCGACATCATAATCGAGCGCAACTCCGCGAACGACAACGACTGCGAGATTCACGGTGTTCTGATGGCGCTTCAGAAGAACATCGAGGCCGAGGACTACCAGCATGGCGGCGTGCGAGGTGACCTCATAGTGTGGGGCGGCATGGTCGTGGACTACGCGATCCACATCGCCGAGTACAGGGAGGGCGTCGTGAGTTCAGGGTACCTGAGGGATTTTCATTACGACCCGAGACTGTTCACGATGCCCCCGCCCTACTTCCCGTACACGGGCACGTACATTGTCGCCGGCTGGGAGGAAGTTGTTCCTCCGCAGATAGAGAGCTGACACGGCGTGGGCCGAAGATATCGTGCCGTTGGAGGCTTGATCCATTCAGGGAGAAGGCAGTGAGCAAAAGGCGACAGAAATCTCAGGACCAGCGAGAGCGTCGGAACGAGGGAGGCGAGGTGAGCCCATCCTTCGAGGGCAAGCGATTCGGTGAACTGCTCATCGAGGCCGCCGTGATCACCGACGAAGATCTGCAGCGGGCACTCGAGACCCAGCGCGAGACCGGTGAGCGGCTCGGCGAAGCTCTGGTCAAGCTGGAGCTGGCCGCGGAGACCGACATCGTCGATGCCCTCTCGGGACAGCTGGGCATTGGGAAGTTCGACCCGTTTGTCACCGGGACGATCGAGTCCGACACCGTTCTTTCCATCCCCGAGCATATGGCCAGGCACCATTGCGTGCTGGCAATCGCGCGAAAGGACAACGAGCTCATTGTCGCGATGTCGGACCCGCTCGACCTCGTCGCGATCGATGATCTGAGAGTGGCCACGAAGTGCGAGATTTCCATTCAGGTGGGTCTCGCGAGCGACATCGAGGCGGCGATAGCCACGGCCTACAGAGACGCAACTGCCGACCAGAACCTCGAGGATGTAACCGAGGCCGCGCGCGTTGAGCTGGGCATCAAGGACTCCTCGGGGCTCGAGGAGCTCTCCGAACGAGAGCTGAGGGACCGGGCGGGGGACGCCCCCATCGTCAAGCTGGTCAACCTGATCCTTGGGCAGGCCATCGCAGAGCGGGCGACGGACATTCACATCGAGCCGCTCGAGAAGAAGGTCGTCGTGCGCTACAGGGTGGACGGCCTCCTCTACGACACTACGATGCCTCCGAAGCGTTTCCACGAGGCCATAGTCGTCAGGATCAAGATCCTCTCGGAGATGGACGTGGCTGAGAGGCGCATACCGCTGGACGGTCGCTTCACGGCGAGATTCGAGGATCAGGAAGTAGACATCAGAGTCTCCACTCTGCCGACCATCTATGGCGAGAAGGTGGCCATGCGGTTGCTGCACAAGTCCGGGACGATCGTCACCCTTACCGAGCTCGGTTTCGAGGATTACGCTCAGGAGATCTTCCGCAGGGCGCTCAGACGCCCCTACGGCATGATACTGATCAGTGGTCCGACCGGCTCGGGCAAGAGCACGACGCTCTACGCCGGCATGGGCGAACTGGACCGCATCGGAAGGAATATCACGACACTGGAGGACCCGGTCGAGTATCATCTGGACCGCGTCAATCAGGTGAACGTCAACCGCAAGGCGGGCATGACGTTCTCATCCGGTCTGAGGTCGATCCTCAGGCAGGACCCCGACATCATCATGGTCGGCGAGATTCGCGATATGGAGACGGCGGAGCTGGCCATCAGAAGTGCCTTGACCGGCCACTTGGTACTGAGCACGGTCCACGCGAACGACGCGCCGGCGACCGCGACGAGACTTGTCGATATCGGCATTGAGCCGTTCCTTGTCACGAGCGCGGTACACCTCGTCATGGCGCAGAGACTCGTCCGGAAGATCTGCACGCACTGCAAGGTACCCTACGAGCCTGATGTCAAGGCCGTCATGGCACTCCTCGGGGAGGGTCACGATGGCGCGACCTTCTACAAGGGTGAGGGGTGCAAGCTGTGCAAGGGCCGTGGCTTCCTCGGGAGGACCGCGATCTTCGAAATGCTCGAGATAACCCCTGAGCTCTCCGAGCTCATAATGAAGGGCTCGACCGCCAGCGCCCTGCGGGACAAGGCGATAGAGGCGGGATTCGTAACGCTGAGGGAGAACGCAGCCAAGAAGGCACTCGACGGCATAACCACGGTTGAGGAGGCGCTGGGCGTCTCCACTGAAACGATCTAGTCGCACAGCAAGGGGCAAGGCAGGAGGAAACAACTTGACACGGTTCGAGTACGTAGCCAAAAGCACCTCAGGCGCACAGAGGACCAGCTTCCTCCACGCAGAGTCTGCTACGGCCGCGGCCGACATTCTCCACAGGGACGGGCTGGTGGTGCTTTCCATCAGGGAGGTTAAGGGGTCCGCCAAGGAGAAGTCGAAGGCGCCCGAGAAGCGCGCATTCGGGGGTCGGGTTCCCGCCGGGGCGATCGCGCTGTTCACGAAACAGCTCACGTCCATGCTGCATGCCGGACTCCCTCTCACGAGGGCGCTCTACAGCCTCGCGAGGGACGAGGGCAACGGGACGCTGAGTAACCTCCTGGTGCAGGTGGCCACGGACATCGAGGGTGGGGAGACGCTTTCGTCGGCGATGGGGAGGCACCCGGGAGCGTTCCCGCGGCTCTACATCAGCATGATCAAGTCGGGCGAGCAGAGCGGAAAGCTCGTCACTATTATGCGCCACCTTGGGCGGTACATGGACAGGACCGAGGCGGTGAAGCGCAAGGTGCGGTCTGCGACGACCTATCCTGCCTTCGTCGTGGGTTTCTCGGTGATCGCGAGTTCGGTGCTCTTCCTCAAGGTCGTCCCGATGATGGCGGGGATCTACGACAAGCTCGGCGCCGAACTGCCCAGGCCGACCCAGATAGTCATAACGGCCAGCCGGATCGTGGGGGAGTATATCTGGGTACCAATACTGCTGCTCATCGTGCTGATAGTGGTCTGGCGCATCATGATGCGGAACTCCGCTGGCAGGTATGTCCTGGACTCTTTCAAGCTGAGAATCCCCATTTTCGGCCGAATCGTCAAGAAGGTCGTGACCGCGAAGTTCCTGCGTACCCTCGGGGTTCTTGTAGAGAGTGGGCTCCCCGTCATCGACTCGCTGGAGCTGGCGGGAGGATCGTCGGGCAACGAGGTTGTGTTCCAGGCGTCCGGCAAGATTGGCACCATGGTCTCGCACGGTTCGAGTCTGTCCAAGAGCTTCGCGAGCACCGGGGTGTTCCCGGAGATCGTGGTGCAGATGGTGTCGACGGGTGAGGAGACGGGCACGCTGGGAGAGATGCTCGCGAACCTGTCGGATTACTACGACGAACAAGTTGGCGCGTCGATCGAGGGGCTGTCCTCGATCATCGAGCCGCTTCTCATCGTGCTCATTGGTGGCATCATTGCGATAATGCTGGTCGCGATGTTCCTGCCGGTGTTCCACCTCGGTGGAGCAATCCGGACGGGCATGAGGAGGTCGTAGCGCTCGCAGGGGGAT
>JAUVLG010000101.1 GCA_030595835.1 Candidatus Eiseniibacteriota bacterium | reverse complement strand
GTGGAGGTACCGCTCTCCACAAGTTGTTCTTCGCCGCAGCCGGGAGATACTCGGAAGACATCGACCTCGTTCAACTCCACGCTGGTCCGATCGGCGAGCTAGTCAGTGCCATCCGCGGGTCTCTCGACCCCTGGCTGGGCCCGCCGAGGTGGAGACAGAGCAGGGGACGTTTCACGCTGTCCTATCACTTCGAGACAACCTTCGCTCCAGTGTCGACCAAGAGACTGAAGGTGGAGATCAACACGCGGGAGCACTTCTCCGTTCTGCCGATCGATCGGCACCCGTTCGGGGTCGACAACCCGTGGTTCAGCGGAACAGCCGAGCTACCGACGTACCACATCGACGAGCTACTGGGAACCAAGATGCGTGCACTCTACCAGCGCAAGAAGGGACGCGATCTCTACGACCTCTGGATCGCGCTCCAGTCAGGCGGGGTCACCGGAGAGCGGATAGTCCATTGCTTCCGCCGCTACATGGATCACGACGGCCTGACCGTCTCGCGAGCCCAGTACGAAGCGAACCTGGCGGCGAAGCTCAGAAGTACCGCCTTCCTAGAGGACATCCGGCCTCTGATCTCAACTGACATCTCCTACGACCCCTTGGCGGCCGCAGAATTCGTTGGCAACGAACTCGTCTCGAGGCTACCTGGCGAGCCGTGGAAGGGCGCGGTAGCATGAGGAACCGGCGAGCCGCGAGTGTCAGGCGCCCACAAGCACAAGAGTGCCACCCCTGACCTTGAACCTCACCTCGATCACTTCCGAATCCCGCCCCAAACTCCTCTGTTGGACTTCGTAACGGGCCCCCGCTACCAACGAGAGACGCTCGGGTCACATGGCCCGAGCGTCTTGCTTCCGTCCCATCGCTGCCTCGCGGCCCATTGTCCTTCTCACCACCAGGGTCCGGGTGCCCTCCACGTGGCGCTGAACGGTCGGCCTTCGGCAAGGGCCAGCGCCGGGGGCTTGAGGAACAAAGTGACAGCGGCCGCAACCTCGCTGAAGCTCTTTGCCGCGTCGTTCAACATGGTCTTCCCGACGAACGCCGCCCACTGAACCTGCTTGTCGACATCGTTCGCGAATGACGGCTTGAAGACCGCGGGCTCAACCGTCAGTGGCGTCCGTCTCACCTCGAACGTCTTCTCGATCGCCTCGGCCAGGATCTCACCGCCGAAGTCATAAGTCCTCGACAGCATCCAGATGTCGTAGAAGTCCTTCATCCGGCTGTTCAGAACGCCGAGGATCACCATCGCGTGGAACTTCTCGGCGATCGTGCTCTCCATCGCGTAGCCCTTCAGTCTGGCCGGCGGGAAGTCGAGAAGCGTGGGATATTCAACGTCTTGAGGTGGTGGGAAGACAACATCACCGATGCCGACATCCACCTGGATGGAAACGCGCGCGTTTCCCAGAGCGGCTTTGAGCCGGACACGAACGCCCTGGTATTCCGCGTCCTCGGTGATCCTGGTAGCCGTCACCGAATCCCCGTCGAAGGCCATGCCGTCAGCCTCGACATCCGTCTCGCAGACGTCCTTCATCGCTGCGGTGACGGCCTCGAGACTGTTGTCGATACTCCCGAGAACATCGATGTCCTTGGTCGGACGCGATGCGGCCCCGCTCCACACCGAGAGCATCAGGGCACCCTTCAGAATGAAGCGATCCGCGTGGCGGCTCTTGGACAGCCTGTAGAGGAATCGCTCGATAGCGAAGTGCTGCAGGAGTTCGTTGAAGGGCCGGCCGGATTCACGTGCCTTGTTGAGAAGGCGCTGGTGCACCGACGCGGCGATGTTCGTCACTTCCCGCGCCACTACAGGATCGCCTCCAGGTAGGGCTGGATCACCTTCTTCACGCGGCAGATCGAAGCGTAGTGCATGAGTTCGTCCACCCTGATACCCCCCCGTTCGCGATAGGAACGGAGCGCCTCCACTGCCGTGTCGAGGCCGATTCTGTTGCGGAACTTGAAGCAGTCGGCGAGCGTCTTCTCCGGGCTGTAGATGCGCACACCCACGCCGTCGACGTCGTGAGTCTCCACGCCGGCGGTGAACGACTGGCCGGTGAACCGGTAGGTCCTTATTGGAGGGTGGTCGAGACGCGGCTCCCTGGCTCCGCTCGCGAGCGCCACATGCACCTCGTGAGGTATCTGGGTCGTCAGCTCGTGAAACGAGAGTGCGGAGATGAGGCAAATCACGCCGCCCGGTATCCGGGTCGCGACGGTCACGAGGTCCGGGTTGCCGAGCGGTGGGCTGCCTGCGAGGCGATAGACGCCACGACTCACTCTCTCCAGGAGTCCTGAGTCCCGCATGGCGTAGAGCGTGCCGGGATGGATGCCCGCGCGAAGCGCCTCCCCCGTGCGAAGGACTCCCCCATGTTTCCTGAAGATCTCAGCAGCCCGGTCGAATCTGTCGCCCTGCATCAGGATGCCTCAAATCTGGATTGATAAAGATGCCTATGATTATCCATATCTATAGGCAATTCTATCATACGAGGCCTTTCTGTCAAGGCGCAAAGGCGGAGTGACAGGGGAACAGGTCCCTGCGCCAGGACCTGCCTGGCTCCGGGCCGCCCCGCCGTGTCTTCTGTGGTGGCGCAAGAACCGAGCGAAGAGGCCCGTGTCGGATGCCCTGCAAGCACGTAAGCACAAAGGGACATCATGCGTCCCCTTTTGCATATCCGCTTGCAAGCCCTCGCAGTGTAGGGTACCCTCCAACAAGTGGCCCCGGGTGCAGACTGGGCCGCAGGAGGCCCTGCTTTGCATAGAGAACCGCAAGCCTCGCCTGGGAGCCTCACGGAGCTGGTGGACTTCTTTCAGGCAAGTGGCCGGTATGTCATGACGCACGCGCAGGCCAGTGCGGCGCTCGGCATCTCCGATGAGGCGCTCAAGAAGGCGGTACAGCGACTCGTGGCCAAGCGTCGGCTCGCCGTCCCTCGCCGCGGCTTCTTCATCATCGTCCCCATCGAGTACCGGCAGGCCGGGGCGCCGCCGCCGAGCTGGTACATCAGCGAGCTGATGAAGTTCTGCGGCCAGCCGTACTACGTGGGCCTGCTCACCGCGGCGGCACTGCACGGCGCGGCCCACCAGCAGCCGCAGGAGTTCCAGGTCGTCACCGACCGGCAGCTCCGTCCAGTCGTGGCGGGCCGCGCTCGCATTCGGTTCTTCCGGAAGCTCCGTATCGAACCGACGCCGACCATGGACATGAAGACGGAGACGGGCACCATGCGCGTCGCTACTCCGGAAGCGACAGCCCTCGACCTGTTGCGATACCTCAAGGGAGCGGGCCATCTCGGCCACGTGGCCACGGTGCTGGCCGAGCTCGCCGAGAAGATGGACGTTGAGCGCACAGCCGAGGTCGCGAAGCTGGAAGGTGACCTACCGAGCGCGCAGCGCCTTGGCTACCTGCTGGATGAGGTCGGCGCCCGTGAAGTCGGAGCTGCCCTCGCCAACTGGGTAGCGGCGCGGCGTCCGCGGTTTGTCTCTCTCCGACCGGACCGATCCTCACGCCGTGCAGCGAAGAACGACCGCTGGAGGGTCGTCGTCAACGAGAAGATCGAGGTCGAGTCGTGATCCCGCGCGCTCATATCACGGCTTGGCGCACGAAAGCGCCGTGGTCCACCGATGCGCAGGTGGAGCAGGACCTCGTCATCTGCAGGGGACTCGTCGATCTGTATTCGGACGAACTCCTGGCGCGCGAGCTTGCATTCCGTGGAGGCACGGCCCTGCACAAGCTCCACTTCGACCCGCCGATTCGATACTCCGAGGACATCGACCTCGTCCAGGTCAACGCGGGGCCAATCGGACCCGTGCTGAGCGCTATGCGCGCCCGGCTCGACCCGTGGCTCGGAGAACCCCGCTGGAAGCAGGGCCGAGGTCGTGCGACCTTCTTGTACCGGTTCGCATCGGAGACGCAACCCATCACCCCACTCAGGCTGAAGGTGGAGATCAACACACGGGAGCACTTCTGCGTTCTCGGTCTGCGTCGCGTGCGCTACCAACTGGACAACCCATGGCATGCCGGAGCGTCGGATGTGCTCACCTATGAGCTCGAGGAGTTGCTCGGCACGAAGTTGCGGGCGCTCTACGAGCGCAAGAGGGGTCGGGATCTCTTCGATCTCTCGGAGGCGCTTGCCCGCCTGGGCGGTCTCGACCCCAAGAAGGTGGTGGCCTGCTTCACGCGCTACATGGAGCACGACGGCAAGGCTGTCTCGCGCGCCCAGTTCGAGGCGAACCTCGCGGAGAAGCTCAAGAGCGCTGTATTCCTGGACGACGTCCAGCCCCTCATCTCGACTGGCGTCTCGTACGACTCAGTGGCGGCCGCGGAGGTCGTGCACAAGGAGCTGGTTTCGAGGCTACCTGGCGAGCCGTGGAAGGGCACGGGCGCATGAGGAGCCAGCGACCCGCGAGCGCTAGGCCCCCACCGCCACCAGCACCCTCCCCCGCGCCTCAAACCTCACCCGAACCACCTCCACCTCCCGCCCCAGATTCCTCTTTTGGACTTCGTAGCGGGCCCCCGCTACCAACTTGAGAGAAGCCCGGGTTTTCGGACCCGGGCTTCCTCTATTTTCCATGATCCACGTGCCCGCTCAGGATTCCAGCAGCTCAGCGTGATGTTCCCGCAGCCACGCAAGCACCCCGTCCCTCAGCTCCACCACGAACGCCGCCAGTTCCGTCGCATCCCGGTCGGTCACCGTGCCCGCCGCGTCGTATTCGATGATATTCCGCTTCTTGCGGCAGACCTCGAGGTATTCCACATCAGCCTTCCTGCCTGGCCCGAGGACGAGACCGAGAGCCTGGATTGTCCGGTAGTGCTGGAGATTCCGCTCAGGCCGATAGCCTTCAGCGTAGAGGAGTATCGTGCAGAGCCTCAGCGCGGCGTTGTAGGCGATGCCGAAGCGCCAGTCGGCGGAGATGTCACAGCTGGCATCCGTAAGATCGCGCTCAACGATCCCGAGCAAACCAGCGATCTCATCTCTTCCGGTCGCGTGGGGCCGGAGCCACCGGCTCTCAGCCCAGTCGCGTAAGCTCATCCTCATCCCCCACTACGAAGAGCTTCGGTGAGTCCAGGACCCGAAGAAGGAAGTGGTCCCCAGACCCGCGGCGCCGCGTGAACTCCGCAGTGTCCATCACGTGTGGGTTGACCTCGCGCCCAAGCTTCTCCGAGACGCCGCTCAGCAATGAGGAGGCCGCCGCGAGCCCAAGGTCCGCGACAACCATCAGATCAACATCCCCCTCAGCTCCCTCGTCGCCGCGCGCAACCGACCCAAACACGAAGGCAACGCTGATGCCCTCTGCAGAAAGTGCCTCCCGCAGCACTTCAACCAGACCTGAGGTCTTGAGCACCAGACGATGGATGTCCCCGTAGAGTGCGTGCGAGGCATTCGCGCTGTAGTACACGCGGTTGCCATCCTTGCGCGCCACAAGAAGCTCCATGCCCTCGAGCTTCTTGAGCTCCTGTTGGATGGTGCCGAGCGCCAGGCCGGACCTGCGTTCAAGCTCCCGCATGTGGAGTTCCTGGGAGGATACCCCGAACAGGAGGCGAAAGATCTCGGCGCGCGCACGAGAGGATAGTATGTCAGGTAGCATGCTCATATTGTATGGTCACACCATACGATTGACTGGTTATACCAGTCAAGGGCGGATTCGCCTCGCCACTCTATCTTCTGGGACTACTCGTCCTCCGGGACAGCCGGAGTTCTCTCTCTGCTCTCCCCAGAGTCCCGAAAACACGCTACACTAGATTTGTCTGCTTGGCGGCCCTTTCTATCTCTTGCCGGAGGCGTTCAGAATCGAGGCCCAAAGCAATGGAGAGCATTCAGATCGTTGCCGCTGAGTCGCTCGGGGTGCGCGGATTGTGCTGTGCCGTGACAGTGGGTAGTCGCCGCGTTGTCATCGATCCAGGACTTGCTCTGGGTTTCTACCGCCACGGCCGCCACCCTCATCCCGTGCAGATAGCCGTCGGCCGGCATGTGCGCCGCGACATTGTGAAGCTGCTGCATGATGCCACCGATGTCGTATTCAGCCATTTCCACGGTGATCATGTACCCCTCAAAGACGCTAATCCTTTCCAGCTCTCCTTCGTAATGCTGCCGGAGTGCTTCTCGGAACTTCGTAGCTGGAGCAAGAACGGCGACGAGTCTCATCCTGAGATGCGCCGGCGCTTTCATGACTTGCAGGAACTCACGGGAGACAATCTGCAGGTTGTCGAAGGCCGCAGTGAGGACCCGCTGTCCTTTTCACCACCCGTGCCGCATGGCGAAGCGAACACCCATCTGGGAACGGTCATGATGACCCGCATCGAGTTGGAGGACAGGGTATTCGTACATGCCTCGGATATCCAGCTACTCGATACCGAGGCCGTGGATCAGATCATCCGGTGGCAGCCCGACATCGTCTTCACCGCCGGCCCGCCGCTCTATCTCAACTCTCTGGGAACTCATTTACGAGAAGACGCCTGGAAGAACGCGCTGCGTCTTGCGAACAGCGTGGATACACTCATCGTCGATCATCATCTCATGCGCAGCGAAGCCGGCGCTCAGTGGTTGAGAGAGCTGTCCCAGAGCGCCGGTGGAAAGGTTTGTTCTGCCGCGGATTTCATGCAACGTCCTCCGCTCTTGCTTGAAGCACGACGAGAGGAACTTTATGAAGCCCTCCCGGTCCCGGATGGTTGGATGGATGACTACGTGCAGGGCAAGGCAGAAGCGGAGCCGTTTCTCATGACCGCTGTTGAACGAGGAGTGATTCCATCGGTCAACGTCTGACCGGAACGGTCAAGAACGACCGGTGCCATATGATACTATCTAATGAGCAGCAGCTTCCCAACTCTCCTGCAGTTACCGGCACTCACGCTCAGGAAGTAGACGCCGCTACTCACCGCCCTCCCGGCGTCGTCCCGCCCATCCCACACGACCGCGTGCTCGCCGGCCCCGCGGAACCCGCTCACCAGAGTTCGTACCTTCTCCCCGCACACGTCGTAGATCGTCACGTCCGCACGCCCGGCGAGAGAGACCCGAAACGCGATCTCAGTCTTGGGGCTGAACGGGTTCGGGCGACTGGGATAGAGCGTCAGCGTCGTTGGCGGCTCCTCATGCTCCCCGTCGGACGCGACTCCGGTCGGCCTCGCGTAGAGCCTTGCCGTGACCTCGAGCTCCTGCGTCAGAGCTACGTTCCCCCTGTTGGAGAACACGACGTGCCAGGGCTCCGGGCTCGGGAGCACGAACTCGACGCTGCCTCGGGATGTCTCCTCCCGTATCTCGAAGGCGCGGAAACTGTCGCCCACCGCATAGTGGGCGAAGTTCTCCTGGTCACAGATGAAGAAGCTCGTGTATCCCGGCGAG
>JAUVLG010000207.1 GCA_030595835.1 Candidatus Eiseniibacteriota bacterium | reverse complement strand
AGTGCACCTGCTCATGAAGATGGTTGGCGGGAAGGGCAGGTTCCGCCACGCGAGAACCGTCGTGGCGTGGAGCATGTTGATCACGACCCTCGGGAGTCTCGTCAAGTTGCCCATAATGATCGCGAAGAAATCGATGATAGTGGAGACGGGGCCGTCGCTCTTCTTCAAGGGTCTCGAGCCCTCCGACCGCCTCTTCAAGTTCCTCTCCAGCTTCGATATCTTCACCATCTGGTGGATGGTGGTGATGCTCGTCGCGCTGGCCGTTGCCTACCGGGTCCCAAAGGGCAAGGCGGTCGTGGCCGTCGCGATTCTCTGGATCCTGATGATACTGATCACGACCTTTACACCAGGAGGCATGGGTGCGGGTATGTAGGAAGAAAGGCAAGCACATCGGTGCGGCGCTGGTCTGTGTCGCACTCGTGTGTGCCGTTCTCACGGTTTCCGTTCTCCCCGCGCGGGCCAGGGTCTACACGCTCAAGGAGTGCATTGAGATCGCGCTCACAGGTAACACGACCCTCGCCAGGGTCAGAGAAGATCTGACGAGCGCGGGCGCGGACGTGATGTCCAGTTGGTCCAGCGTTCTGCCGCACGTCTCGGCGAACGTCTCGAAGAGCGACGGGCTGATGGTGTTCTCGGAGGGCGACGACGTCACGTCCGAGGGCGCGAGCGGCGATCTGACGGTTTCCCAGGCACTGTTGGATGGGTCGGCCTTCGCGAGGATCGCGGGTTCGAGCCGCAGCCGGACCGCGGCAGAGTTGTCTCTCGAGTCGACGGAGCGCGACATCGTGTTCCAGACGAAGGAGGCGTACTACGGTCTCTTGAGGCTGGTGCAGCTCCGCGACGTCCAGTCCGAGGCCGTGGACCTCGCGCGGGAGCAGGCCAGGAAGACGCAGAGCCTGTTCGATCTTGGGTCGGCATCGAGGTCAGATCTGCTCAAGGCGAAGGTGCAGGTGGGCGAGGCCGAGCTTACGCTCATATCGGCCGAGAAGTCCGCGAAGCTGGCGAGGGCGGGGCTGGCGCTGGTGCTCGGCATTGACGTCACAACCGACATCGAGGCGGTCGACCCGTCCGGGAGTTTCGCGGAGGAGGAGATCCTGGATTTCGATCTCGAAGAAGCCGTTTCCTCCAGGCCCGACATCAGGGCGTGGGAGCAGTCGCTGGTAGCGGCGAAGCGTTCCCTGCTGGCCTCGAAGGCCGGACTCTGGCCCGACCTCGGGCTCTCCGTCCGCTACTCGCGCGGCACGGACTCGCTCGACGAGCTCTTCGACGGCATGACCGAGGACTACACGCGCTCGATTGGTCTCAGCCTCTCAGTTCCCATCTTCAACGGGCTTGCAACCAAGGCGAGCATAGACAACAGCAAGTCGCTGCTGCGTTCGTACGAGATCTCAGTGCGGAACGCGAGGCTCCAGGCGGCCTACGAGATAGAGAGCGCCAGGCTCTCGGTCGAAGAAGGAACACGCAGCGTTAGTGTGGCAGAGGACGCCGTTCTCCAGGCGGAGGAAGATCTCAAGGTCTCCGAGGAGCGGTTCCGACTCAGGGCGGCGAGCATGCTCGAGCTCATCGACGCGAGGGTTGCGTACTCCCGCGCGCGTGCCGGACTCGTGAATGCGCGATACGACTACGAAATAGCGAAGGCCGAGCTCAGACTGGCGCTCGGGCTCTAAGGCCCGAGGGGGCGATCGAGGGGGTAGCTCTCATGCTCAAGAAGAGGAGGAACATCCTCATCCTGGTCGGGGTGGTTGTGGTCATAGCCGCCGCGGTCATCGGTAACCTCGGGCTGGACAGGAAGGACAGGACCGAGGTCAGCGTCGA
>JAUVLG010000094.1 GCA_030595835.1 Candidatus Eiseniibacteriota bacterium | reverse complement strand
CCTGTGAGCTATGACCAGGGTCGTCCGCCCCTTGATCAGGTTGTCTATGGCCTTCTGCACGTATCGCTCGGAGTGCGTGTCCAGGGCGGACGTCGCCTCGTCGAATATCAGTATCTCCGGGTTCTTGAGGATCGCCCGGGCGATGGCGAGCCTCTGTTTCTGTCCGCCGGAAAGCCAACAACCCCTCTCCCCGATCACTGTCTCGAATCCATCCGGGAGCTCTTCTATGAACTCGAGCGCGTTGGCCGCTTCCGCTGCCTTCCGGACTCTCTCAAATGGTATGTCACTGACTCCGTAAGCGATGTTGTTCGCCACGGTGTCATTGAACAGCACGGTCTCCTGAGTAACGACGCCAAGGCTTCGTCTGATGTCCTTGATCGCGATGTCTCGCAGGTCCACTCCATCGATCGTTATCGAACCGGAATCCGGATCGTAGAACCGCGGGATCATATCGGCAATCGTGCTCTTCCCTCCCCCACTTGGCCCGACCAGAGCCACGATCTCGCCCTTGCCGATCGTGAAGCTGATGTCACGAAGGACCTCGATGCCTTCCGTGTAGCTGAAACACACGTCGTGGAATTCGATACCTTCACTCACGGATTTCAGGGGCTTGGGATCATCCGACTGCGTGATCTTCACCGGTCGGTCCATCAGTTCGAACACCCTCTCAGCAGACGCGAATCCGCCCTGTATCACGGCGTTGGCGTTGCTCAGCATCTTGATCGGCTTCATCGTCGAGAGAATGGCCGCGAGGAACACGAGGAACCGTCCCGCCGAGAGCGACTCGCCGGCAAGCACGGCCCGTCCGCCGTACCACATGATGAGACCGCTCGCAACCCCTCCCATGACCTCGGTCAGAGGGCTTGCCAGTGCTCCCAGTCTGCGAAGAGAGATTTTCGTCTTCCGGTGGTCGCCGACTATCCTCCTGAACTTCTCGCCTTCGAACTCCTCCATCGAGAACGCCTTGACGACCCTGATGCCGAATATCGTCTCCTGAAGCAGGGACGAGAAATCAGAGAGCCTGCGCTGGGCGTAATGGGTCTTCCTCTTCAGCACCCTTCCGATAACGAGGATGACGAACATCACCGGTGGGAATATGAGCAGTGTCGCGAGAGCGAGCTGCCACGACGCCCAGAGCGCCACGGTCAGATAGACGGCCAGAAGCACGATCTGTCTCGGGACCTTCATGAGCATCTGCGTCATCGAACGGTTCATTCCCGCGATGTCTGACGTGAACCTAGCCATGACATCACCCGAACGTGTGGATGTGTAGAACCTCATATCCAGTTCGAGAATGTGGGAGTAGAGGTTGTTGCGGACTCGCGCGATGACCCCTTGTTCCACTCGCGCCATGAGGAATACCTGCAGGAACCCGAACAGGTTCTTCAGGGATATTATGACGACCATGAGAACGATGACCGCGAGGAGTATCTGTGAGGGATCAGATTCCTCGAGAGCCCTGCCGATCCCGTCGCCCAGCTGTCCCCAGCTCTCCCCGACACCCGAGGAGTCAAACGAGATGATCGAGCTCCGAAGCTCACTCATGGGTGCCGAGCAGTACTGCTCGAAGACCACCAGCAGGTCCTTGTCCCCCACGCGCTCCCCTGCCGGTACCAGGACATCATCAAACAGAGGCAATATCATGCCGAGCGTGACGCCGCTCAGCAGCGCGAACATCGTCATGCAGACAGCAGCCGCGCCCACGGATTTCCACCACGGGCGTACGATTCTGAGAATGCGAACCGCCGTACTACGCGTCTTCATGAGACCCCAAGTATGAAGGTGCACCCCGTCCAGATCGCCACACAGACCTGACATGCGCTCGATGCCGGTGGACATCCCGTTCCAGTGCGTCACCGTGCACGAGCGCACATCACATCATAGCCATTTCACAACCCCCCGGCAAGCCCCTCCACCCGCGGCCAGCCAGGCGAGCGCTGACCATAAACGCTTGCAGGAACGCTCTGACCACCAAGAAAACGGGGCCCCGCGGTCGTCCACGGGGCCCCGATGAGCCGTCCGAACAGTGTCGATTCCTTCCTCAGCGATACAGAGCTTTGATGGTCGCCCAACTCGCATCCTCGACCGCCGACGGACCGATGTAGCCGTCGATCTCGATTATGTACTCCAGCCCGCACGGCTGACACGAGAACAGCGACGGCCCCACCCACAGCCAGTAGAGGCCCGGTCCCACCGTTTCAGTGAGCGATACGAGTTCGCACGGAGAACCGGTCGCGCTGCTTAGCACGAGGCCGGGATCGTCGCACCCGAGTGGGAGATCCCCGTCGACGAAGAAGATGAGCACTGGGAACTCTGCGATCGCCGAGAAGGTGATCGTGTTGGTGACCGAGATGTAGATCTGGTACCAGTCCGTGTCTCGGCTGTAGTCATCGAACGTGCCGCTCGTGCCGAAGATCGTGATGGTCTCAGAGCTCGGCATGAGGGGCTAGAACACGGCCGGGTCGGAGTTGCAGCAGACGACGTTGCCCTCAACGTTCTCGAAGATGTAGACCTTCGTATCATAGGTCGACTCGCAGAGGTCAACGTTGACAACGAGATCGGCGGTGGCGACATAAGCATAGACCACGTCCGGCGCCGTCGATTCGGGATACGGACACGCCACGTCGTAGTCGTTCAGATACTCGCATGAGTTCCCACTTCCACTGAACGGAAGGCTGGGGATCACAAAGGGAGCCGACATGTCGTCGCCTACGTCGCGCCCCTCGAAGGTCGGCTTGCCGCCGACGACCGGGTCCTTCTCGGCCACGACCATGTGCTCCGTGGTCGCGCCGCTCACAGCGACCAGTGCTGCAAGCAGCATGGCAACAAGACTAACAACTCTCATGGCGACACCTCCCGGACGGTGACATCTCCTCAGTAATGTGCGCAGGACGAGCCTAACCACGGCACACTGCCACGCGCGCTGTGACGCACAAGGCCGTGCGGCAGAACATACGCAACCCTCTCTTGAGCGGGTCGCTCTGCGATTGGATCACTGTCAGAGCACCACATATTGCTTGATAGTGTCAAGAATAGACTCGCCAGGGCGCGTCGCCGCCCCGGAAGCGATTCGCGGGTTGATGTGCGCTGTGCGTGCGCGTCCGGTCGCGCCTGTGCTAGCATGTTGTGATCCTGAAACGCGCCGCCCTGCGGCCAGTTCCCAAACCCGCATGAGATGCCGATGACTGCTCCGTCAAGATACCCCATACCAGCGGCACCCTGTAGAACGGAGGAAACCATTCTCCGGAGCCGCTTCATAACAACGCTGGCCCACGCGGACACCGTCGAGAAGGCGAAGGCGTTCATCAAGGGAGTTTCAGAGGAGTTCAGCGACACGAACCACAACTGCTGGGCTTTTCTGGTGGGACCACCGGGCGACACCAGCCATATCGGCATGAGCGACGCGGGAGAGCCGCACGGCACCGCGGGCCGCCCGATGCTGAACGTCCTCCTGGGCAGCGGCGTCGGCGACATCGTCGCCGTGGTCACGCGCTACTTCGGCGGCACAAAGCTGGGCAAGGGCGGCCTGGTCCGTGCCTACAGCAGCGGCGTCAAGATCGCCCTTGAGGCACTCGAGCGCGGGGAACTCGTCCAGACAGCGACGCTCCGGGTGACGATCGCCTACCCCGCCGTGTCCCCCATCAAGCACTCGCTACCGCAGTTCGAAGCCCAGGTGACGAGCGAGGAGTACGGGAGCGACGTGGTAATGGTCATCGTCCTGCCGGAGGAGCACGCGGAGAGCTTCACCGAGGCGCTGGCGGGAATGACCGCCGGGAAGGCCGTTGTCGAGCGCGAGTAGCGTGCCTGGACTTCTTCCTTGAATCATAGGATGATTGGCGTGTCTGCGGTTCGCGCTGACCGACGGTCCTGCCGCGAGGAGAAACCATGCGCCCACGATTGCAGTTCCTGGAAAGCAGCCTGATCGAGCGGATCATCACTGAGGCGCTCGACCTCCTTGGCACGCTCGGGATGAAGATCCAGAACGAGAACGCCGTCGCGCTCCTCGCGGACCACGGCGCCACGGTCGACCAGTCGAGCGGCCGCGTCACGTTCCCCGAGTCTCTGGTAATGGAAGCAGTGGCGAAGGCGCCGAGCAGCTTCGCCCTCTACGACGTCCTCGGCAACCAGACCCACGACCTCGCCGGTGACAAGGTCCACTTCACGCCCGGGTCCTCCGGGATCACCGTGCTGGATGCGGACTCGGGCGAGATGCGCACGCCCGTGACCGACGACCTGGTGCGCTTCACCAAGCTGACCAGCCGGATGGAGCACATCGAGGCACAGAGCACGGCCTTCATCGCGAGCGACGTGCCGGGTGCGATCCAGGACAGCTACCGACTGTTCATCTCCCTCCTCTACGGAGAAAAACCAGTCGTCACGGGCGCCTTCACGGTAGAATCCTATCGGTTGATGCGGGACCTTCAGCTGGCGGTTCGCGGCACGGCCGCGGAACTCGCCGCGAAGCCGCTGACCATCTTCTCGTGCTGCCCGACCGCGCCTCTCAAGTGGAGCAACGTGACGGCACAGAACCTCCTCGACTGCGCCGCCGACTCGGTTCCGGTCGAGTACGTGTCGATGCCGCTCCTGGGATTCATGGGGCCGGTGACCATCGTCGGCAGTCTCATCCAGCACACCGCTGAGACGTTGAGCGGCGTCGTCCTGAGCCAACTGGCCAACCCTGGATGCCCGGTTCTCTACGGCGGCTCACCCGCGGCGTTCGATATCCGGTACGAGACAACGCCCATGGGCGCGATCGAGACGCAGATGATCGACTGCGCCTACACCGAGATCGGCAAGCATCTCGGCATCCCTACTCAGGCCTACATAGCACTGAGTGATGCCAAGGCCCTCGACGCACAGGCCGGGCTCGAGACCTCGATGGGCGCGACACTCGCGGCACTCTCTGGGATCAACAGCGTCTCGGGCCCGGGCATGCTCGACTCCGAACGCTGCATCAGTATGGAGAAGCTCGTCGTGGACAACGAGATCTGTGGGCTCGTGCAGCGCATGATCCGCGGGATCGAACCGAAGGACGATTTCCCGGCCAGACCGATCTTCGAGGAGATGCTCCGGGAGGAGCACCTCCTGATCGCCGACCACACGCGCAAGCACCTGAGGAGCGAGCACCACTTCCCCGGCCCCGTGATCGAGCGCGCCAATCTGCCGCGCTGGCAGGAAGAGGGCTCGACAACTCTCGGGGAGCGCGCGCACCGTGAGGTCCAGAAACACCTCGACGAGTACGAGCCGTCCCGTCTTTCGGACGACGTGAAGAAGGAACTTGTAGAACTGATGAGCGCTGAGGCGAAGCGGCACGGGATGGAGAAGCTACCGGAACGGGAGGAGTAGTCAGTGAGGCGAGTAGTCGGCATCCTGCCTGCGAGCATCGTCCCCTCCGAGGAAGCCGTCCTCGGAGCGATGGGCGTGCCTCCGGGCAGCGAACAGGGCGAGCGCGTGGACGGGCTGGTTGCGGACGCGCTGGACGAGCTGCGCCGAGCCGCCTGTCCGAGGGGCGTTGTCACCAACGTGACTACTGACGAGTTCGCCAGGATCTATGAAGGCGAGAGTGACAACGACACGCCATCACCGCTCGCCGAGATCTTCCCTCGAGCCGAGGAACTCGTACTCTTCGCGGCCACGCTGGGCGCCCCGCTCAGCGAGCGAATCGCTGCCCTGTTTGCCGACGGTAGCCTCGCGCTTGCGACGATGCTCGACGCCGCCGCGTCCGAGGCAGCCGAACTGGCCGGCGTACACCTGGACGGGCTGGTACTCGAGGGGGCTCGCCTTGGCGGACAGGCGAATCAGTTCACACGGGCGCTCCGGTACAGCCCCGGCTACTGCGGCTGGAATCTCACGGGCCAGCGTGCGCTCTTCGCCGCGCTCGGCCCCGAGGAGATCGGCGTCCACCTGACGGACAACTGCCTGATGGAGCCGCTCAAATCGATATCCGGCGTCATCGTGCTCGGACCACGCGAGATCCACGAGTTCACAGACGACTACAGCTTCTGCTCAGCCTGCCCGACGCACGACTGCAGGCGGCGGATCAAGGAACTGACACAGACGCGGCCCTAAGGAGACCGGCATGGAGATTCTGGGACAGATCGCCGCTCTGCTCGAACGCGGGGAAGACCAGGAGGTCCGTTCACTGACGCAATCGGCCATGGACCAGTCGCTCCCCGCCCTGAAGATCCTCGAGGAAGGCCTGCTGGCCGGCATGCAGGTGGTCGGCGACCGGTTCCGGGCGCACGACATATTCCTGCCCGAGGTGCTGCTGGCCGCCCGAGCGATGAGCGCGGGTGTTGAGGTCCTCAAACCTCACCTGGGCAAGACCGACCTGCACAGCCGCGGAAAGGTGGTCATCGGCACGGTCCAGGGAGACCTGCATGACATCGGGAAGAACCTGGTCGGCATCATGCTGAGCGGCGCGGGGTTCGAGGTCATCGACCTCGGGAAGAACGTCTCCGCGGAGGAGTTCGTAGACACCGCGCGCGAGTCCGGCGCCGATGTCATCGGTATGTCCGCGCTCCTGACCACGACCATGCCGGCGATGAAGCAGGTGATCTCGCTGCTCAGGGAGCGGGGACTGGACTCGTCGGTCCGGACTATGGTCGGCGGTGCACCGGTGACCCGCGAGTACGCGAGCGAGATGGGCGCGGACGGCTACGGATTCGATGCGGCCAACGCGGTGGAGTGCGTCAGGGAACTGGTGGGGTAGGCCCGCGGCGCAGGGCCACGGCCTCGCCCCAAACCCATGGAGTGATGATGCAGCCATTCCTCGAACGTGTGAAGGAAGGTCCCGTCCTCGTGGCCGACGGCGCCATGGGCAGCTTCCTCATGGAGCACGGACTACGGCCTGGCGAGGCACCCGAGTCCTTCAACCTCTCCAGGCGGGACGTGCTGCGCGAGGTGGCCGGTCTCTACCTCGAAGCGGGCTCGGAGGTCGTGCAGACCAATACGTTCGGCGGCTCGGCCCTGAAGCTGGCCGCATACGGTCTCGATGACCGGACCGAGGAGATCAACCGTCTGGCGGTGGAGACGGTGCGGGAAGTCGTGGAGGGACGTGCGTACGTGTCCGGCTCCTGCGGGCCGTGCGGCCGAACGCTCCTCCCCTACGGTGATGTCGAACCGGACGACGTGCGCGAGAGTTTCCGCCGACAGATCGAAGGCCTGGTCGGGGCCGGCGTCGATGTCCTGTGCGTGGAGACGATGACCGACCTTGCCGAGGCGAAGCTCGCGATCGAGGCCGCACGCGGCGTCTCTGCTGAGATCCCCGTGATGGCAACCATGACCTTCGACGCCATACCGCGCGGCTTCTATACCATCATGGGCGTGGACGTGCCCAGCGCGGCGGCGGGCCTCCTGGAAGCGGGAGCGAATCTGGTGGGCTCAAACTGTGGGAACGGGATCGAGAACATGGTCGCGATCGCGCGCGAGTTCCGCGCGTGCACCGACGCACCGATGCTCATCCAATCGAACGCAGGACTGCCGAAGCTGGTAGATGGCGAGGTCGTCTACACCGAGACACCCGAGTTCATGGCCAAGCACGCGGCGGAGCTGATGAAACTCCGGGTCCAGGTGATCGGCGGCTGCTGCGGGACCACTCCGGCGCACATCCGCGCGCTCAAGCGGGCGCTGTGCCCGTAGGAGCACTCTCCCCACGGTGGACGTGTTTCAAACTGCCGCTACCACAGTCAGGACGCGAATGCTGACAGTCAGCGGGACGCCCGGAACAATGCCTTGATCGCTCCCCAGGAGGTGACATCGACGGGCGTGTCGCAGGGGCCACAGCCCGGCGCATCCGCGTAGGCTCCCATGGTGATACCGATGGGCTCGTTCTCAGCCAGACATGGCGAGTTCTCGCACAGAGTGTAGTCCCCGCCCGCGAGGTCGCAGAC
>JAUVLG010000149.1 GCA_030595835.1 Candidatus Eiseniibacteriota bacterium | reverse complement strand
CGGAATCGGCATAGCTCCACGTGCCGAGTCGGTTCCTGTGGGACCACGAGACGGTGAGCTCGCCTGAGATCGAGCTCGGGTAGCTCGCCCCGTTGAAGGGGACCGCGGTCGGGCAGTAGACCTTCTCGGACCGCGGCGGCGGTTTGTAGGCCGTCCAATCGACCGCGAAGATGTCCTCCATCGCCTCTATGAGGGCCTCACCTGAGAGCAGCTCGCCGGTGCCGACCCGCAGCACGCGGCACACCATTCCGTCGATCCCAAGCGGCGGCCAGACGAGCTTGAAGACTGTCCCCGGCCGGAACGACCACACAGTGCGGTCGGCTTCGATGGTCAGGGATGCAAGCGGGTATGCGACGGCGACGAGGGCGCGAGCCGCAGCTTGCTGAGCTTCAGCGGCGTTCGAGAAGCCCCGGAGCTGGTTCTTGATCTCGCCCCACGACGCCCGCGCGAACGCTGTCACCGTGCAGGAGTCCGCGTCGAGGACCGGGAGCTCCTCTTCCGAGTAGTCGAAGCGCACGAGCGTGATCGTCAGAAGCCCCGTCGACGGCTCTACATAGACGATGCCGTCGATGTGTCTCAGGATCTCCAGGATCAGATCGCGCGCCGGGGTCGAGCGGTCCTGCACCATGGACAGGCCCATGCCCTCGTCGGCCAGCGTCTGACCTACAGCCCGGAAGCTGTCGACGTCGAGGAACCCCTCCGGCAGCCCGAGGCCGTTCTTGCGGGGGGCACGCACCAAGAGCTCGTAGATCATTGCCGCAGGATTCGCATCGCCGTTGATGTTCTCGGCGCCGCCGGTCAAGCCCGGGCTGTTCGGGCAGCGGCGCAGAACGAGCGGACGATCCTTCGCTTCCTCAAGCTCATAGCGTGCGACAACGTCAAGATCGGCACCTACGCCAAGCTTGTGGACGACCGCAACGGCACCGTCCATCCCAACGGCAACATCTTCTTCAGTACTCAGGACGCGCTCGACACCAAGACAACCGAGGTCCTGCGGGTCGCGGACGAGATTCAGGCGCACTCCAGGCCGATCATCGAGCGCTGTTATCGGGAGTTCCTGCTCAGGAGCCATGACCCCGAAGAGCGGGAGTATCCCACCGCTGCCGACCAGATTCGTGAGATCCTCATCCACGGCCACTACCTTTCGCACAAGGACGTCGAGATCTGTGCCGGGTTCGATCTGGATAGCCTTGCCGATGAAGCACGATCGGAGCCGATGCGCGAGCTGCACGCCACGCTGATCGCTGGGTATGGAAGGGACGATGAGAACGGCGCGCCGTAACGACCGGTGGCAGCGGTGCGCGTTCTGCGCGGCTGCTGAAGCAGAACATTAGAGAGGTGGTAGCGCATCGGGCAGCCTGCGGTTCGACCCTATTGCCGACGTGAGCTGCCATCGCCGCGTACAGCAGGGGAGGCCGGAAGGACCGGGCTTGTCTCGCGGACGAGACGATGCGGATCCTGCAGCTGATGGCGAGGGCGACGGAATCACGAGTCTGCCGTCGGAGATAGACCGCGGAACCCCAGAAGCTGCTGGTTCGGGTCCTCGATCTGGGCGATGGGGCAGAGCACCCGCTCGCTGATCGCCGGCTGCTGGACCGTATTCGGCATGGACAAGATGTTGTACTCCCGGATCCCCGGTGCAAGCCGCAGCAAGGCCATAACCTGTGTCACACGCGCCCGAGTGATTCCCTCCCGTCGGGCGATCTCGGCCGTTTGTTCGCGGATGGCGTCGCCAAGTGCGCGGTGGTGGCCGTCCGCCGCGATGTGGACGATCCTGAACCAGATCTGGGGTTCCGCGACGCCGCGCCGGTTAGTAGACTGTCACACTCGGGGAGCCAGATGTCCCGGTGTACGAACAGAGGCCTGGTTCGGTAACGCGTACCAGATCTCGATCGTGCGCTTGTCGTGGACGAGGACCTTCTTCACCAGCCGGCGGAGAAGGTCCTTCTTCTGTGGGTTCGTTCCTCCCGCCATCACTTCCTCGAAGTTGTCCAGAAGGCCTGAGAGCATCTCTCGGTCGATGGCCGGGACCTCCAAGCGCTTCCGCCGTTTCTCAAGATCCTGCTTCTCCGCCTCGAGTTCCTCGATCCGGGCGTTCAGATCGTCGACCTTCTGCGTGCAGACCTCGGGCTTCATCGTCTCAGCCTCGAAGGCCTCGAAGTAGCGGTCAATGGTGGCCTGCGCCTTCGTGATCTGGGTCTCGACGTTTCCGATCTCACGGTCCACGCTCGGCTTCTCTGCGCAGAGTCGTAGGTTGGCCTCCTCCCAAATGCGGGCCATGAACTGCTCGTCGCGGAACATTCCCTTGATGTCCTGAAGGATCGCGCTCTCGAGGAGATCGCCGCGCACGTAGTCCTGGTCGCAGTCCTTGGTGTTCCAGCGTTTGCTGCAGAGGTAGTAGGGGTACTTGCGGTCCTTCTTGTGAGTGCTGACACCCACCATGTGGCTCTTGCACCGCGCACACTTGATGATGCCGGTGAGGAGGCGCTCGTCATTGTTGTGGAAGCAGCGTCCCTTCAGGTCCGCGACGCGCTCCTTCATGATCTCCTGCGCCTTCTCGAAGAGGACCTCCGAGACGATGCCATCGTGGTTCCCCTCGTAGATCACCTCGTGCCAGCGTAGCCTCCCGACGTAGACCGGGTTCTTGATCATGTGGAGGATCATCCGTTTGTCCCACTTCTTGCCGCTGCGCTTCCGGTGGCCGGCCTCGTTCATCTTGTGGCAGATCGTGTGCGTGCCCTCGTGGCCGAGCGAGTACATCTGGAACATCTTCCTGACGATGACCGCCTCATCCTCGTGGATGACCAGGCCCTTCTCCGGGTCGAGCTGGTAGCCGTAAGGCACATTGCCCCCGACGAACCTCCCGCTCTTCGCCTTTCTCTCCATCCCGACCTTGGTCCGCTCGACGATCGTCGCGTGCTCGAACTCCGCGAAGACGCCGAGCATCTGGGGCATCATCTTACCGGCGGCGTTGGAGGTGTCGAACGGCTCGGTGATGGACTTCAGAACGACGCCGTACTTGGTGAGATCATCTACCATCAAGGCCAGCTCGCGGACCTTGCGCGATAGCCGATCGACGCGGAAAACAAGGAGTGTGTCGAAGATGCCGGCCTCGGCGTCGAAGAGCATCTCCTCGAGACCCGGGCGGTTCATGTGGGTTCCGCTCTCCGCGTCGCGGTAGATCTTGTGGATGCGCCAGTCGTCGCCCCACTGAGCCTTACAGTAGGCTTCGAGCCGGTCCTTCTGGGCGTCCAGCGAGTACTTCTGGTGGTCCTCGTCGGTCGAGATGCGGGTGTAGAAGGAGACCCGGACCGGCCCGGGCCGTGCGGTGCCGGCAGCGGATCCCCCTGGCCGAGAGCTGGGGTCCGCTCGGCGCTGACCTGACGCTCCCGCGGCGCATCTTTCCGACCTGTGCCTACTCTCGGTCATTCCAGCGCCTTTCAGCCGTAATCCCCTGT
>JAUVLG010000197.1 GCA_030595835.1 Candidatus Eiseniibacteriota bacterium | reverse complement strand
CAGGCATGACCATCTGGGCTACGCCGGGCACGACCTCCCCGTCTCGCCCAACATCGACGCCCTCGCCGCGCGCGGACTCGTCTTCACGAACGCCTACAGCCAAGCGGGCTGGACACTCCCCGCGATGGCCACTCTCTTCACTGGGCTCTACCCGAGCGCCACGGGCGCGACCGGCATCCTCAGCTCGCTGAAGGGGGATCTGCCGACCATCGCGGGCATCCTTCTCAACGAAGGCTACGACACGCGCGGATTCGTGAGCAACGTGCTCCTCACTCCGGGGCACGGACTCAACAGTGGCTTCCGCGAATTCGACTCCAGCGTGCTACAGGAAGGGCCTCCGCATAGTACATCGACGGCAGAGCTCATCAGCAACCTCGCCATCGACGACCTCGATAGGCTCGAGGAACCGTTCTTCATGTGGGTCCACTACTTCGACCCGCACTTTGAGTACCTCAAGCATGACGAATGGAACGAGTTTGGGGATGAGCCTGTAGGACGATACGACCAGGAGATCGCGTTCACAGACCACCACATCGGCCGTCTGCTGGACGCGCTGAGCGAACGCGGCATGCTCGAACGCACGACCATCATCTTCACGTCCGACCACGGTGAGGAGTTCGGCGAGCACGGCGGGAAATTCCACGACACCTCGTATCAGGAGGTTATGAGGGTTCCTCTTGTGTTTGCAGGCCCCGGCATTGCTTCCGGCAGCACTGATGTCCTTGCCCAGCAGATCGACATGCTGCCCACGGTGCTCTCGATGCTCGGCGTGGACGCCATGCCCGAGGGACTGCCGGGCAGGGATCTCCTGAGTGGGACCTACGAAAGCTCGCCCGTCTTCATGGAACGAGATCACCCGCCCGCATACCACCAGCGCGCTCTCGTGGATGGTGACCTCAAGCTGGTCGCCATCGCCCCCGCCGACACCAACCTCATCCGGCGGGCGGTCCGCGGAGCCTACTCGAAGATCCAGAACATCACCGCAGGGACGTTCCTGTACGACCTCTCCACCGACCCGGGCGAGACACGGAACCTCTACGCCGAGGGCGGCGTGCGCACAGAGCGGCTGCTCGCTCAACTCGCTTCGTTCATGGAGGAGGAGACCGCGGAGAGCGACAGTGTGTACATCGACGAGGTGACCCTGGAGAAGCTGAAGGCCCTGGGCTACATCCAGTAGAGGGGACCGACGTCTGCACCACCGGCGTCTTCGACATCAGGCCACTCATCGCACGCAACGCCCGTGGAGCCCGCGGCGCGGGTTCGCAGCTTGACACAGCGAGCCATGATGGTAAGATGCTGCGCGAAAGGTGGTAGTCGTGGGCAGGAAGCCGCGTCCGGGGGAGTTCGTCCAGCGACCTCAGGAGGCGGTCAGACACCTTCCTTGGGAGCACAGCAATCACAGTGACGACGCCCGTCAAGACGGCCATCGTGCATCCGCCTGGTGAGCCCGCGTCTCATCCGCTCAGGACGCTCGCCCGTGCGGTGAGCGTCGTCACCGTGCTCTACGTATTTCTTGTCAGTGTCAAACTGCTGGGAACCGGGTTCGAGATGTTCGGCGCCGGTTTCTCAGAGCGGCTGATAGCCACGACGTCCAATCCGCTCGTCGGCCTCTTTATCGGAATCCTCGCGACCAGCATGGTCCAGAGCTCGTCCATGACCACGTCCACGGTCGTCGGATTCGTCGCGGCCGGCATGCTGTCGATCGAGAACGCGGTTCCCATCATCATGGGCGCCAACATCGGGACCACGGTCACCTGCGCCATCGTGTCACTCGGGCACATCACGCGGAACGAGGAGTTCCGACGCGCGTTCGCTGCCGCGAGCGTGCACGACTTCTTCAACGTCCTCGCGGTTCTGATCCTGTTCCCTATCGAGCTCGCCACGGGCGTCCTCCGACGGACCGCCCTGTACCTGTCGGGATTCCTGACTGGCGGAGAGGCCGTCACATTCGCGAGCCCCGTGAAGCAGGCGGTCAAGCCGGCAATCCAGGCGGTCGTGGGACTGGTCGAGAGCGTGGCCGGAGACCACGCTGCCATCTTCGTCGCCGTGCTCGGGCTCCTGCTGCTTCTGGCATCGCTCTACGTCCTTGTGAAGCTAACGAAGGCGCTCGCACTCGGCAGGGCTGAGATCGTCATCGACAAGTTGATGGGCAAGAGCGGCCTTGCCGGCATGGCCATGGGGACCGGCA
>JAUVLG010000017.1 GCA_030595835.1 Candidatus Eiseniibacteriota bacterium | reverse complement strand
CCGACGTAGTTGAAGTCCAGATCCACGGACAGTCGCGGGGGTGGCCCGTCGAACAGGTTGAGCGCAGTACCGCCCTTCAGGGCCAGAACCCGTGACAGCAGTGGATGCCGCGAGAAGAACGCCGCCATCTCCGCCAGGCGGATGACCTTCTCGAGCGGTCCTTGCGGGAAGCCGGTCTCTGCCGCCAGCTGAGCGATTCGGTCACGGTCCGCTGTCTTCACCGCGCGCCCTTCGCTGCAGGTGCTGGGGAACAATCAGATTCCAATCCCGCGCTACGACACCTCCCCGCTGCCCGGGCACCAGGTAGACTCGGGTACCTGGTCGATTCGCCTTGAACTCTCCCAGTATCGAGTCGTCCAGGAAGAGGCTCGTGAGCCGTCTCTGGAGATACCAGCCCACCGCCGCCCACAGCCGCTTGCTGTCATAGGCACGCAGCACATTTCTCAGGAGTTCTGGCCTTAACGTCGCGAAGCCGTCCATCGACTCCACAAGCTCATCCAGTCCACCGACCAGACCGAGTCTCCGGAATCCATCCACGAGCGTTCTCTCGGGCGTCGTGACGCGAAGCGTCCGTCCTCCCCTATGAACCTCAGTCGTCCACAGGGTGTCGGCGTTCCCCCGCCGAGACGCCGATTCGGTTCCCTGCCGCACCGCCGGCGGCCGCATCAGGAACTTGATCGTGCTCCGGCCGAGGACCACGGGCGGACGGCGGCGGTCCGTGCAGACCGTGCACGTCCACCAAACAGAGTGCCCTTGCCCGAGGAGATCGAGGGCCGAGTGGTAGGCGAAGACTGCATCTGGCCGGATCGCATTCGCCGCCAGGAAGACGTCCGCTTCAAACGTCTCGGGATCCGCTCCGATTGGCACGGTGGCGTAGACGCCGTTCGCCAGACGCTTCAGGCGCCTCTGGCGGAGGTGGTAGCGAATCCGGTACTGAGCCAGGCTCTTCTCACTTCCGAGATGCCGGGCCAGCTCATCCAGGGTGAAGATCCGATTCCGAGCCATGAACTCGGCGGTCTGCTGGCTTTCCTGTTGCCGTTCAGGTCGATTAGTCATAAATTCTTCACCGTTTTCTGCGCCCAACAGCAACAACTCGCAGATGGGCTCTTGTGGGTTCTTCCTCGAGAGGCAGAATCCTCACGGGCGAGGATTCGCGGTTGTTTCTATTCAGCCCAATAAACGATAGATATCCTGTCACTTATTGCGCTGAACAGCAACAGACTACTCCGGGGAGGAGACGCAGTCAACCCCGGAATCGCGCATCCGCAGCTGATTACGGCACGTGGGACCAAGCGAGTGCGCGGGAGTTCCTCCCTCATCTCTGGCCATCGCCTTCGCCAGGCACTCAGGAGAGAGTTCCGTTGAGTCCCCCACGTCGATCAGGAGAAGGAAGCAGTCTCGATCCGTATCCACGGGAGTCAACGGAATTGCTTGTGCTTCGATGAATCAACGAGCTTGGGATCTGCCACCCTCACTGACGTCGCGGAGCTGCTTCGCTTCCTGGAGCGCCTCGGCCTTCGACATCGGTTGCCCGACTTGCCCGCACCGCTCCTCCCTGTACACCCCCAGCTTGGCTTCCTGTGACGACGGTGAATCCATGAGGCATTGGGCCCGGCTCATGAGAACCGGGCCCAACGTGTGCTGGCGTCTCTAGTGTTCGGAACAGCGTCACCGTGCCGAGACTACCTCAACAGCACGACCTTCCGCACCTCGTTCCGCTCTCCGATCGCCGCGCGACAGAAGTAGATGCCCTGCGACATCCTCTGACCCGCCGAGTCGCGACCGTCCCACGTCGCGGTGTGGCTTCCGCCCGACCGCTGCTCGTCTGTAACGGTCGTCACAAGCCGGCCCGCTGCGTCAAAGATACGAATCGCGACGGCGGCGCCCGCCGAGGGCACGGTGTAGGCGATCGAGGTCTCGATCGTGAAGGGGTTCGGCCGGATGATCGAGAGCGACGCCACCGATGCCTCCGGAGCACCCTCGATCCCATCCTTCGACGGGAGGGACGACCAGTCGAACGGGTCCTCCGACGCCTCAGGACGGATGGCACTCGGAGAGGATTCGTACTCGAGGCTGTTGACTGGCGTTATCGTGTCAGACTCCATCTCAAACACGGTCCACAAGGTTCCGTCCTGACCCGTGGGCACAGGGAACGCCGCCACCAAACCCTCATCCCTGTAGACACGCACCAGCGCGCCCGACGAACTCAGCACGGTGCTATACGTACTCCATCGGTTAGTATAGTCATGCACCAGGAACCTGTAGACGCCGGGGATATGCTGCAGGATGGTCGTCGTCTCGGGTCCGTAATGGGTGACATCATCCAGGTCGAGCATGACGTACTCAGGCCACGGACTCCCATAGTTGGACTCCGCGTACGGGTAGTACATGTGGAACCTGGACCCGTCCGGAAGCGGTCCCGTAGCATGCGAATCGAGGTCGCTGGGCGTGTATCCCCAGGTAAGCACGATCCGCGTCTCACCCTCGTCGAGAACCGGCGTGATCACCGCGTCCTGGTTGGCCGTCTCCTGGCCACCGATGCAGATGATGCCGAAGTACGTCGTCAGATAGCCGGCGCCTCCGGTCTCGGCCGTGTAGTTCCCTGCTTCCAGAGCCGAGAATGCGTAGGTCCCCCCGCTTCCGCTGACAGTGCTCGCTACCACTGGGCCAGTCGTGGAGTTCATGCCTTCGCGGAGGTCCAGCGTGATACCTGGCACGCCAGCGCCGGACAGGGCGTTCAGGATGTGTCCTGAAGCAATCCCCTCGCCGGCGTGGAGGTCATCGATCTGGAGAACGGGCTCGAGGTAGACCGTCTGCCCCTCGCCGACGTCGACCCCGACGTAGTGCACGGTCAGGTAGCCCGGCTTCGAGAAGTCAACGAGGTACGAGCCTGCTTCAACAGTCACGGAATACGTGCCGTCGTCGTCGGTCACACCCGACGTGACAGGGTCCCCCAGCAGGTCCAGGACGTCGACCGCCACCCCGCCGAGCGGTTGCTGCGTCACGGCGTCGGTCACCTGTCCGGCCACGCAGCCGGGATCGATTTCCGACTCGGCGAGCAATACGCGCAGGTCAACCAGGGTCGGGGCCTCCCATTCCGCGAGTGTCTCCCCGAGTATGTCCACTCTCACACCAACACCCGCCTCCACACCTCCGTACAACGCCCAGGACGGGGGGGGAGGGAGAATCACAACATCAAGCTCAACGTAGTCCATCACCTCGACGTAAGGACCGACAATTCCGTAGAGCAGGAGATTGAACTGGGGCCCTACGCTCCCTTTGACTGTGCAGCCCAGCTCGAAGGACGGTGGCTCCCAGCCCCAGCCCGCGGAGAACTCGTTCACTGGCGACCACACGCCGTTGTCGTACTGAGCGCCGAGAGATAGGGTCGCATCCTGCATGACCGACATCTCCATGCTGGCCTCCGCTGACCCCTGGAACTCAGCATAGGCTCTCAGCTCGGGCACGAAGACCACAGGCACGAATCCGACCCAGATAGTGATCGGAGTGAAGTAGTGGTAAGCTATCGTGACTTCCTCATCGAACTCGAAGATCGAGATCTCCGCTTCGAAGACGACGTATGCTTCTTCTCTCGCGTTCACGACGCAGCGAAGGTGGTGGATACCGCCCCAGCCAACCCCCAACGTGAAGTCGAAACCCACTCCGACGCTGACGCAACCGTCTGCCCGAATCTGATCGTCGGTTGTCTGGTAGTCGCCGTCCAGGTCGTATATCACCAGATCATCCGCACAGAACGGGATCATGTCGGGATCCCTGACCGGACCCAGCCCTCGCACAGGCACGTCCCCCGCGATGTCGTCGGGCCCGAGCTCTCTGCTTAGCTGGATCGTGCCGTAGCTGATCACATCCTCTAGTGTCGCGGGCACGGTGGACACCACGGCCCCACCAGGGGTCAGTGTGACACTGGTGACGCGGCCAAGGAAGCCCATGGGCGCGGCCGCACACACGTTGCTCACCAGCACATCGCCAAAACTCAGCCCGGCGATGTCGTTCGTGACCTGCGAGAAGCTCAGCACGTGTCCCTGAGGTGTGGATTCGATGGAGGTGAGCGCCCCGGACGCGTCCCGGGAGAGCACCTTGGTTGTCGGTGGGATCACGATGTCACCGTAGTCCACGTCCATCACGACTGGCAGCGGACGCGCGATCACCCTCTTGCCCACACAGATCTGAACTGTTCCCGAGTACTGGCCCGCGCCGGCACCGGGGGCGACAGAGAAACGCAAGCGGACCTCATAGGGCGTCTCCGGCTCCATCGTATCGAAGTGATCCGGTATGACCTCCACGAAGCCCGCCAGCTCTGGGACCACCCGCACGTCCACGTCCGAGAGGCTTGTGTGGGACGTGACCATCACAATAGCGTCTTCGGTGGGTCCGTCGCCGTTGCCAATGGTGCATTCGACCTCCAATGGACTCCACTCAATCACCGTAGCCGCTGAGACAAGACCAGCCGAGACAAGAAGGAGCACGAACAGCATTGCGGCGGCAGCTGCCGCCCGTCGTGATGGATTCATAGTTCTCTCCTCTCCAAACTACCCACTCTGTGGGACAGCGTCCTTGGGCGCTGTCGACTGCTGTCGGTCTTCTGCCGGGGCGCTTGACTCCCCAGCGTCCGCGAACACCGGTGTCAGTCATGATGGACTGACCCAGACCGCCTCCAAGGGTCCGGCCGGGCGGGCGCGCTGTGCACGGTTCCGCGCGGGTTTGGCTCTGAACGCAGGCAGGACGTCCGCGTACGCCTGCGCGGGAGTCCCTACTCCATCCGAGTAGGAAGTGTGGGAGTGCAGGTTGCCAACGTAGAAGTGATAGACCGTATCGCGCGTGCTCCCGGTGGTGGGTCGAGAACGACAGGAACCGCGAAGTCAGACAATCAGTGCAACAGCACGCTCTTCCTCGTCACCACTTCCCCGCCGGCTTCCATCCTGATGAAGTAGATGCCGCTCGCAGCTTCCCGGCCTCGGCCGTCGCGCCCGTCCCATCCGACCTCTTCAGACCCATCGATCACCACACCGTCGAAGAGCGTGGCCACGCGCCGGCCTGCGATGTTGTAGACATCGACCGTCGCCCATGACCCCTGCGGAGCGCAGAACCGAATCGTCGTGGTCCCGCTGAACGGGTTCGGCAGTGAGTGCGCCAGGCTGATAATCGCAACCTCAGGCACGCCAGTCGGAGAAGGTACCTGCGGGAAGAAGGGAGGTGACTCATCTGACATCCGCGCGTCGTAGTGGAAGTCCCTGAGATACCCGGAAACGACTAGGCCGCCCGCGTACTCGCCCGTCGGAACGGCGAGGTCAACCACGGCGCCGCCGTACACGATCAGATCCCCCCTCGGCGGATAATGCTGATAGTCCTCCACCTCGAGGCTCTTCTGCAGAGCCATCATGACCGCATGGATCTCGCAGTTCGACTGATTCGGCACGGTGTAGGAGACGATGATGTCTCCGTCTGCGGACCCAGCAGCGATCAGTCCGAGCATATCATCGCAGTCGGGATCCGGACCACTTCCAGGCGTCGAGCCATCGTAGAGGATGTCGTCCACGATCTCGATGTTGCCGTTGACGCCAATCGTCAGCATCCCGTCGAGCACCCCGGAGATCCTGATGGGCTCCTCGAACCAGGCGACGCCGTTCAAAGACGACACGTCTACCACCATGCTCAAGCCGATGGGGTTTCCATACCGGTCGAAGCCGGCGCACGTGAACAACCCAGCAGATGGCACACCCAGCTCCACTTCGTAGTAAGTATTGTTCCCGAGCGCCGCCCCGTAGAAGCCGCCGCTTAGGGCCGCATCCTTCACGGTAGCCTGGATGTCCGCGACAGAGGGCAACTCAATCGTGTCGACGTGCAACAAGTAACCCTCCACGAACGTTGGATTGCTGCCGGCCTTGATCGTGAGGCCTCCCCCCGCGGTCACAATCGCGCCGAACCACGGATCGCCATCGACACAGATGTCCCCGTTGACGTGCACCGGACCCTCGAAGCGTTCACCTGTCCGGAACCAGGAGGAGCCTCCGCCCACGCTCTCGGTGAACCACTGGTACCGTGCGAACGATTCGGACTCGCGCTGTGGGGTTCGGGCTGACGCCATCCCACTGATCAGCAGCGCGGCCACAACAGCCAGAGCTACGGCGCCGCGCCGCCGCACGCCTCCTGCGAAACGACGTGCGCTGTGCTTCGCACCGGCGGACTCGACGCGTCTGTCACGGGTTCTGCTCATCACGGCGACACTCCCCTTCAAAGGGCCAAGCTGCGGGACAACGACGAACGGGCATCACTCCACCACAGCTCGCCGGAGTGAGCGGCTCGGGGGGACATGACAAGTCCTCAGTGCTGCCGGCGCCCTGCTCCACGCGGCAGCCTGATGGTCAGCACCTGTCACCGGCTCCCTGAGTTCAATCGCCCGCTTCGCTTCTGAAGAGCGACTTGACGCGACCCCACGTGTTCTCCTCCGCGGGGTTGACGCCGCACGGACAGCAGTCCGAGGCACCCGCTGCATACTGATTGGGCAGCCCATACTCCTCTGGAAGCGTGGCAAGGACGCCGATCGTGTAGCACGCTTGGTCGTCGACGCACGGCACGCTCGTCACGTGCACGAATACGTCGCCAGTGGGGAGTGTGAACGAATCCGGTAGCCCAGGATCATCAGGATTGATGACCAGATCCACATCGCCCGTGTTCACGATTATCACCTGGAACTCAGCATCCTCTCCGGGTGGCACCTCCGGAGTTAAGCAGTGCACCGAAACCGTGAAGCTTGGGTGGATCAAGTCAGCCACGGCCGCAGCCATGTCCATCTGGGTGTCGCCGGACGGGTCCGTATAGGTGAACGTCACCGTGTTGATCAGCGGATCGGGATCTTCCGGCTGAACGATGTGGGAAAACGTGCGAGCCTCAGTTGCGCCAACCATCAGCACCGACCAGAAATGCGCTGTCAGATCTCCCATGAGGGAGTCATCCACGCCCGCCAGCGTCAGCTCGCAGGTGCCCGTGTTCTCGACGACGATCGTGTATTCCACGCACTCGCCAACGATCGACACCTCAACGTCCGCCGTCTTCGTCACCGTGAATCCGGGCTCGCACTGCGCGTACAAACAGGTCGGAACAACAAGCAACAGAACAACAGCAACAGAAAGCACTCTGTGCATGGTACCCTCCCTTGTCCTTGCCCTCTCCTGCGGGCGGCCACTCACTCCTCAATCCCAGTCGGATCCGACACCAGCGTCTCCCCAAACAGCGAGAGCAGCTCGTCGAAGCAGGCCTTCAACTGGAAGGTCTTCAGGTAGTAGAGGTGGAATCCCATGTAGCAGACGTTGCCGTGGTTGTCGCCGGAAAGATACAGGACCACGCTCGTCTCTCCCTCGTAGTTCGGATTGAGGAAGCTGTCGGTCGCGTAGATCTCGAGGCTCCTGCCCTGGAAGCTCTCGAGCTTCTCGACCCTGATACCGCAGCGGGCGTAGTTGGGCAGGGGCGGATCGCAGTAGAACCACCACTTGCCCGGCTCCACGTCGCAGTCACCCGTATCGACGTAGACCGACTCGAACCCCAGCGCCTCTCCCGCGGGGGTAGGAACCGCTCCGAGCATGCAGAGGCCGTAGTCCCACGGTGCATCGGGGTTGGCGCCATTGCCGCTGTAGTCGGCGTAGCCAATCCTCAGACAGTCCCTCACGAACACCGCCCCGCTCGTGCTGTCTTGAGCGGTGATAGTGATCGGGTACGGATCTCCAGTGACCTGCGTCAGCACGCTCTCCCCGGACAGAATGAGGTTCCCGCCCACTCGCACGTAGCCCGCGAGCGGATTGTACGAGGGTCGGTACGAATTGAAGACGTCTCCGATGATCGCCATGCCATCGCAGTACCAGACGACCGTGGAGGCGGAGGCGAGAGCCACGACGTCGGGGGGCTGCGGATCGCCACCTTCCAGATGTTCCTCGGGATCCCACTCGGCCACAAGCCGCTCATAGCAGCAGAGGACGGTGTCGTAGAAGGCGTCCCGGTCCGCATCGGTTCCCCATGTCGGGTTAACCTCCCACATGTCGTAGTCATCGACCAGGAGGATGTACTGGGAAAGATCAGCCTCGATCACATCGATGTAGATCCGCCCCCGCGTGATCATGCCGGCGTTGTCCACAGCCGATACGTAGAGGGAGTGCCGACCGGGCTCAGGCGTGATCTCGAAGGTCCTGTCCTCGAGAGACCAGGCCGGCCAGACGGAAGTGTCGTCGAAGGCGTGACGGTATCCGACGATCTCCCCTCCGTAGTCAGAAGCGTCTGCGGTCCAGTTGAACGTAAGAGGCTCCGGAAACACGTCCATGGGGAGGTTGTAGAAATCCGACCACACTCCCCCTCTGAAGACGTGTGTCCCGAGGACGTTCGTGAAGACATTGAGCCTGGCACCGCACAACTCCGGGTTGACGGTGAACACGCACTCCGCGGGAGTCGGGTCTTCGCCGCCTTCGTTGTCGGTCGCCCAGACCTCGAACTTGTGCAGCCCCGCCAGCGGACCGAAGCCCACCGTGGTCACCTCCGGACCGACTGTGACGCTCTCCCCCGCACCGGGGTCCGGAACCACCTGCACCCACTCGCCGCCCGGTTTGGCGGACAGCCTGTAGTCGTAGGCCGCGACCACGCCATCCGGGTCGGTCCCGGCCCACTCGAAGAAGACCATCGGACCGGTGACCGACGCCGGCGCGTCGACTATCTCGGTCTCCGGCAACTCGTTCCTCGGAGTGAACCAGATGACCGCGGGGGTCGGGTCCTCCTCCCCCCGGTCGTCGACCGCCTTCACCGTGAAGGAGTGCTTCTCCTCCTCATCGACCAGACTCGGTCGCCTGGTCCGCCCGGGAAAGACGAAGACGCTCTCCGTACAGGTCACCCTGTGCCAGTCGAGCGTGTCCAGCCGGACCAGGTAGTGGTCGACCGAACCGTCCTCGTCGCTGCCGGCCCACCGCAGAAGAACCTGCCTGGCACCGCCCACAATGGGATCACCCCTGGCGGTCAGCGTCGTCTCTGGAGTCAGGTTAGGCGAGGTTGAAACAGGTGAGATCTTCGAGCAACTGGAGAGGACCGCCACAAGAACCACGAGACAGCCGAGAGCTATCACCAAAAGAGCGCGGCTCATTATGCTCCGCATGATCGACGCTCCTTCCCCCGCACGGCAGGCAACCGGCCCGCCCAGCGAGACTGAAGGCCACACAGAGGGTCAAGGTCACTCTACCATACACGGAAAAGGGAGACAACATTGTTGCCTCCCTTACCATACCCACGCACACGGTGATTGAACACTCAGCACGGCCGCCCGCCAAGGAAAGCTGCCCCCCGCGGGCGCGGCACCAGTGGGATTGCATGGACCGGTTGTGTACCGTGCAGAAACACGCCCCAGAGGAGACGCGTATGGGCCGACAGTGATTACAGGTTGCGGGCTGCCCTGCGTCGCCCCCACCACCGCAGCGGACCCGCACGCCACAGCCACGCGGAACAGGCAGCCACCAGCGGGCCAAGTAAGTCGGAGGCTTCAAATGAAAGCTCTTGCCAATCCTGTCAGCGCACTGTGCCTGGCGTGCATCCTCTGCCTGCCGAGCATCTGCGCTGCCTTCAACCCCGGTGTTATCATCATGGATGGCGACTTCACGGACTGGTCGCACGTCGTGCTTCTGGAGTCGGGAGTCGGTGCATGCACCGTCACGCGCCACGAGACCGGCGGCAACCCTGACGCGTATCTGGAAATCAGCACGCGGTCGGGCTGGGAGCTGCACGTCTGGGTGCTCCTGTGGAAGAACGGTGTCGTCTGGGACCCGGCCGACGGTTGCGAGATCGAGACCATCGAGCTCGAGATCGACGAGAAAGCCATGAACTCGTTCGGCGCCGGGCAAAACATCAAGCTCCTCGTGGTTCAGGATGGACGGTACTACGGAGCGCCGCTCTCACCCTGGGTTACCGGCAGCGGCGTGGAGACGTACTGGGAGATACACGTCTTCGCTCCTGCCTATGTGACCGATTTCGGCGAAGTCCCCCCGTACCAGTTCGATCCCGCCGAGAGACCCGACTTCTCCCAGACCGGAAGCCCCATCAAGTTCGGGTTCGCGATCGGTGTGTCGAGTGTCCTCGACGCACGCGTCCACGCGTACGACAACTGGAAGATCACGATCGAGTGCCTCCCCTGCCCCGTCGAGGACGCAACGTGGGGCGCCATCAAGGCTCTGTATCAGTAGCACCGAAGGCTTCGCAGTTTGTGACGGGAACACGATTCACGATGACGAGACCCCCGGCCGTAGCCGGGGGGTCTCTACTCGCGAGTCTCCAGTACTCATTACCCGTGCTGCTGACCATTACTCATTGACTACGCCGCCACCGGATGATATACTACCTTGTTCTCACTGACCGCACCCCCTATCGTCCCCCGGGCTGCGGTCCCAGAGATCCTGATGCCCACCGGACTCGGAACACCCAGCCAGAGGATGTGACCGTGAGACCAGTTTCTGTGTCCGCGTCGACCATGCTCGTGCTAGCGGTCGTCGCGCTTGCCTTCCCCTCTCTCACAGCCGCCGCCCCTCCGGTCACCGAGACCGAGGCCGTCGGCACCGCGCAGCAGCTGGCCGCGCATGTCGGGGGGTACAGCGCTCGCCACCCGAACGATCCCGGGGCATTCGGTCCCTGGGCCGGGAGGCACGTGGAAGCAGGAGCGCCGCTTCTCATTCACTCGTACCCGGTCATCGAACCCTCTTACTACTACGTCCCGCTCACGTCGCAGCCCGCCGGGACCACGAGCTACGTGACGGTCGACGCCCTGACCGGGGACTGGCAGGCATTCGGCAAGCAGACCGCACTCGCATCGCTTCCGAAGGTGACTGGAGCACACGCGGCACAGCTCGCCGCCGCCGAACTGGGAACTGCCGTCTCCGCCACCGATCTGTGTGTTGTCGGCATGCCAAACAAGCACCTCTACTGGTACTGGCACTCGCTGACCGGGACCAGGGAGCTCTTCATCAACGTGAGCGACCCGTCCGACATCCACACCTTCGCCGACGAAGAGATCTCGCCGCCACAACCGGACGCGGCGGACGCGCCACGAGCAGCCACGTCTCGGGACCTGGACGCCCGCACCGGCACCCGCTACCCTACGAGCCACGACATCGACGACGTCCCCCACCACTACCAGCTCACTGACTACAACTGCGGCCCGGCCACGGTCCAGATGGTAATGGACTACTGGGGGCCGGAGATCGGCCAGCAACACGTCGCCCAAGTGGCTAACACGAGTCCGAACGGCACGCACATTAGCGACATGATGCGCGCGGCGCAGTTCAGCGCCATCAGCTCGGCCATTCAGATCCCCAATCTGCACGGGTACAACCAGCGGCGGCTGGGTTACGGCGCTCTTGAGTGCTACTGGTCGCAGCCAGGCGAGAGCGACCCGGACTTCCCGGACCGGCACAACGACCTCAAGTCCCTCATCAGTGCGAACTACCCGATCATCATCGTGACGCGGTACGACAGCTCTTCGTACGGAACGCACGCACGTGTGGCGAAGGGCTACGACGACAGCACCGCGGTCTACATAGTCCACGACCCATGGCACAGCGGCGTCTACCAGGGCCCGGACGTGCACTTCAACCAGGACTTCCTTGTCGACGAGCTCTGGCCGAGGTCATTCAGGTGGGGAACCCTCGTCGCTCCATGGAAGATCAGCGTCGACGCCCCGGCCGAGGTGCTGCGCGGGACCCCATTCACTATGACCGCTCGTGTCGTCTACACGGGTCCTCACCCGTTCGGCGCACAGGATGAGACACAGTTCCCGACGGTCACGCTGCTGCCGTCGGACCTCTGCAGTCTGGCGCCCGGGGAGTGTTCGACCAGGACGCTATCGGGGTGGTTCTCCGACTCTGGCTGCGTGTACGAAAGCGTAACGTGGGAGCTCATCGCGGACGCGTTGGTGCAAACCGGCGTGGTCGAGTTCCTGGCGCGTGGGCTCCTCCACGATTCCTCGACCTCCTACCCAAGCTACTCCGACTCGATCGGGGGCCGCGTTGAGGTCCCACTGTCCATCATCGACGTCGACATCGTGATGGTTGATGCCGGCGGCGGCGGTCACTTCACAGCCATCCAGGACGCTCTTGACTTCGTGGCCGACGGGCGGACGGTGGAGGTGCTTCCCGGAATCTACAGGGGCCCGGGCAACCGGGACCTCACCTTTCACGGCAAAGATATCCGCGTTCGCGGAACCCGTGGACCCGGCGCTACCGTCATCGACTGCGACGGCGCCGGACGCGGGTTCGTTCTCACCGAGGATGAGGGACGTGACGCGCTTATCGAGGGACTCACAGTCGTGAACGGAAGAGCTCCCGGCTCCGGCCTGGCGGAGGAGGCGGGCGGCGGCATCTACCTCAACGGCGCGTCGCCGACGATAAGGAACATCGTCCTCAAGTACAACTCATCGCCGGGAGCGGCGGGCGGCCTGTGCTGCCTCAATCAGGCGAACCCACTGCTCGAGCGCTGCACGTTCCTTGAAAATCAGGCGGCGTTACGCGGTGGGGCGGTAGCCAGCGGGGACGGCTCGATACCGGAGTTCGTGAACTGCACGCTGGTCGCAAACGACGCCCCCGAGTGCGGGGGCATATTCTGCCACGCCTCCTCTCCCCTACTGATCGACACTATCATCTACGGCAGCCTCGATGGCGGGGCGGTCGCCTGCGAGCAGGGCGCGGCTCCGGCGTTGACCTTCTGCTGCGTCTACGGCAACGCCGGGGGCGACAGCCTGCCTGACTCATGCAGCGCCGAAGGAATGCTGTTCGCCGACCCGCTGTTCTGCGGCGCGGCGCGGGGCGCGCTGCAGCTCCAGGAGTGCTCACCGTGCATCGCGTCCGGCGTATCTGGCGGCCACATCGGAGCGTCTCCAGCCCGCTGCGCGTGCATAGGGACGGAGCCGCTCTCCATTGCGCTCAAGCTCCACGCCGCGAGGCCATCACCCTTCACGGACTCGACGACGCTCAAGCTCGACGTCCCACCCGACGCCGGGCGGATCACGCTGGCGGTCTACAACGTGCGCGGGCAGCTGGTGAGAACACTGGTGGACGCCGCCGTGTCGCCCGGGCGCCGCGAGTTTGTCTGGGACGGGATGGACGAGGCCGGGCACGTGGTTTCGGCGGGCGTGTACTTCGCGCGATGCGAAAGCGACGCCGGCGCCGACGAACAGAAGCTCGTACTTGTGAGGTAGCCCGCCCTACCTCAGCGCTTCGGAAGCAGCAACACACCGCCGCGCGCCTTCTGCCCGATGTAGACAGGCGCGAACCCACCGATGCGCCTCAAAAGACACCGCCGCCCGTTTCCGGGCGGCGGTTAGTCTCGCCTTGAACCCCCGTCCCCACTCGATCCGGACTCTGCGTCATCCAGCGCTCACTTGCGATTGCAGGTTGCCTATTCAGGCGCCGAACCTGGGGATCCTAGGCTAATGAGGGGCTCCGCCAGCAGCCCCCGCACGCCTATTTCCATATGGTAACTCTGTCCCTACCCCTGCCTCTGCTGCGGTGCATCATCTGCTCGGCCCGGTCGATGAGCACATCCACGGTGTCACCCCACTCCGCCATCACGGCGCCGACCGAGACCGTCACGCTGACCGTCCGGTCCTCGAGCGGCAGGATCGATTTCCCGACCAGCGCCCGAAGGCGCTCCGCGACCTTGATGAGACCGTCGCGCTCCACGCCTACGACCGTGCCGACGTACTCCGCGCCGCCCCAGCGCCCGATGACGTCGAACGGCCGGCTGTTGTAGAGCAGCGTGTTCCCGACCATCCGGAGCACGTCGTCGCCGACGTCCCGCCCGAACGCGCCGTTCAGCTTCTCCATCCCGTCAACCCGGACAGAAACGACGCCGAACGTCCTTCCGAACCTGGCGAGTTCGTCCACCCTGCTCGTCAGCTCCTGCTCGATACACCGCCTGCTCGGCAAACGCGTCAGCGGGTCGAGCGTCGCGATTCTTTCCAGCTCGCCTATCCGCGCCCGCGCCGTCACCAGGGCCGAGTTCTCGGAGAAAACCTCCACGGCCCCCGTTATCTCACCCTTCCGGTCCCGCACCGGCGCCACGCGGATGGCAACAGGGACCCGGTGCCCCAACTTGTGATGCAGGAAGAGCTCCGCCTCCCTGAGTTCCCCGTCCTCAAGCGTCTCGCTGATCGGACACATGTCCGTGCAGAGGTTCTTCCCCTCCTCATCGACATGCATCCGGATCTCATCATCGCACGTCCGGCCGACCACTTCTTCGCTGGCGTAGCCGGTCAACTCCTCTGCGCTCTTGTTCCAGTAGACGATGCGGCGGTCACGATCGACGAAGTAGGCCCCGTCGTGGAGATTGTCGATCATCGCACGGAAGAACCCCGACCTCTCCATTGCTCGCCTCACCTCCCCTGGGCCCACCCCCGCAGGCCCTCTACCCCGCCAGGCGGCCCGGCCTTCAGCCGGCCGGATGCTGAGTTCCTCCCCCTGCGCCACTCTCCGATTGCGCGGCTGCTGCGGGCAGGACCTTCTGCCCAGCGAGTGCGTCCGCCGCATGGGTGCCTACTGCGGATTATACCAAAATGGATGACCTACGTCAAGACGCAACATGAGCAATCAGTCAAGAAAAGGCCTCCCTACTGGCAGGCCTTTCTGGTGTCGTATTCTCGACGTATGAGCGTAGCGTCAGGAATTACTGCTATACCCGCGTGCTGTTACGAAGCTCTGACCACGTGTTCAATCCATCTCCCGGGCGCTCTGAACAGTGCCGCGCCCGCTGCCGCGAAACTACTCCTCCAAGACCAGCTGCCCGCCGCCACCGAGCTTCGCCTCCTCGAGCATCTTCTCCGCGCGCAGGATGACCGAGTCGGTGGAGTCGCCCCGGCGCACCATCGTCGCTCCGACGGAAGCACCGATCCCAAGGGCCGACCTGTCCCACGGCTTGAGCAGGTTGTTCAGGAGCATCACGAAGCGCTCCGCCATCGAACGCAGTCCCTCTCTGTCGACGTTGATGCTGACAACCGCAAACGCGTCCTCTTCCCACCTGGCCACGGTGTCGAACGGACGCGCCGCCAGGAACCACGTCCGGGCGATCATGCGCAGCACGTCGTCCCCCGACGCCGTGCTGAACTTCTCGTTGATCTTCGCGAACCCGTCGAGGTCTATCATCATAATCCCGAAGTACCGGTCGAACCGCTCCAGCTCTGCGAGTTGCGCGCTCACTATCTCCTCGACATAGCGCCTGTTCGGCAGGCGCGTCAAGACGTCGAGCCGCGCGAGGCGCTCCAGCTCCTCCAGCCGCTTCTCTATCTCGTCCCCCACCGACCTGTCCGAGAAGATCTCCGCGGCACCCGTGATGTGTCCGTTCGCGTCCCTGATGGGAACCATCCGGGCCTGCGCGGGCACGAGGTGCCCTTCCTTGTGGCGTATGTAGACCTGCGCTTCTCGTATGTCCCGCAGGTTGTCGGTGTCAAGGAGCGGGCAGATGCTCTCGCACAGATCCACACCGTCCTCGCTCAGGTGCACCAGCGCCTTGTCCCTGCAGTCCGCGCCAACCATCTCGCCGGTCGTGTAGCCCGTCAGCTTCTCGGCGCCCGCATTCCAGTGCGTGATGTGGCGTTCGCTGTCCACGAGCCAGACTGCATCATAGAGGTTGTTCAAGACGCGGAAGAACTCAGGCTTCTCCATTTAGTAGCCCCCTCGCGTGAGCCGGTCGTTCGGCGTCATCTCCTCTGGAAGAGAACGACGCGGTTCGTGTTGGTCCCCTTGGTTCGGTTGCTCACACCCCAGCAGTTCGCCGTCTTCGTGAACTCCTGCTCGTTGATGAGCACAAGCACTGGGGCCAGTCCCGCGCGCACTCCGCAGGGCAGCACCGCTTCCTCCAGCTTCAGCGAGCCTGCCCGCACCTCCCCGACCTCGAAAGCAACATGTCCTCCGGGTCGCAGAACGCGCGCCAGCTCCAGAAACACGTCGGTCATGGCCTCTTGCCAAGCGAAGACATCATGAACAACAGTCACCGGAACCTCGTTCGCGCTTATACCACAGAACCAGCACCGAAGCCAATTGTCCTGAGCATAATCGACGACATCGAGAAAGGGCGGCGAGGTAACAACAAGGGCCACCGAGCCGTCCGCTACCTCGGGAGTCGCCGCGGCTGAGCCCGTAAGAAGCAACGACCGTTCCCAAACCCCCGAGAGCACCGCTCTTTCGGCGTCCTCAAGCCCACCCAGAAGTGCCCTGCTCTTCTTCAGGATGAGTTCGGGGATGTACCTTCTGGGCGGGGTCTGCCGCCGCCGCTCGTTGATCTTGCGCTGAGATCTCACCGATACGGCCTGGTTCGGCGGGAGCGTGTAGACGGAGAAGAAGCCGCTCGAGTGCCCGGTCAGGCGGCTGACCGCAACCATGCGTATCCAGCGGTCGACCGCGTCGAGAGTTCCCTCCGCTTCCCCGGTGAGTAGATACTCCCTCAGCGCAGATAGCTCCCTGAGCGTATCCGGATGATAGAAGACGAGCAGGTCGTCGTGCGTTCCTCCGCCCACGTCGCGCCGGGGCGACACATCGAGGTCTATCTCCGCAAGACGTACCTCGACGTCATCAAGCCCTGGTGGCTCGAGGCGCGGTAGAACGAGGATCTCTGACAGTGGATTGATGTCGCAGCCCACGGGCACTCGCCCCGCGAGGGCCGCCTCCAGCGGTGTCGTCCCCCGTCCCATGAACGGGTCGTAGACGATATCGCCCGGGGCCGTCAGGCGGTCGATGAAGAACCGCGGGAGCTGCGGCTTGAAGCACGCACGGTAGGAGACCTCGTGCAGTCGGTTCGCCGCGCGCTGCTTCGAGGTCCAGAACTCATTGGTGAACGTATCGATGGCCAGGCATCCCGAGAGCCCGTCGACCTCGGTCACGCTGACCGAGGTCTCAGTCCCGAACTCGTCGAACGCGGCCAGTTCGTCGGTGAGCAACGAACAAAGGGCACGCGCGCTGCCGCCGGAATCAGGCATCGTCCTCCCGTCCCGGGAGCAGCGAAGCTCGCGGCCCCCGTCCGGACGTCTCGTAACGTGCGCGCCCCGGTCGCCGGGCGTCAGTCATCGCACCGTACGGGATGTGGCCCGCCGAAGAAACGGGCGCTTCTGAAGACCTTCTCCTCCCGCGCCACGCTCACGCGCCCGAGGGAGATCGGTTCGCTTCCATCCAGAGCCTGTACCATCACCTCATACTCGCCGGGTTCGACCGGAATGCGCGCCATCCATATCTCGGCCGGAAGCAGCACCCAGCTACGAGTGTCAGCCTGCTCGGTCTCCGCAACGAGGCGTGTCGCCAGGTTCTCGAAGAGCCAGCCGAAGATGGCCTTCAAGAGGGATCCGTCGTTCTCGACGCGGGCGATCGGATTCTTGTCCGAGTCCTTGTCGCGGCGCTCCTCCACTTCGTGTTTCGCGCGGGCGAGAGCGACCTGCTTCACGGTGGCGCGCAACGTCGACCGCAGCACTATGGCCGCCTTCCGGCGCTCCAGTACCAGGTGTGCGAGCGCATCCAGATCCTGTACTCTCTCGGCCGTTTCCGTGAACGTGAATCCGCCGGACGAGTCCGCAACTCCCGCACGGAACGGCACACCCGCACCGGACGGGCTCACGAACTCGGGGTAGGCCACCTTCACGAGGGCGGCCAGATTGGTTCGGCCGCGCATTTCCTCCGGAACGAGCGCTCGATGGATGGGCACCTCGACCGACCTCTCGATCTTGTACGGAGCCCAGCCGGACTCGATGACCACGACTATCTCCGTCTGCGGCCCCGATGAATCCTCCAGACGTTCGAGTGACCGCTCCAGCCCCAGCGGAGTCGGGACGCCCATCTCGCCGCCCCACTCTCCCCCGTACGCACGGGCGGCCAGCCTGAAATCGACCCTCGCGTCGTCCCGAGACCCCACCGACTCGTATATGAGGCCGGAGAGATAGCGGATGAACCCGTCCTCCTGGTAGCGCCCGTCGTCCTCGTAGCGCGCGTCGAGCTTCCGGAACTCCTGGTCGAGCCGTCTGCACTCGACCAGCGCGGCCTGGAGGTCGTCCATCTTGAGATAGTTCAGGGCCATGTAGTAGTGGAGGTACGCGCGCTCGTAGTCCTCGCCCGAGTAGGCCTTAACCGTCTCGTTGAGGCTGTAGTCCGTCAACGTCTCCGTGACGCTCCAGGGCTCGAGTTCGTCCGACACGGCGGCCGCCGCCTTGAACTCGCGGTTGCTGGCCTCGAAGTCGCCCGCGAGGTGCAGCAGGTGCCCGCGCTGCGCGTGATAGAGGAAGCGGTCCCTGTCGGACTCGGCGAGTTTCGTCTCGTCGATGGCGATGACCGCCGCAGCTGCGTCCCCGCTATACATGAGCTCCAGCGGCTCGCAGAGCACGCGTGCGTGCTGAGAACAACCCGCCAGCGCGCACGCCAACACGAGCGCGACCCAAACCCGGACCCTCATAGGGACACTTCGCGATCTCACTCCTAGAACCTGACCTTCGCGCCTTCAACCAGGTGTTTCCGCTCGGCGGTCCCGATCCAGACCTTCTCCCAGTTCCTGAGATCGGTGAGCGACAGGTCGACCTTGTAGTAGACGATGGCGCTCTTGCTCTCCTGGTCGACGACCGAGTTGACGATCCCGAGCATCACGAAGTCGGCCCCGGAGACTCCACGATCGACGTCATCGGAAACGCCGCCGCCCTTCGCCATCTCGCGCTGCCACTCGACCTCGCGCATCAGGTCGTCGCGCACCACTTCGTCCGCAACGAACCGCACCACGCCGGAGTTAATGAGAACACGCTGCAGCTCGTTCATGAAAACGTCCGTGCTGATGTGCTCGCTGGTGTTGTTCTCCATGTCCGCGATGAGGATCCGCGGCCTCTGCTCGCCATGCTGACCCCTGAACTCGGGCAGCCAAGGGCTGCCGAGGCACTGCGGGATCAGTTCTTCGGCGACTGCGCGCGCGTCGGAATCGTTCCAGCGCCCGCTGAGGTAACCCTCCGTACGTGGGTCAACGTTCTCGACCCTGGTGCCGCATCCCGCGAGCACCGTTGCGGCCAGTGCGCACACGACCGCGGCGAGCGCCAACCTCTTGAGCACGTTCGAACACAGCATCGTCGTCCTCCTTCTGAGTGGATCACGCCGTCCAACTTCCCGCGTGATACCTGCTAGCCGTCACTCCTCGTGTCGGCTGCGGCGTCTTCAAGCAGCCGCCCGTTCGCCACCATCAGCGCGAGCAGATTGAACGGCACCTGAAACAGCCACGTCGACAGTATGTTTCCGAAACCCGTCAGATAACCCTGAGTAATGTAGTGCACCGGGACGAACAGCACCGGCGCCCACAGTAGCGCCGCCGCGTACGCAACGCCGAGCTCCTTGAGATCGGCGATGGAAAACCTGCCCCGGGACAACCTGTGGACGACGAAACCCCAGACCGCGAACCCCACGACGCATACGACGCCCGCTGTCAGCACCTGAACCGCGATCTGGTTCCTCAGTCCAACCATGCTGTAGACCGCGAACCCCGCCGTCATGGCGACGAGCGTGAACACGGCCAGGGCAAACCCGTGGAGAATCGCACGCCCGATTCTCATTGCCCGCCTCGTCCGACCGGGCGTCCCTGCTGCTCCCGCCAGTCGTCCTCAAGCACGCTCATCATCACGAAGTCGTGGAAGGCGCCATCGTGGAAGTACCCGTCGCGCTGAACGCCCTCCTCTCGAAACCCCAGCTTCCTCCAGAACGAGAGCGCCGCCTCGTTGAAACCGACGACGCCGATGGCCACCCTGTGCAAACCCAGGTAGTTGAACGCGAGATCGAGCAGAAGCCGCCCCGCCTCGCTCCCGTGGCCTTTCCCTCTGCGCTCCTTCTCACCGACGATGACGGTCATGTCCGTGGTGCGCCACTCGGGGAACAACCGGAGCAAGCCGGCCTCGCCGATGACACTGTCATCCTCGTCGTCAACGATGACGTACCAGATCCGTGAGGGGTCGCCGTCCACCCGCTCGAACCACTTCGCCGCGTCCTCCTCGCTCATGGGCACGGCCGCTCCGATAAGCGCGCGCGTCTCGGAATCGTCGAGCCACCGACGAATATGCGGGAGGTCGTCGCGCGTGACCCGTCTGAGCGTGATGTCCGTCCCCATGATGAAACGCGGACCCACGTGCTGCCGTTCGTCTTCGGGCATTGCTGAATCTCCCCGGCCGGCGTCCTTCCGCCACCTCTCAGCTGTCGTCCTCATCCAACCCGCCGGCGTCCTTGCACTCGGCGCCCACCCGTTCGATGACGTATACACCCCCACAGAACGAGACCTGCGCGTAGCTCGCGGTCAGGCCCACCGCTGTCAGCGCCTCGATCGCCTCATCGGCGGCCCAGTAGTGCTCGTCCTCATCCCAGAGACTGCCCTCCCACCTCTGTCTCTCCTCGTCCCAGGTACCGCTGAAACGTTTCTCTGCCTCGTCCCGGACGGTCCTGGTCGGGAAGGAGATGTCCCCCACCACCACACGGCCCCCTTCAAACAGATGGTCGCAGGCGAGCTTCCGCAGAAGTCCTATCTTTGACTCGAGGTCGAATTCGTGGAGGACGTAGGCCGACACGATGCGATCGAAGTGCCTGTCCACGTCGATCGGCCAGTCGCCTTTGATATCCGCTTTGAGGAGTTCCATCCGCGGGTACTTGCGGTGCACCTTCGCCAGCATCTCAACCGAGAAGTCCAGACCCAGGACGGCGCAGTCGCGGTCGATGAAGCGCGCGGTGAGATTGCCCGTGCCGATGCCGAGATCGAGCACGTCCATACCGACCTCGACACTCGCGCGTTTCGCTATGAGGTCGAGCACCTGCTCGTACCCTTCGAAGGGGAAGCCCGAGTACCCGTCGACCGATTCGTCGTACGACGCGGCCCATTCGTCAAACAGCTGCTCTCTTGTCTCGCTCAAGTGCTCTTCCTCCCGCCCGCATGATACGGACAGAAGGCACGAAATCAAAGGGCAAAGAGGCGGGCCCGAAAGCCCGCCTCCTGGTGTGTTCATGCGTCTCAGCGCGGCGCCGGCCCGCGTCAGCCGGCCCCAACGCCTAATCGAAGTCGTAGAGCTCGGACACCTCGGCGCCCGACAGCACGCGGCCGAAGATCGCCACCTGGTCGATGGCGCCCGTGTAGGAGTCGCCCCAGTGAGACGTCCCTATCCACAGGTCCCTGCCGGATGGCGTGATGGCGATGCCGTAAGTGTCGGAAACGGCGAACGCCCCGTTGACGTAGAGCATGGCAACGTTCGTCGTGTCGTTGAACGAGCACGCGAAGTGTGTCCAGACGTCTTGTCCCACGGGGACGGCGTCGTTCACGGAGAACGAGTGTGAGTGCGTACCGACGTAGAAGTAGAGCGGATGCACCGCAAGTGAGTCCGCCCCGTTCGTCCCGACCGACCAGTCACCATCGGCATATCCCTTGTCTATGACGCAGGCGTACGTGTAATCCCCGAGGCCAGGCATGATCCAACCTGCCACCGTGAAGGCCCCGACGAAATCGAACGCACCGCGGTTGGCGATCGAGACTCTGTTGTTCGAGCCGTCCACGTAGACGGCAGACGACGCGGCGCCGTTGTGGTCGCTGACGTAAAAGATGCCGGCGGTGCCGGTCCCGTCATGTCCATTCTCGCTCGAGTCATCGAGGTTCCCGTCGAACTGATAGAAGGCCACCAGCCCCGGGATGTCGGGGTACTCCGCCCCGTCGACATCGCCGGGACCGCTCGAATCACTGCACCCTGCGACCACGAACACCAACGCGATGATGGCTGCGGCAATCAACTTGCCCACGGTCCGGCCTCCAATCTGTAGACATTGTGAACGTACTGGGAGAGCATGCGCTGCGAGTTGAAGAAGGCGCCGTTCAGAGCTATCGCGTACCTCATGACGCGCGCGAACTCATCCGGGCGGCTGTAGAAGAGCGGACCAATGACGAACTCGAGCTTGTCGAACAGCGATTCGGCCTCGACTTCGTCGTTGCTCTCCACCCTCCACCCCTCACCTACGGCCCACCCCGTGACACCCTCGATGTGCCCCTCTATCCACCACCCGTCCAGCACGCTCAGGCTGGGCACGCCGTTCATGGCGGCCTTCATCCCGCTCGTGCCGGAGGCCTCGCGAGGCTTGTTCGGCGTGTTGACCCAGAGGTCCACGCCGGCGACGAGGTAGCTCGCGACGCGCATCCCGTAGTCCGGAATGTAGACGACGCGGACGTCGCCCCGTAGCTGCTCGCCCAGCTGGAAGATCCTCCCGATGAGCTCCTTCCCCGCTTCGTCCTTCGGATGCGCCTTGCCCGCGTAGATTATCTGCAGGGGACCCACGGAGTCCGCGATCTTCCTGAGCCTGTCGAGGTCGCTCAAGAGCATGTCCGCGCGCTTGTAGGGCGTGGAGCGGCGGGCGAATGAGATGGTCATGGCGCCAGGGTCGAGCGTAACGCCTGTCCGGACCCGCACCTCCTTCATCAGCGCGCGCTTCGCCTCAACATGCGCCTCCATTATCTCCATGTGCTCTATGCCCACCGCGTACCGCAGGTAACGATTGTCGCGCCTCCACTCCGGAATGTGCCTGTCGAAGAGCTCGCGGAACGGCGGCGCCGTCCACGTGACGGCGTGCACCCCGTTTGTCACCGAGTCGACCGGATATCCCGGAAACATGCTCTCGGTCACCTGCTCGTGCCGCATCGAGACGCCGTTGATGTAGCGCGAACAGTGGAGCCCCAGGTAGGTCATGTTGAGATGGCCGTCCAGCAGGCAGCCGTACTCCGCTAGTTTGCCGAACGACTCCGGCCCGAGTACGGCGGACACGAGCTCCGGAGGGAACTGGTCGTGCCCGGCGGGGACCGGCGTGTGCGTCGTGAACACGCATCTGTCGCGCACGCGCTGCATGAGTTCAGCCATATCCGCTTCCTCGTCCCGCCGCATTTCCTCTTTGAGAAGCGAGAAGACAAGCAACGCCGAGTGCCCCTCGTTCATGTGACACGTCACGATATTCTCGTAGCCCAGCGCCCGCAGCATCGCGATTCCGCCCGGTCCGAGTACCATCTCCTGCCGCAGGCGGTTGCGCTCGTCGCCACCGTATAGCCGTGAGGTTATCTCGCGATCCTCCGGTGAGTTCTCGGGCAGGTCCGTGTCAAGCATGTAAGCGCAGACCTCGTCGCCCAGGACGCCCTTGGCCGTGTAGCGCCAGGCACAGATGTGAACCTGCCGTCCCTCCATCTCCACGACCACCCTCGTGTCGAGCCGATCGAGGAACTCCTCGGGGTCCCAGCTAACGGGCCGCTCCAGCTGCTTCCCCCGCACGTCCAGCACCTGTGTGAAAAAGCCCTCATTGTGCAGCAACGTCACGGCGACCATGCTGAGGCCCACGTCGGCGGCCGCCCGGAGGGTGTCACCGGAAAGCACGCCGAGCCCACCGCTGTAGGTCGGCATGGCGGGGTCCAGGGCCATTTCCATGGAGAAGTAGGCGACGACGCCCGCGTCTGTGCGTTCGCTCATGTCTGGCTCCAGATTCAGTTGGGGTCGGCTCAGGTCCCGGGGCACTCCGCCGCAACCGCGGCGTCGATGCCCTTGTCCCCGTACGATTTCTCGTAGCTCTCGGCGAAATCGGCCGCGAGCTTACCAGCACGCTCCTCGTAGGCAGCGGCGTCGTCCCACGTGTTGACGGGCTTGAGGATCGACGGGTCGTCGATGCCCGGGCAGGTCTTGGGAACAGATATCTTGAAGATGGGATCGCACTCGTACTCAACATCCTCGAGCTTCCCGTCGAGCGCGGCGTTCACTATCGTCCGCGTGAGAGGCAGGCTGATGCGGTGCCCGACGCCATAGGGACCTCCCGTCCAACCCGTGTTAACGAGATAGACGGTGGCGCCGTGCGTGTCCATCTTCTCGCCCAGCATCCTCGCGTAGACATCCGGGTTCCTCGGCATGAACGGCGCGCCGAAGAAACGCGAGAATGTGCTGACCGGGTCGACGATACCCGTCTCCGTCCCCGCCAGCTTGCTCGTGTAACCCATGAGGAACCAGAACATCGCCTGTTCGCGGCTGAGCCTCGAGACGGGCGGGATGACACCGTTGGCGTCCGCCGTCAGGAAGAGAATCGTCGATGGATGACCGGCGCGCGGTGGCTCCTTGATGTTCTCCAGGTATCGCAGCGGGTAGGAACCGCGCGAGTTGGGCGTGTACCGCTGGTCGAACAGGTCGAACTCGCCCCACGGGTACATCATCGCGTTCTCGATGATGGCGCCGTGCTTCTCTACCTTGTCCTCGTGGAAGCACGCGCTGTGAATCTCGGGTTCCGTCTTGGGATCGAGATCGATGAGCTTCGCGTAGCAGCCGTACTCGAAGTTCGCGATGCCCTCCTCGTTCCAGCCGTGCTCGTCGTCGCCCAGGAGCGCGCGCGACGCGTCGGCAGAGAGCGTCGTCTTGCCCGTCCCGGACAGACCGAGGAGCAAGGCACTCCTTCCGTCGGACCCCTCGTTGGCGCTGCAGTGCAAGGGGAGTATCCCCTCCCCCGGGAGCATGTAGTTCATCACGGTGAAGATGAGTTTCTTGATGCTTCCGCCGTAGGCCGAACCGTAGACCACGCCGATGCGCCGGTCGAAGTCCATGGCGACACACATCGTCGACGTGTGACCGAGCGTCGGGTCCACACGAAGGCGCCCATCGTAACGCGACGGATCAAGTTTGTGATACGGAAGGGCGATGAGCGTGAAGTGACGATCGCTGAAGCAGCTCACCGAGGCGGTCCCGTCGGACCACGGGCGAAACATGTTGTCTGTGAACAGCGCGGAGAGCGCCTGATCGGCGATGGTGTGAACGGGCAGCGCGTAGGCCGGGTCAGCGCCAACCAGCCTATCGGTCACGTAGACGCGGTCCGTCCCCTCGAGCGTCGCCAGACAGTCCTCGAGAACCATATCAAACGTGTCGGCGTCGAGCTGGATGTTGTTGGGTGCGTTCCAGTCGATGGTATCTTCGCTCTCCGGATTCCTGACGATGTAGGTGTCCTTCGGGCTCCGGCCGGTGGACTCGGGCGGAGTCCAGGTGGCGAGCGCGCCGCACGCGGCCGGGATGGCCTCGCGGTGAGACACGGCGTCCTTTATCATCTGCGTCCTCGAGACGTTGTCGAAGACGTCGCGGGCTGCGAGCACAATGGACAGCTTCTCCTGAAAACTCATGTGTGCCTCTTGGTTGCTCGGTGGTTGGTGACCCGGTGGTTGGTGACCCGGTAGCTGGCGGCCGCGGCATCCACGGACCCCGCGCCGCGCTCCGTCGCTCGAACGCCGAAGCATATATGATATACGAACACCCAGCCACGCGGGAAGAGCGAAGACACGCCAACAACAGCGGAGCCTATTGGCTTGACTGACCGGCGCTCGTCCAACACAATGGAGTGAATCCCAACGACATAGTCAGGTTTGCTCTACTGACGCGAAGCTGCATTCCCACCGGATCCCCGGTTCCCCGGGGAAGGAGGTGCGCAGGATGAACGCTCAGGAGTTCGGCGGAGGGTGCATCGTGGAAAAGAGACAGCTCACGCTGATGTACTTCCCGTCGAGCTACGGGGCCGTGTACACGACCGACTAGGAGGTACTTCATCGACCGCATAGTCCTTTCCTTCTGCATGTTGAGCCTGCTGCTCCTCATCGGGCAGGTCATACGGACCAAGGTCCGGTGGACACAGAAGCTGCTCCTCCCCGCCTCCGTCATCGGCGGGCTCCTCGGCCTCGTCGTCGTCCAGCTGATGCAGCGCTACGCGCCGGGCTCCGGCCAGTTCGTCTCCGACGCGACGGCCGGCTGGAGCAAGCTCCCGAGCTTTCTCATCAACATCGTCTTCGCGACGCTGTTCCTGGGCGTAGCCATCCCGCCGCTCAAGAAGGTCTGGCGCATCGCCGGACCGCAGCTCGCGTTCGGGCAGATAGTCGCGTGGGGTCAGTACGCCGTCGGCATCGGTATCACTCTGTTCATTCTCACGCGCTTCTTCGACATACCACCGATGTTCGGCGCGATCATCCCGATCGGGTTCGAGGGCGGCCACGGCACGGCCGCGGGGCTCGCTCCCGTCTTCGCCGACAAGGGGTGGGCAGAGGGCGCGGACCTCGCACTCGGCTCCGCGACGGTAGGTGTTGTCGCTGGTGTGATCGTGGGGATGGCTCTGGTCAACTGGGCCGCGCGCAAGCACTACTGCAAGGGAGCGGCCCAGCAGCGCGACTCGCGCGAGATCACCGGAGACGGCATCGTCCCGACTGGCGAGCGCACGGAAGCCGGGAAGCTCACGTTCCGCTCGGAGTCGGTCGAGACGCTCGCGATGCACCTGGCCGTTGTGGCGGTCGCAATGCTCATCGGCTACATCCTCAAGAAGGGGCTCACGGGGGTCGAGGGACTCTGGCTGACCGACCCCAAGAACGCGATCCTCGGCAGCTTCCCCCTCTTCCCGCTCGCAATGGTCGGAGGAGTGATACTCCAGAAACTCTTCGACCGGTTCGACAGACGGCAGGTGCTCGACAGACGCCTGATGCGCAGGCTTCAGGGGCTCTCGCTCGACTACCTGGTCGTCGCCGCGCTCGCCACGCTCAAGATCGAGGCGATAATCACGCACATCGTCCCGTTCCTCATCCTGATGCTGGTCGGCATCGCGTGGAACGTCTGGTGCGTGATGTTCCTCGCACGCCGCATGCTGCCCGACTTCTGGTTCGAGCGTTCCATAGCCGAGTTCGGCCAGTCTACCGGCGTCACCGCCACCGGCATCCTCCTGCTCCGCGTCGCCGACCCCAAGTTCGAGACCAAGGCGCCCGACGCATTCGGCTACAAGCAACTCCTCCACGAGCCGTTCATGGGCGGGGGGCTGTGGACGAGCACGGTCGTGCCTCTTCTCTACATCTTCCGCGCGAACCCGTGGCCCATCTGGTTCGTCACACTGGGCGCGATAGGCGTCTGGCTGTTTGTGAGATTCGTGGTGTTCAGGAAGGCGTGGGCGCCGGAGTAGCGGACCGGTCGCCGGCGCTACCATCGTGAGGAGGCCGGGGGTTACCCCCCGGCCTCCCGCGTTAGGATCCAAGCCCGCGCGAGCTCAGCCCCCCTCAAACCACGTCCCACCTCTGCGCGATTCCGTACAGTCGCACGTTCATCTCATCAGCGCGACATCCTCCACCTACGCTACCTTCTGCATCATCTTCGTCCGACCCGCCAGCAGGAAGAACACCAGCAGCGCGTCGATGATCATGTGGATCCACCAGAAGATGTGGAGTTCGCCCATCTGGACGAAGGTCCAGAACTGCGCCAGAATGCCCAGGGAGAAGCGCAGTATCCCCATGTTGATGACGAGCACGTGCCTCTCGGGGATCTTGGCGGCGATGAGGAACATGATCCCGAACGTCACCATCACGGCGCCGAACGCGTGAACGTACGGAATGAACCCGGGCAGAAACTCGAGCCGGAACATGTGGGCGATCTCAGGCGTTCCAACAAGCGCCGGGATACCACGGAACACGATCTCGATGATTGCGCCCGTGATCAGGGCTACTCGTGCCATTCTCCCCCTCCTTTCGCTCCCACATCACTGCTGCGCGGGGCAACCGCGCATTACTCGTGCGCCTCCGGATCGATGATGTACACCCTCTGCTCGGCATGGTCCTTCTGGAATTTCGTCAGCTCCGCGAACACCGCCGTAATAACACCGATCCGGAAGATCCACCTGAACGGGTTCTTCTCCCTGAAAGCCGTCACGACCCTCCACCATCGTCTCAGGATGTTCCTCCCCGAGTAGAACGTCCCGTTGACGCGTCGGAACGCATCGAACACTTGTTTCGGCGTGACGTGCTTGGGCTGTAGGACCAGATGGTCGCCCTCGTAGTGCGAGAGATCCTCGTCGATGAGACGCCCCTCCTCCACAACCTTCTTGTGGAACGGCGTCCCGGGAATCGGGATCGATATCGACAGCAGTATCGCGGACGGGTCGATCTCCTCGAGGCGTTCGGGCATCGAGTCGTAGTACTCGGGCGTGTCCTCGTCCAGCGCCAGCATGAGTCCGGTGAACGTGAGGATGCCACGCTCCTTCATCTTCGCGAAGAGCTCCTGGTACTCCTCGACCCGGTTCTGCTTCTTGTGCACCGACAGGAGGCTGGGTTCGTTCAGGGACTCGAGCCCGATGAAGGCCGTGATGCCACCGGCCTCAGCCAAGAGATCGATGTACTCGTCGTCGTGCAGGCAGTCGAAGCTGAACTGCGTGGCGAGGCCCCAGAGCTTGACCTTCGCGATCTCGCGCAGCAGGTCCTTGGCGTACTCGACGTCGCCCCCGAGGTTGTTGTCGTAGAGCATCGCGAGCTTGCGTCGATGGAAAGGCAGCTTCTCCGTCGCCGTGAGGTCCGCTATCACATCCTCGATCGGACGCTTGCGGAAGGGAGCGGGCTTGACCATCAGCTGGCAGAAACTGCACGTGTAGGGACACCCGCGCGTCGCCTCGGTGACCATCGGTGTCATGTACTTCGACTCGACGAGGTCGTAGCGCGGCGGTGGTATCCCGTCCAGCGGCGGCGCGAACGGGGCGTCGTAACGCGCCTTCTGCTTCCCCGCCACGAGGTCCTCCACAACCTGCGGCCAGATGCGCTCGGACTCCCCCACGACGATGGTGTCGAAGTGTGGCTGCACCATCTCGGGGAACGTCGATGGGTACTTCCCGCCCGCGACGACGGTCTTCCCGAGCTTCCTGAATCGCGCAGCGACGTCGTAGGCGTGCGGAGAGCAGTAGTCCATGAACGAGAGAGCGATGATGTCGGCGTCCGTATCGTAGTTGATGGGGCGCACCATCTCGTGGTGCACATCGACCTCAACGATGTCCGGCGTCTGGCCGGCCACGAGGATGCCCGAGAGCGGCGGCGTCGGCGACCGGGCGAAGTAGGTCTCCTGGTCGCCGAGGTTCTGGAACAGCACGATGATCTTGAGCTTGGGTTTGCTCATGCGGCCGCTCTCCATGGACGCTTCCGCGTCCGTCTGCGCCACGCGCGTGACCGAGCCATTGCTCCGGCCCGACTACTCCTCCTCGCGAAGCTCCGCCGCGATCTTCCGCATCGCCTTCTCGACCAGCAGCGGCGCGGTCGCGTCGAAGAAAGCCAGGGCTTTCCCGCGCGCGCCGAGGATGAGGTCGCGCTTCTCGCTCTCAATGGCTCGGACAATGGCCTCGGCCACCTCGGCCGTCGGGGCGTATGGCCCCTCGGGCCGCCTGCCCCCGCCAACCTTGGTCTCGTTCTCGAAGATGGCGCTCTCGGTGTAGTCCGGGTAGACCATCATCACCCGCACGCCCGACCCGGCAAGCTCCGCGCGCATGCTCTGACTCAGTGCCACGAGCGCCGCCTTGCTGGCGCTGTAAGCCCCCAGATAGGGTACGCCGTGAATCGCAGCAACTGATGAGATGTTGACGATGAGACCGTGTCCCTGTCGCTTCATGAACGGCAGGACCTCGAGCATCGCCTGGACGGGACCCAGGAAATTGACGTCCAGCAGCGTGCGGAAGTTAGTGACCGGCGTCTTCTCAACGCTGCCGTAGACGCAGATGCCGGCGTTGTTGATGAGCACGTCCACCGTACCGAGGGACTCGACGCACGCACCGATGAGGTGGCGCACCGACTCCCCGTCCGCGACGTCGCAGGCGACGGGCAGGGGCTTCCGAATGCCCGGGCAAGCAGACGCCAGCTCCTCGGAGAGCTGCTCCAGGCGCTCGGCGCTGCGCGAGGAGATGGCCAGGACCGCATCGCGAGCCACGAGCACGCGCGCGAGCTCGAGGCCTATCCCTGAAGACGCCCCTGTCAGGAGCACACGCTTACCGTCGAGCTTCATGCTGAGTCTCCCCCGTCTCTCTTGCCTGCGTCCGTGCTCGCGTACAACCGTTCGATTACGTCCCCGTGTATCATCGTGATCCTGCCACGCCGCGGCTTCAGAGTCGGCGTCAGCATGCCGTTCTCGAGCGTAAACGCCTCCGGCAGGATGTCGAACCCTCGGATCTGCTCGTAGGACGGCGCCGCTTTGTTGACGCGGTCTATCTCCCCGGATATGAGTTCCCGGATCTCATCCCTCCTGAGCAATGCGGTGTACTCGTCGAAGGGGATGACGCTGTCCCGGGCGTACTTGACAATGGCCTCGCTGTCCGGCACGACCAGCGCTACCAGATACTGCCTGTTGTCACCGCAGACCATCACCTGCGCCACGTACTTGCTTCTCGCGATTCCCTCCTCGATGGGCTGCGGCGAGATGTTCTTCCCGTAGGACGTGACTATGAGATCCTTGAGTCGCCCGGTGATGGAAAGGTAGCCGTCCGCGTCCAGCACCCCCTGGTCGCCGGTGTGAAGCCAACCGTCAGTGTCGAGCGCCTCGGCCGTCTCCTCGGGTCGCCCGAGGTAGCCCCGCATCACACCGGGCCCGCGCACGAGTATCTCGTCCGACTCCCCTATCTTCACCTCGACTCCCTCAAGAGGCGTCCCGACGGTGCCCAGCCGGATGGCCTCGACCGGGCTGCACGCGATGACCGGTGAGGCCTCCGTCATGCCGTACCCCTCGAACACGTTGAACCCCACGACGAAGAGTACCTTGGCGACCTGTCTGTCGAGAGAGGCGCCTCCAGAAACGATGATCCGCAGACGTCCACCGGCCGCGTCTCTGAACTTCTTCGCCACGAGCCTGTCGTAGACGACACACTTGAGCGCGAGCCACGGCGAGACGCGCTCCCCACGGTAACGCAGATTCGCCCGTTCGTTGAGGTCGTGGATGGCATCTCTGACCAGCGCCTGTTTGCGCTTCGAGTGCCCTTCTATCTTCCCGCGCGCCACGGCATGTGCTTTCTCAAGCACCCTGGGGACGGCGATGAGCACGGTCGGGTGTGCCGCGGCGACGTCCTTCGCCACGCTGGTCATCTGGTCCGCGTAGGTGATGGTCGCGCCCGCGAACAGGAATGTGTAGTAACCGCACGTCCGCTCGAACATGTGCGACAGCGGCAGGTACGAAACCGTGGAGTCATCGGAGCAGATGCCGTATCTGTCGGTCAGAGCCCTGGCGTTGGACACAATGTTGGTGTGAGTAAGCACGACGCCCTTCGGAGCGCCGGTCGTTCCGGACGTGTAGACGATGGTCGCGATGTCGTCCCCCACGACGTCGGGGTACGCGATGGCGCGCCGCGACGGATCACTCCTGAGGTCGGACCCTGGATCGGACGAGAACGCGGCCGTTCCCAGCTCGATCGCCGCATCGTCCAGGAGCAGCGTCTGCGCGAGATCCGGGGTCTCGTCCATCACCGTCGATATGGACGTGAGCAGCAGAGCGTCGCCCGCCACCAGTACTGTCATGTGAGAATCGTTGATGATGTACTGCAGGTAGGACGGAGGCAGCGTTGGGTAGAGAGGAACGACGCCGGCGCCGAGACTGAGTGAAGCGAGGTCGGCGATGACCCACTGCGGCCGGTTTTGCGAGAGGACCCCGACGGTGTCCCCCTTCTTGACCCCGAACAACACAAGCCTGGCCGCGACCGCGTCCACCCAGCTCTCGAGCTCCCCGTATGTCATTTCGACGTAGCGCCCGTCCTTGCGGTGCCTCAGCGCTACCTTGTCTCTGTGGTTCGCCGCTGCCTCACGAAATGACCCGTGGATGGTGTCGGCCAATGTCTGCCCTCCGCCTCTTGGTGTCTCCGACAGGTTACGTCAGCCCCCACTCTTCCCCAGCCTTCACGAATTCGCGGACGAAACGCTCCATGTCACCTTCGACGTCGTAGAGGAGATTCCTCAGACGGGCCACGTCCACATCGATGGTGGTCCCCGCGTCCGTCACCACGGAAACGGCCCTTCTCTCCTGCACCGTGCCGAGGCTGACGGGCGCCAGCCCCTCGCGCGTGACCGCTCCCATGAAGCCGGCGACCTTCTCCGGCGACACCGTGAAGAGCAACCTAAACTCACCGTGCGGGCCCGCCGCCATCAGCCATCGGGGTGTATCTGTCCGCTTGCAGAAGTCGAGCACGTTGGGGTCGAGCATCCTGCTACAGTTGCAGTCGATGACGAAGCCGGTGCCGTTAATGCGCATCATCTGGTCGAGCGTCGCGAACACGCCGTCGCTCGTGTCCATACACGAGGACGCGAACCCGCGCAGCAGCCGGCCCATCGCGAGCTCCGCGGTTGGGCGGTATCCGCTCTCGAGGAACGCGTCATCCGGCAGGCCACCCAGCCTGGCGAGGCCGAGAGCGTTCCCGATGCCCGCGTGGCCGCTCAGGAACACCGCGTCGCCCGGCACCGCGCCCTTCCGTGTCAACACGCGCTCCCTGGGAACCAGTCCCACCGCGCATGCCGTCAGCGACGTCGTGGGAGCCGCATTCGTGTCTCCACCCAAAATGAAGACGCCGTGCGCTCGGCACGCGTACTCCAACCCCTCAGCGACGCGGCGCGTGAACTCCTCGTCGGCGTCCGGCGTCGTGGAAACCGACACCACGATCCCGATCGGATCGGCGCCGACCGCTGCCAGATCGCTCAGCGACGCAACTGCCGTCACCCACCCCATGGTGTGAGGGTCGCGGTAGATGCCCTCGGTTATCTCTTCTGAGACCGTGTCTATCGTGATGGCCAGGAAGCGCTCAGGCTCGCCCGGCATCTCGACCAGCTCCGCGTCCGTCTCGTGAGGTTCGTTGTGCTGGTCGGGCGAACGCCGGAAGCGCCCGGCCCACGCATTGATGATCGCGTTCTCTCGGATTCCGTCCATACCACTCATGTCCGGCACCCCGTCCTTCCCGTCGCACACGGCCGCCCGCCGGTGGTGCACGGGCGCGGCTCGCCATACACCACAGCTACTCGCAACAGCTCACGCGTCTCGAAGCAATGCTGAACCGCGCGCTTCTCGCCTGCAGTACCTCACCGTCCGTCTCGAGCGCGAATGCGCGGTCACCCTGAACGGAGAGGCTGCGCGCCCTCCACGTTCTCGTCTTCGGCCGTCCGCTGAACCGGCGCCTCCGCAAAGCCGAGAGCGTGGCCACGGTCTCGAACGCCGACATATTCTCACAGAGCCCGACACCCAGCGTACCATCGTCGGGCGCCACGGGCGCATCGTAGCACAGCGCGCCGCCGAAGTGCGCGTTCTTGAACACACCCAGGTTCGTGACGCTCGCCATCGCGGGCTCCTCCCCGTCTATCGCGAGCGCACAGGTCACGTCGGTCCAGGTAGCAAGCGTTGTGATAACCGCAGCGCTGATGGCGGCGTCGACCGACACCGCGCGAGCCGCTCTGATGAACCAGTTGGGCTCGTTGAATCGCGCGTTCGCCTCGGCCGTCACGCCCACGCTGGCGTTGATGAGGGAATAGCGCGTGGCCACGGGACCCTCAGGCTCCTCGTATTCGATGCGGATGACATCGCGCTCCCGGGCGCCGTCGAAGTCGACCTTGACCGGCATGCCCTCTATCGTCGCGCTCTCGTCGAATGGTTTGTGGAAGTCGTTGCTCGACCCCAGCCCGACCGCGCCGAGGACGATCCGCTCGCGCCTGGCGAGTTGCCCCCCGGGAAGCTCCCGCTCAGACAGTTCGCTCTCAGGAAGCGCCATGATGGCGTTCGCCAGCAGATTGACGGTCCCGTCGCCGCCGGCGGCCACAAACCTATAGACGCCCTGCCGCACGAGTTCGGCGAGCCTTCCCCGCAGCTGCCCGGGCGCACCGGTCTCCTCCACTTCGAAGTCGCCCAGCCTGCGTCGCAGCTCACCTTCCACCCGGGACCAGCGCTCGCGCCCGGTGCCGTACGTCGCACCGGGATTGACGAAGACTCTGATGACACGCGGGTTCGCAGGGTCCGCCAAGTGCCCCCCGTCAGACCTGACCGCGCTCGGGCCTCAGCCTGAGCACCAGTTCGAAAGCAACGTAGAAGATACCCGCGAAACCTAACCACCCGGGCTTGAGCGCGAGCACGATGGCCAGGCAGAAGAGGATGAGCGCGCGGACTCCGTTGGCGATGGGCGTCCCGACGACGTGCTCGTCGCGCGTCCGGTGGACGCTCACCTGCGCGTGCAGCTGGAGCGCGACCGCGGCGACCAGCACCGCCCACGCCAGGAAGCCCCCGCCCGTCAGCGCGACCACCCAGGCGGCGAGACCCGCGACGATGAGAGCGGTGACATCACCGTAGATGGCATTGGCCCGCCAGCCGAAGACTACCGGGAACGTCTGGTAGCCCGTCTCACGATCGGCGGAGATGTCCTTGAAGTACCCCATAACCACGAAGTTCGCGTAGCCCGCAAATATCGCGATGACCGACAGGCAGAACGCGGGCGTCCGCAGGTCGCCGAAGCGAACGAGTTCACCCAGGCCGTAGTCCCTGTCGACGAGCCGGCCCATCATCGGCAGGATGGCGACGATCCACGCGTTCCACGGAGGACCGCCCCACCACCTGCGCTTGAAGTACGTGTAGGTCAGTAGTCCTATGACAGCGAGGAACCCGAGCGGCAGGATCCAGAGGTTCAGGTACGCCAGGATGAGAACGACGATGGTCAACCCGACGAGGCTGACCCAGAAGACCTGCGTCTTCGACACCACTCCCCTGACGAGCGGCCGGTAGGGCGCAGAGATGGCGTCGGTGTCGGTCTGGAAGCAATCGGTCAGCGCCTGCCCCAGTCCGTACGAGAAGAAGAGCGGGACGAAGGCAAGGGCAACGCGCCAGAGCGGCGGGCCATCGATGAACGCGAGCCCGACCAGCCCCGCGGCGCCCGACACGAAGAGCAGGTATGGCCGCATCGTCACAATGTACGACTTGAGGAAACCCCAGCTCAGCAGACGGTACCTGTTCCCGGTCATCGCGGCGCCCCCTCGTCGATTCCGCGGCGTCAGATCAACCCCAGCTTGCCTCCAACCAACTTGAGCTTATCGAGTGCGATCGCAAGCTCGTCGTCCCCCAGACTCGCCATCACACTGATGCGTATCAGAGAACCCTCCTTTGGCACGGCCGGAGAGACGACCGGATTCACGATCACCCCTTCGTCCTCCAGACCGCCCGCCATCAGGAAGGTCTGCTCCTCGTCACCGATGAGGATGGGTAATATGGGAGTTACGGTCGGCTCGAGCCTGAAGCCCGCGTCCAGAAGCCCCTCTCTCAGGAAGTCGGTGTTCTTCCCGAGCCTCTTCATGAGCTCGGGCTCCTCCTCCATCACCTCGAGGCACGCGAGCACCGTGGCCATGGAGGACGGCGGCGGACTCGCTGAGAAGATGAAGGGCCGAGACCTCAGCTTGAGGTAGGACACGACCTCCTGCGTAGACGCCGTGAAGCCGCCGATAGTGCCCAGCGACTTGCTGAACGTGCCACATACGAAGTCGGCCTGCCCTTCCATGCCGAAGTACTCGAGCGTCCCGCGACCGGTGGCGCCTATCGCGCCCGTCCCGTGCGCGTCGTCCACCATGATCGCAGCACCGAAGCGGTCGGCGAGCTTCTTGATGCCGGGGATGTCACCGAGGGTTCCCTTCATGCTGAACACGCCGTCGGTCACGATGAGTTTGTCGGATGAGTCGTCGCATTTCGACAGTTCGTCTTCGAGGCTCGCCATGTCGTTGTGCTTGTAGACCTTCACCTCGGCGCCGGTCAGCCGGCAGCCCTCGACGATGCTCGCGTGATTGAACTCGTCGCTCAGGACGACGTCCCCCTCCTCCGTCATGGTACTGATGGTCCCCATCATCGTCATGAAGCCGGTGCTGAAGACGACGGCGGCCTCCGTGCCCTTGAACTCAGCGAGCTTCCTCTCGAGCCTGTTGTGAAGGCTCGTGGTTCCCGTGAGCACGCGCGAACTGCACGCGCCGGTGCCGTACTCCTCGACCGCCTTGACGGTCGCCTGTACGACCTTCGGGTGAGTCGCCAGTCCAAGGTAGTTGTTCGAGCCGAGCATGATGAGCTTCCGGCCGTTCATCGTCACGACCGGACTCGCAGCGGGATCCATCTGACGCAGGTAGAAGAACTGGTTGGCGGCCTTGAGGGAATCGACCCAGGCGTTGAACTCGCGGCATTTGCTGGAGAGAGCCATTGTCCACCCCCCTCACTACTGCTGGCTGGCTGTTCAGTGCTCCGGCATCTCGCGCAGAGCCGCCCCATCAGCCCCGCTACCAGCGGCCAGGCGTGGATGGCGGCGGTCCGTTCAGCACGTAGGTAACCGTGTCCTCAACCTCATGCTTGATGCCATTACCGATGAGCGCCCCGAGCGCGCCGCCGGCGCCCCCGCACAGGAGACCGGTGAAGACCCCGAGTCCTGCTGTTTCCGGCTGGTCGGCCACACCGATCACGGTCGGAAGCACCCCCAGCACCGCCCCGACGATGAACCCTTCCTTCACGCGCGTCGCCTGGCGGCTGCCATCGAAACGGACCCACGCGATCTTAGAGGTGCGGACCGCGGTCCGAGACCCCGGGTCCTCGGGATCGTACCAGACGGTGGAGTCGGATGAGGCGCGCAGGTGAACCCCCTGCATTTGCTCACTGCTCAGCATCCTCACGACGACCTGCTTCCCCTCAGCGTCCGCATTGAGCTCGAAGAGAATCTCCCCCGGCCAGAGAGGATCCGCAACACGGACCTGCCCGGATCCGGAGAGTCCACACCCGGCGACGGCAATCGCCAGGGCCAGCGCTGCGACAAGCAAGCGTCTCACGGCGTGTCCTCCAGAAGGAACCCAGCACTCTCTTCATTGAGAATGTAGGTTGTCGTCGTCTCTTCCTCTCCCCCAAGTATGAAGCCCAGAGTGCCTCCCACCAGAACGCCACCGATTAGTGCCACAACACCGAAGAGACCCGTGAGATCTACGTCGCCCTGCTCCTCCGAGGTCAGTGCACTCCCAATAAGGAGCGCGCCGGGAACGGCCCCGACCAGAACTCCTTGCCAGACCATGTTCCCTCTTCCCCGGCTGACGACATCAACCTTGGCGATCTCCGCCGTTGAGACGGCCACAGGTCGATCGCCCGCATCGAACCACGTCGTGGAGTCGCTGGCCGCATGAATACGCGTCCCAGAGAACCTCTGCCCGCTCAGCAGCGCCACGCGGACAGGCTTGCCTTCCGCACTGGCGTTCAGCTTGCGGAGTATATTGTCGGGCGCATCCGGATCCACGACACAGACGCTTGCGCAGCCATTGGCGAGCATCGCCAGCGCCACGATCACGGCGCATGCTCTCCTCACGAGACCTCCTTTTGCCGCCATTCTGATACCGCGCGCCTGACCCAAGTGAGCACAGACCAGAAATCAACACTAGTCCTCATCCGAAACTCAGTCAACCCTCATCAGCTACAGCATAGTTGGCCGCCCCGCCTGCCCATCTCAGGAAAGTACGGCCCAGTGCTGGCCCGTCGCACTGTCCACCGGCCATTGAAGAAACCGCTTGCCAGCTTTGGCCGCAGGTCGTAGGATGCACGCCACGAGTCATCGTTGAGCATGGTTCGCTTCCGGAGATACGAGGCCTGTCGGTCGCGCGGCGCCGGACGGGGCCCGCTCAGCAGTAACGCAAGGGGGAGGGTAATCTGGTGAGAATTCTGGTGCTTTGCATCGCGATCGCAATGCTCGCGCTGGGCGTCGTGGGCTGTCAGCAGGCTCAGGAGACGCCGGCGGAGCAGGCCGAGACCACGATCGAAGAGACCGTCGAAGAGGTCATTGAGGAAACGGTCCTGGTCGATCCGGTCTGCGGCAAGACGGTCACAGCGGAGTCGGAGTGGACGGCCGAGTACGAGGGCGTCACTTTCTACTTCTGCAGTGAGGACTGCCGCGACAAGTTCATTGAGACACCCGGCGAGTTTCTCAAGGCCTCCGGCGAAGAGGTCATCGGAACGTAGCGCGAGCATCCGTGACGAGAACAGACGAGCCGCCTCACATCGAGGCGGCTCGTTCCGTTTGTGGTCTGGTTCCCTGACGCCCGTCCCCTACTCGTCAGCCTGATCGTTCGCACCTATCATCTTTGACCGGACGCTCTCACGGTCGACCGGACCGACGCGAATGCTCGCCATTGCCCCGTCGCCCACTCTCCTACAAAGCACGGTGGTCGCACTGCGTCCACCTGACTTGCCGTATCGAGAAGTGATGGACGCGGCGACCGCGAGTTCTGCCTCCCCCACATCACCCCGCACCATGGTGAGCGGTCCGGGCTGCCCGCCGATCTCCAGCGCATGGTCCCCGTTGCGCAGCTTGTTCCCGAGCTTGTGGTTCTCCTGCGCATCGCGTCCCACGACAGCCTTCGCCTTCGGGCTCAGGCGGAAGTGCCGTCCGAGCTTCAGGACGCTGACCTCTTCCCTGCGGAGTTCTCCGTCGTGCTCGAGGAGGTCGCGGAGCCCCTGGGCAAAGATGGGATCGGTCAGAAGACACCCGCCGGCGGGACAGGGGTAGTCCCTGAGCCCCATGCCCTCGGCCAGAGCCATCTGGGGCCTGCGTGAGCGCCCGCTCACCGAGAGCAGCTTCTCACGGTCGATCCAGCCCTCGTTCTCCGGGATCGTGGGCTCAAGAAGACCCGCTGAAAGCGGCCTGACCACGTAGCCCGTCAGCCCCGATTCCCTGTCGATGAGCTGCATGGCATCCAGCCGCTGCGACATCGGCCGCTGGCCGAGCACCTCGCCCGTCACGACGAAGGAGGCGCCGATCTCCTCCATGTACTTTCTGGCCTTCCGGAACATCATGATTCTACAGTCGAGGCAGGGGTTCATGCCGCTGCCGCGCCCATGCTTGGGGTTCGCAACTACGGTCAGGAACTCGTCCGTCGCGTTGACGACTTCGAGATCGATCCCGAGCTGGTCGACGGCCGTCCGCGCAGCCGAGCAGGACAACTCCTTCGGTGTGCAGGAACAGAATATGGTCACCTGATTGAACGCGAAGACCTCGATCCCTTAGTCGAGCATCAGCTGCATAGCGACCGTGCTGTCGAGTCCGCCAGAAAGAAGACCAACCGCCTTCACCGCATGCCCCCCGGATTGCGCCGTGCGAGAGTGCCACACCAGAATGCGCCGTGCGACCGCTACAAGGGTACTCTGGTGTTCTGATGCGCGGTTGAGGCCGAGGTTGCAGCGCGGTGCCGGTTCTTCATGCGCGCCCGCTGACGCTCTCCAGCTCCTTCCGAGCCCGCGCCTGGCCAGGAAACTCCGCTTCCCATACTCTCTCCGCCGGCGACACGAGCGTCCCCACCCCCAGGACGTAGCTCAGCACACGGTCTGCGATATCGCGGTTCATCTGGGAGGCGTAGGTCGCCAGGGCCTGCCTCTTCCGGAAGAGGAGCGCCGCGTATGAGATCTTGCGGGGCGTGAGGGCAAGCCCCTCCGCGCTGGCCAGCTCGTCCGCGTCCCGCTCGATCCCGCCGGTCCGTGTGCGCCGGGAGCGCGAGGACGCTGTGATAATGGTGCACCGGCGGCCGCGGTCTGCCGCCGCCCGCGCGCGCGGTCGACGGAGACGCAGTAACCCGACCTTACGCTCCGAATGCTCCCGGGCGGTGCTCACCCGCATGAAGTAGATCCCGGAGGAGCAACCCGCCTGCGGAAGTCATCCCCGCCTCGCCTGAACCGAGGCTCATTCAACCCCTGCACCCGGAGATGTTCAGCACATGTTCCTTGACACAACTGCCCAAACACGATAGAATGAGTTAACATCAGATTCAGGCGAACATCCACATTCTGAGAGGGCGGGGGCTCCTGCAGTGCCGGCTGCGGGGGTCTTGAAGGCCATTCTTCCACGGCATGGCAGGCCTTGCCGCCTGCAGGAGAAGCACCATGACCAGAACTGCGAAGGCGACAGTGACAGTGTGCGCGGTACTCATCTTCTCCCTGCTCGCACCACCGGCCGCGTTGGCCGACGCCGTGTGGGGTACCGGACTTGTCTTCGAGAACTCGAGCGCGCCCGGCTACGAAGGCTACTGGGAGTACTGCTACCACATCTACTGGGACACGACCGAGTACGGGGGACACGGACTCAGTCACTCGACCATCTACCTCGCGCTCGGCGAATGCATCTGCGCGTGCGACGACGGCTACTTCGGTCACCGCGTTCCCGCGGGTCTCGCGTACGGTGAGGGGAACTGCGAGATCGACATGTACAGCGTGTTCGACTGCTTGGGCGATCCACACTTCCCTCTCGATGGTCCCACGATGAAGTTCGAACCGGACGAAACGAACTGCGAACTCGGGGTAACCGGCTGGATGTTGCTGCATACGTTATCGGATATTCAGTTACAGATGAAGACCTTGCTAAAAATCCACACTTAAAATTTGCCGAAGGTCCTGATGATACGGGAGTTATAATTTCATACAATACTGAAGCGCCTACGATTGAAGGAAACAATC